>DATEUF010000182.1:0-37465 GCA_035283325.1 Pyrinomonadaceae bacterium | reverse complement strand
TTGGGCTGCTCACGTTCTGTGCCAGCGTGTTTGGCTATGCTAGTGCGATTGGCACTGGTGTACCGAGGAACCGGATGCGTGAATTGCGCACGTCCGGATCTGTGGGGGGCCTGGTCGGGCAACCGCTGGGCCTACCCGGAGCATTCTTTGGTTTGCTTTGGAGTTGGAGACGGCCTCACGCAGTTCCGCGCTCCAAAAAACACACCTGCGGTTACTTCTAATGGGCAAAGATCCTCAAGAAGATGAGGAAAAGCACACACGTTCGATCGCTATAAAGTCACTCTTCTGCAATCTTGCACAGGTGAAAACCACTTACTAGAACAGACGGCATATGGCTTGCTTCGATGACCTATAATCATCAAAGCGATGGAAACTAAGCCCCTGATTGAAGCGATAGTTAATGAGCAATCTCGCTACGGCAAGCGTTCGTTTTTAAGTACCGGGCGTTGCGATGGTGATGTGGTTTTGCGCGATGGTTCAACTGTTCGAGTTCGGGCCTGCCGCCCTGACGATGAACAGGCACTAGTCGCTCTGTTCAAGTCGCTCTCAGAGGAATCGCAATGGTTGCGGTTTTTCGCGCCGGCTAAGGGCTCCGCCCTTGCTGCTGAAGCAAAACGGGAGATCAATCTCGATGGCACTTTCGGACTGCTTGCTTCAAGCGGTGACAAAGAACGTGTCGTGGGCCATGCCTTCTTTGCAGTTCTTGATGAGCATCGTGCGGAAGTTGCGTTTACCATCGCCAACGACTTTCAGGGTCGCGGACTGGGTACCATCCTCCTGGGTCAATTGGCTGAGGTTGCCTCTGCAAATGGAATCCAACTCTTTGAGGCTGAAGTAGTGGCCGCCAATCACGCCATGCTTCATGTTTTCAGAGAATCAGGCTTTCCCATCGAAGTCAGCGCGAGCGCCGGACAGTTGCACGTGGTCTTTCCGACGTCCTTCACCAATGAGGCCATCCAACGTTTCGAAAGGCGAGAGTCGATCGCGGCAGTAAATGCGCTGAAGCTCTTCTTTGAACCGCGGGCGGTTGCGGTCATTGGCGCTTCGCGAGAGCGAAGCTCGCTCGGCGGCGAAATCTTTCACAACCTATTGAGCTATGGATTTCAGGGGCCAGTTTATCCCGTTAATCCCGCCGCTGAAGTTATTCAGTGTGTGCCGGCTTATCCATCGGTCGAAGCAATTCCTGGTGCCGTCGATCTCGCAGTCATTATTGTGCCCGCGAGCCAGATAATTGAAGTTGCAGCCGCGTGCGGACGCAAAGGTGTCAAGGCGTTGGTGGTGATATCTGCCGGATTTGCGGAGACTGGAAAGGAAGGCCAGGCGCGCCAGGCCGAATTGCTGCGGGTGTGCCGCGCCACCGGCATGCGGCTCATTGGTCCAAACTGTATGGGTGTGATTAATACAGACCCCGCCGTTATGCTCGATGCGACGTTCGCACCCAGCGTCCCGCCGCCGGGCCGCGTCGGGTTCTCTTCGCAAAGTGGCGCTCTGGGATTAGCGATCATCGAGTACGCAAACTCGCTGGGACTGGGCATCTCGACCTTTGTCTCAGTCGGCAACAAAGCAGACATTTCCGGAAACGATCTACTCCGGTATTGGGAATCCGACAACGGCACAGATGTGATTCTGCTGTATCTCGAATCGTTCGGAAACCCAAAGAAGTTTTCTCAGATTGCCCGGCGGGTGGGACGGAAGAAACCAATTGTCGTTGTCAAAAGCGGCCGGTCCGCAGCCGGCGCGCGGGCAACCTCTTCGCATACTGGCGCCCTTCTTGCTGCTTCTGATGTCACAGTTGACGCACTCTTCCGGCAAGCTGGAGTAATTCGCACAGACACGCTCGCTGAACTTTTCGACGTAGCCTCACTGTTGGCGAATCAGCCGCTCCCTCGAGGGCACCGTGTGGGGATTATTACGAATGCAGGCGGGCCCGGTATCCTATGCGCCGACGCTTGTGAGGCGCGCGAGCTTGAAGTTCCTATCTTGTCGGAGATCAGCCAGAGCAAATTGCGTGCGTTCCTTCCTCCTGGTGCGAGTGTCGGAAATCCGGTGGATATGATTGCATCTGCATCTGCTGAGCACTATCGGCAGGCAGTCGAAATTGTGGCGGCGGACAAGAATGTAGATGGCTTGATTGTAATCTTCACGCCGCCGCCCGCGACTCGCTCAGAAGATGTAGGGCGTGCCATTGCTGAAGCCGCGCAGTGCATCGACAAGAGTAAACCTCTCATGTCTGTCTTCCTGTCAACTAAGGGAGCGCCGAAGGAGTTGCAGGCCACAGGTATACGCATTCCTTCCTACTCATTCCCGGAAACAGCGGCGATTGCTTTGGCTCGCGCTGCCCGCTACCGGGAATGGCGCGAAAGACCGGAAACTGCTGCCCGGAGTTTTGAAAACGTGCACAGCGACGAAGCAGCAGCGCTGGTTGCTGCTGCCCTCGCTCGCGGAGAAGGCTGGTTGACCCCTGAAGAGACTGCACAACTCTGCACACACTATGGTCTTCCGCTGGCGGAACAAAGAATTGTCGTGAGTGTGCAAGAGGCTGGTGCGGCGGCGGAACAGATTGGTGGAGAAGTCGCCCTCAAAGCCATCGCTCAGGGCCTGATTCACAAGACTGAAGCGGGCGCTGTGCGACTTCATTTACGAGGTGCTGAGAAAGTCTGTGCGGCGGCTCGTGAGATGAGTGAAAGACTGGCATCACGTGGACAATCGCCGACGGGCTTTGTGGTCCAACGCATGGCGCCGCGGGGAGTCGAGATGCTGGTTGGGGTCGTTAACGATCCGCAGTTCGGACCCGTGGTCGCCTGCGGCGCCGGTGGTGTTCAGGTGGAACTGTTGCGCGATGTTTCTGTGCGCCTCAGTCCGCTCTCCCAGGAAGACGCCTCCGAAATGATTCGCAATCTGAGGACTTACCCGTTGCTTACAGGCTTTCGCGGCAGTCCGCCGTGCGATGTCGCCGCACTCGAGGAAGCGTTGCTGCGTGTGAGCGCAATGGTCGACGATATTCCGCAGATAGCTGAACTCGATTGCAATCCCTTCATTGTGCACGAGCACGGAGCGGTGATTCTGGACGCCCGCGTGAGACTGACAGCGGTCGAACCTCCGCCTCTGTTGGGTGTCCGCCGCTGAGTTGTTCTTTTACGCCTTCGTACCTCTTCTGGAACCCGCGCAACTACCAAATTTTAGACAATCCATCTTGCCCTTGCTACAATCTTACTCCACACAGCCCGCGCCTTTTACTTGATGAACGACATCTTAAAATACGTTCGGTAAAGGCGTTCTCGATCCCAAGCCTGGCCCCGGCTGGGTCAGAGTTATGAGCACACTTTCGGGCGAGCCTAGAGAGAATCTGATGGAGATCAATCCGAGAACGAACGGGAATGTTACGATCCTCGATCTTAAGGGCAATCTGACTATCGGCCCCCCGGAGGAACAATTGGGCGAGACGATCGCTCAATGCCTCAATAAAGGCGAGAAGCATCTTTTGCTCAACATGGGCGAGGTGCCGTTTATTGATAGCTCCGGGATCGGCGGACTCATCAAGTCGTTTAGCCGCGTCAAGAACGAGGGTGGCAAGCTTAAGCTCCTCAACCCATCGCCCAATGCTTACCAATTACTGTCGATTACTGGATTGCGCTCGGTGCTGGAGATCTTCGACGATGAGGCAAAAGCTCTCTCCTCATATTGAATAGGTTGGACCTTTAGCGCAGCCTCTACGAACAAGGTGGCCCATGCAAAAGCCAGCTTTGTTAAGAATTGTCGATCAATTCGGTGTTGATAGATTAGTGCCCGTGAAGAAGCGGGTCTTCACGATCGGCCGAAGCCTGGAAAACGATCTGCACTTGCTTTCCAACAGTGTCTCACGTGATCACGCAGCAATTGTTTACGACAACGACACCTATTATCTAGTTGACAAAGGTAGCAAAAGCGGTCTCTTCATCAATGGGCAGCGTGTTACTCGTTGCGAACTCCATCACCAGGATAAGATCGGTGTCGGAGGACATGAGGGCCAGGTCGAGTTTCTAGAGGAGACTTTGCGCCCGATTGTCGAGAGCGCTGACGGCCTTAACCTCTCACATTCAAGGCGTGCCGCCGCCGTTTCGGCGAAGGAGGAACTGCAGCGACTAGCACGTTACGTCGAGGTGAACCAGGCATTCAAATTCTCCCTGACACTGGACGACGTCCTCTGCTTGATCGTAGACGCGGCCATTGAGATGGCAGACGCTGAGCGCGGTTGTCTGCTGTTGAGGAATGATGGCGACCAATTGGAGTTCAAGATTGCCCGGGACAATAAGCGCAACCTTCTCTCTGGCCCCGAGTTCCAGCTGAGCCGGACAGTGGTTTCAGAAGCTTTCGACGAGAAGCGCACCGTAGTGGTAAAGGATTATCTGGAAGGTGACCAGAATACGCGGCATAGCGTATTCAACCTCAATCTACGAAGCATCGTTTGCGTACCTTTGCGTCATTTTCAGATAAGCGAAAACGGCGTCAACTCAACAGAGATGGCGACACACAAGATCATTGGTGTGCTTTACGTCGACAGCCGCAAGGCGCATGGGGAGTTTTCCAAGAGTGCACTGACGCTGCTGGAGTCGCTGGCTTTTGAGGCTTCCAAGTCGCTTGAAAGTATGCGGTTAATGCAGCAGGAGCAAGAGAAAATGCAATTGGAGCACGAGTTTGCGACCGCGCGTGAAGTGCAGCTCGCGCTTTTACCTACAACCTTCGAACAACCAGCGCATTTTGAAGTTTCAGCGCACAGCATTCCCTGTCGCTACGTGGGTGGGGATTTCTACGACTTGTTTACACTACAGGACGGGCGCTCGGTTGTTATTCTTGGCGACGTTTCGGGCAAGGGAATTTCTGCAGCGCTGCTCGCCTCCATGGCCCAGGGAGTCATTCAGGCTCAGTTCAACAGCGGGTTATCTCTTCAGGAGGTCCTTGCCAGCCTTAATCGCGTGTTGGTCGGGAAGTCTGATGAGAAACGGTTCCTTACGCTTTTCTGCGCTTTAATTGCGTCAGATGGGGCGGTTAGCTTCATCAACGCAGGCCACAATCCGCCAATCTTGTTTCGGTCCGGAGGTGCTATTGAGTACCTGTCGTCAGGTTCGATGATGCTGGGTGCATTCGATTTCGCCGAGTATCACCCGAACAATACGAAACTTGAGCCAGGCGACGTTCTCGTGATCTTTTCTGATGGTGTGACCGAGGCTGTCAACCAGGCAAATGAGCTATTTGGCGAGCTGCGATTAGAGCGGTTGGTGAGGAAGAGCGCAGGGTTGAACGCACAGGGCATCAAAGATCGAATCACGCAGGGAGTGCTGAACTTTACAGAGGGCTTGTCGCAGAGGGACGATACCACTCTGCTCGTCCTGAAGATGCGGTCGTTTAATCTGTGACCCCGGCTTTCGCGATCCTGGTGGGCCACTGTGTAAATCTACTCACGCAACGTTGCGAATGGCTTATGACGTAGATCAGGCCCTTGTAGATCGCATAGAGAATAAGCACACGATATTCTTTCCGGACAAAAGTCCAGATCAGAAAGGCGCTCATGAGCAATTTAATGATCACGCTTGCAGTCATTATATAGAGCAATTGGCGCTCCGGTTTGCTCTGTGGGCCTTGTCTCCAGCCACGGCGAAGAAAGTCCCAGGGATGCACAGGGGTTGGCTGGTCAAGCCACGTGGCAATAACTTTCAGATAATCGGAGTTATTAAAAATTGAGTAACTGTGAAGGAGGAAGTACACGGTCTGTGGCAGCAGAAACATGAGCAGCAGGTAATGGCTGTTGAAATGGAAAGCCACGAGCAAAGCAAGCCAGATGTAGACATCCACCACGGTCCCCATGAGCAGGTACGATAACAGCTGCTTACGCTCTTTCAGTACAGTGGAGTTGCAAAGCACGGCGAAATGAGCGTTCTTGCGGATCACGATCTCGGGAACCTCGCCGCCGTAATAACCAACCACCACTGCGTGTCCCAACTCGTGAAGCAGCGCAATGGGAATGAAAGTCAGGTAATAAAGAAGGACTGAGGGTATCGGGTAATCACGTGCCGCCTCCGCCACTCGATCAATGAAGCGACTCCAATCGGCGATCAACAGGAGGATACAGACCACAAGGGCCAGAACAGTTACGAAGGCGAACCAGCTACTTATTAGCACGCGAACCAGCGGCGCGAGGCGCGCGACGAGGGCGGAAGCGTCAACTACGCGTCTATAATCCGAATTGCTCTTCGTGGCTTCCAACAGACCAAGGTCAGCCAGATATTCGATTGTAGAACGCACCTGCTCAACCGTGACCTCGAAGCCCAAATGCCCGGGGGCAAGTTCTTTCAGTTCCTCGACGCTTCGTCCATCGCACATGGTGAGAAATCTCCATTGCGTGATGTTAATAATCTGAGATGAAAACCTCGGATGTCGAAGATAGACCATCCCATTGGTCAAGTGCCGCGCCGTTATGCCACTGCGACACGTAGGGTGATGTAGGCTAGACGTCACTGAGAGATTCTCTGCCGCCATCTTCGAGACCCGGGTCAAAGATTAACTAACAGACGAACGAGGTTGGGACTTGTTCTCAGCTTGTTGTCAGCAAGAATCGCTGACAGCTGACGATTGATTTTTCCGCTGCTCGGAACGGGCACTGATTCTAACACTGATGCAGCTGAGACAAAAAATTGCGCTGTTTGTCGCCGTTGCCCTTTCCTTGCCGATCGTCGAGCTTGTGTTAAGCGCTCTCGGCGTAGGCTTGTTCCTTCGCATTGGCTTCGCTCTGATAGGTATAGGCGCGGCCGCCTCTGCCGCTGTGAGCTGGTATCAAGCGACGGCCAGGGAGCTGAACGCCATTCGCACCGCCATTGACGAAACAGCTGGCCATGGCTCCGTTAGCCCTCTCATTAATTCGAGTTCTGACGAGATAGGAATGTTGGCGCAGGCGGTTCAGGGCTTACGCGACAGGTTAGCTTTGATGAACCAGCTGTTAGTTAAATCGATGCGCATTGAGTCGCTGAACATGCTGGGTTCAATTTTGGCGCACGACATGAAGAACCTCTCATTCCGGCTTCGCTGTCTGGCTGAAAATTTTCCAGGTAACTTTGATAACTGCGAATTTCGCGACTCGCTCGTCCGTACCTTGAACGAAACGACTCAGCAAATGGATCAAATGGTTCGGCGCTTTCGTGACCAAAAGGATACAGTCATTGTTAAGTTGCGTATCAATCTTAACGAAGTATTATGCAATGCGCTCGACAACATACGCCGGGATGGTGGGGGCATTCGCATAACCGAAGAATATGACGACCTGCCTCTGGTTTGGGCCGATGCCCTGTTAATAGAGAATGCCGTTTACAACATTCTGGATAATGCCTGCGCGGCGATGCCCTGGGGAGGCCATCTGGCTGTTCGCACCAAGCTGATCCAAAATGGCGAGAGCAATGTTCCGCAGGTGCTAATCGAGATCGCAGATTCCGGGGTAGGAATGCCCGAAGATTTCATTCAGAACGAATTGTTTGCGCCGTTTGTTACAACCAAGACCAACGGGCTCGGCCTGGGCCTCTATACCTGCCAGCAGGTAATTCGCATGCATGGAGGCAAGATTCGAGTCTACAGCGAGCTTCAACGTGGTAGTGTTTTCTCGATTTATCTTCCCGTAACTGATTGAGTGCAGCGTATGAGTAACAAGATCCTCATTGTTGATGATGATCGCTCTTTGCAGGAGCAGTTAACGTGGGCGCTCAAGCGCGATTTCGAATTGATCCAATGTCTTGACCACACCAGCGCCCTGAAGGCGGCCGCCAGTGATGCTCCTGATCTGGTGCTACTCGACCTACACCTGCCACCAAGATATCTGCTGGAGGATGGCCTGAAAAACATCGCCGAAATAAAGCGCGTTAATCCCGAAGCTGTCGTTATTGTGATGACTGGTGACCAAGAGACGGAAACCCCGCAGCACGCGGTCGAGGAAGGCGCTTACGACTATTTTCGAAAACCAATCGATCTGCGCGAACTGCGCATCATCATCAACCGGGCACTCGAGCGGCAGCGTATCGAACGCGAGAACGCTCACCTCAGGCGGGAAGTCGAAAGTCGTTACTCTTTTTCGCAGATCATCGGTAGCAGCGAACAGATGATGGAGGTGTTTGAGGCTATCCGCCGGGTGGCTGACAGTCGGGCGACCGTGATATTGCGTGGTGAGTCGGGTACTGGAAAGGAACTGGTAGCCCGAGCGATACATTACAATTCTTCACGACGGGCGGGGCCATTCGTGGGTGTGAATTGCGCCGCCCTTCCCGAAAGCCTTATTGAAGCTGAGCTATTTGGTCACGAGAAAGGCGCATTCACCGGCGCACACGCTGCGGTTGAAGGAAGATTCGAACGAGCCCATGGTGGCACTCTGTTCCTCGATGAGATCGGTGGTTTGGGCCTGCCATTACAGTCAAAGCTCCTGCGTGTACTGGAAGAGCGGGAATTAACTCGTCTTGGTGGGAAAAATTCAATCAAAGTCGACATCAGGCTGATATCTGCGACAAACGAGAATCTCGAAGAGGCAATAATAGCCGGGCGTTTCCGAGAAGACCTCTACTACCGAATCAACGTCGTCCCAATACACCTTCCGGCGCTGCGGGATAAGCGTGAAGATATTCCGCTACTGGTTGAACATTTCCTTCGGACCTTTGCCAGGGAGCGCGGTGTCACGAAACGCATAGATACGGAAGCGCTGCACTACCTGATGGATTACAGTTGGAAAGGCAATGTGCGAGAGCTGGAAAATCTTATTCAGCGGCTGGTGGTAATGACGGATGGAGAGCTGATTACGGCTGCCCAGTTGCCGCCCCATATCCTGAATCAAACGCCGGTTTTTCGTCCCACCGCCGAAAGTCAGGCGCCCACATCGATAAAGGAACTGCCTGAAAGCGGTCTGAATCTGGATCGCGAAGTGGCACGCTATGAATACGAGCTGGTTCGAGCGGCACTGACGCGTGCCAGTGGCGTAAAAATCAAGGCCGCAGAACTTCTGGCGGTGAATAAAGATCGAATGAAGTATCTTTGTAAGAAGTACAATCTTTGAGATGGATCTCCGGCTATCGCGGAGTATCAGCTATTGAGGAAATATTTCCCCAACGAGTAATCATTCCCTCCGGCAGAGGCAATTTTTCCCCTGATAGTCGGTTATCTGTTTTAGGAGCCGTTCGGATCCGGGGGTTTTCCGTTGGTTGCCGAAGTTGCTGGAAGGTGGCATCAGACTTGCGAATACTAAACGCAATAGGTCGAATCCCAACTTAAATCTGATGGAGGACGGTATGGCAGACGTAAAGGAAGTTACGATAAAGCTTACGGAGGACCAACGGAACCAGATCAGGAGCACGATTGGTCAAGACATCACGGAAGTGAAGGTCAGCGCCGAACGTGGTAATCCGCTGGCAGCTACCCCGCTCACTGACCGAGCGAACCCGCTAATGGCCGAGTTGGCTGATCGTGCCAATCCGAGCCGTCTTGCTGACAGGGCTAACCCAGCTTTCGCGAGCGAGTTGGCAGATAGAGCCAACCCGGCAATGCTTGCAGACAGGGCCAATCCGACGGCGCTGACAGATAGAGCCAATCCAGCGGCGCTGACAGACAGGGCCAATCCAACAGCGTTGGCTGACAGAGCAAATCCAACAGCGCTGGCTGACCGGGCGAATCCGACGAAGCTCGCCGACGACTGAGGTCGAGTACACGGTCAAGCAGTTACCAGCCGTCAAGGCGGATCGCTGAAAGCCCGTGCGGGAAGCCGTTACGGGCTTTCGGGTTTATAAGGGGGACTACCGTAGTCACCACCAGACTCTCGAACGAAACCAGTCGCGAAAGCTGCGCCAGGCAATCACGGCCAGCGGACGCCGAGGACCATAGATCTTTGCCTCGCCAGACATACCAGGCTTTATTGTTGGATCCCCAGCGATTGAAATCAGCCCCTCGAATCGGGTAAGCGGCGCCTCGAATGCCGAAGTTGCTTCGTCGGTTAAGGCCTCAGCTTGCTCCCGCCCTGGGCGCTTTACTCTTGGTGTGAGCTTAGCGGCGTTGGTAGCTTTCACTTGCGACGGATCTGGTGGGCTTCCTTTTGTACCATCAATTCGGAACGCTGGCGAAAGCCGCTGGTGCAGCTCAGAAGCTGGAGCAAGCTTCGTCAGTTGTCCGCTGAGAACTTTATTCTGACCTGCATTCAGCCAGAGTTTAGCTGGCCAGCCGACCGCAACTTCTTGCAGGTCCCAATCGTCAACGCGAATGCGTGCCCGAAGGGCACCCGACCTGGCAAGCTCGCAGAACTCCTCGCCCTCTTTCAGAAACCTTCCCAGCTTCTCGTCAACTCTAGGCGTTATCACCACTCCTTCTTCGGGAGCGACCAGATTCAACCGCGTGATCTGACTCTCTACGTCACTTAACTGCTGAGTGAGTTGCATGCGCCGGCGCTCAGCGACCAGCGACTCGGCAATAGCGCCCCCGGCCCTTTGAGCTACGATGCTACGATTCTGGATAGCAATCTGCGCTTTTAACGAATCGCGCTTCTCTTCCAAATCGCGGTCGCGTAGCAACGCCAGCAGAGCGCCGCGCGGCACAGAGTCGCCTTCCTTCGCCAGGATAGTGGCCAGAAAGCCCTGGCTGGCAGCCCTGACGGCTATTGTCTCTACTGGCTCCACGATGAAGTTTGCTCGATGCGAGTAAGGCAGCGGCAGAAAGGAAAAGAGTCCCAGAATGACAGCTGCGATGGCTGTAATTAAAAGCAGACTTGTGCGCTTCTTGAATAGCTCCTTCTTATCCTGGTAAAGAAACCGCAATCCATTGACGGGTGCTCTGAGTCTCTTTTTAAGGAGTCGAAATGCTACCAGGGGAAAGACTAAGATATTGTTCTCCGGAAAGAAGAAACTCACTATGCGAAAAAAGAAGAACAGCATGATTAAGGTGATAAACACCTTGTAGAAAAATGACAGCACGCCATAGATAAGAAAAATGCGCTTTAGCCTCGGCTTGTAGTCAGGAACTGCAATGGGTAGCCGAAAGACGTGCTTGCCTATGAGCGACGTGACATACCTGGAGGAATCTTCGGCTAGATTGGGAATTTCCAGATAATCTACAAGCGCAAAATAGCCGTCCAGCTTTATCAGCGGGTTCATGTTAATCGCTATCGACGAAAGACCAGCTACCAGCATGAAGGTAAAGGCGAGATCGTGCGCGAAGTAACCAGGAGCGGACAGGTACCAGACAAAGGTGGCGATTGAGCAGATGACCAGTTCCACGTAGGCTCCGGCAAAAGTCACCCAAAGCTTTGCTGCTTTGCTGTCGAATGTCCACGCATCAGAAACGTTACAATAAAATGCGGGCATGAAATAGATCAGCATGAAACCCAACTCATGCACCTCGCCGCCATAACGCTTACACGTTAACCCGTGGCCGTTTTCGTGAAGGATGATCACCAATGACAACACGACTATGAATGTCACGATGTCACGCAAGCCTTTGTCTGAAAAGTTCCAGAGTTGAGATAGTCCTATCTGTACTGTTTCCCAATTGGCGATCAGTATTGCAGCCGCGAAACTGAACAATACAAACGAAAAGAAGAGGAACCCGCGGGTCCAGATGAACCAAATGTGTTTTATGATGCGATCGTAGAGTCTGTCGGGATCCATCAAAGGAAACCGGAGGTACATATCATCGCCGCGTTCAGCAGCGTCTTCGGCCTTAAGCTGTCTGTTCTTACGCAGACGCTCTAGCAGTAGGAGGCTCTTTTCACTGGCTGATTGCTCGATGAAGTTGAGCTTCTTGAGAGATTCGACGAAGCTGGCTATTTCTGAGCCGGGAATGTGCTCGTTCATCTCTGCGGAAACTAGTTCACCAACCTCGTTGTGTGTTCGCGTCCCGTCCAGAAAGCGAAAAACCTTTGCTGCAACCTCCGGAAAGCGGTAGTACTTGAGGACAACTGGATCCTTGACTATGTATGCAACTTCTCCGCTCTGCACCTGGCGAATGAGCTTCAGATCTGTCCGCAGCTTATCCATATCGATTAAGGGGGAGAGTCAGTTCTTAACTGCTACCCGATCACCGGCCTTTAGTTCCGCTGGCGGGGAGATTATCACCCGGTCGCCCTCCGCCAATCCGGAGCCGACTTCAACCTGATCAGCTTCAACTGAGTTCACCCATACAGTCCTTGCGGCGCACAATTCCCCAACGGCAACAAAGATCGTGCTGGTGCCACCTTTACGAATCTCTGTTCCAACGGGAAAGGCGGTCTGGGGTAGCCAGAGAGTTGGACCAACATCGCTTCGCGGAATGCTCACATTTACTGCCATGCCAGGCATCAGGCCCGGCCCGCTCACGATATCAGCGACAAAGCCAACTGTGTTGCTTGCCGACTCTGCAACCTTATCCATGCGGCGAATGCGCGCCCGCGCGATGATTTGATCGTTCTCAATTGGCAAGAGACTGATGATACTGCCAGCAGCCAGCGAACCCCTCTCATTCTGCGGCACCTGGAATTTAACCTCGAGTGGTCCCAGTTGCGTGATCTCGAAAAGCTTGTCGTTCTTGACCACGTTCGTGCCGAGCTTGGCAAAGCGGTGTATCACAACCCCGCTGATCGGGGCGCGGACAGTACTTCTCTCCAACTGCGCCTTAACCTCAACGACTTTCGCGCGGGCTGTATCGCTGGCGACTTTGGTCTTTTCCAGTTCAAGCACAGCGGCATCGAGCTTGAACTGAGCGCGTTCAACATCTCGATCCGCGGTCAGGCCCTGCTTGAAGAGGATCGTTTCACGGTCAAGCTCGTTTCGATCTAACTTGATAAGAGCGGCGTATTGCCGTTGCTCTACATCCAGCCGCGAAACCTCCAATTCAGCCTGTCTCAACTGGGCCCGCAGATCTTCATCGCCTGTGAGTTGAGCGATGACCTGTCCCTTATTAACGCGTGAGCCTTCTTGAGCACGTAGCTGGCTAACTGTTCCGTCTCTCTGAGCGAGGATCAGGGCCGTCACTTCAACCGAGAGCGCTGCTGGAACCAACAGAGCCTCCACCTGCACTGATGGTTTCGCTTCCATAACACTCACGGCTATGGGAGCTTTGGTACCAGGCGAGTCCGACGGTGTTGCGGCTCGAAGTGCCTCGGGTTTGGCGGCGCAGCTGGCGGCTAGCAAACTCGCCAGCAGAAGAGTAATAGCCGGTAAGAACTTTCCTTTCATGACACACCTCAAAGTCTTGAGCCAACCGGAAAAAATGCTTTCGCGTTCATTGGAGCCCTGTACCAAGGCGCCAGTCCCAAGACTTGAGGAGGCGCCAACATAGCGCGAGCCTTGCAGAAATTCGACTAGGGCATCCAGCTCCACACCGTTTTCTGCAACCATCGGAATGGGTCGCGGAGCAATACATAGCTCACACTTCTGGGACCTGTAAGCACCTTGACGCGACCAATCATGCCTGTCCGCAGGTTTTGCTCGGTGTTTTCAATTGCAGCTCGCACAATAAAAACTCTTGCGCCCTGCTCCGTAATCGCCTGAGGACTAATCTGTGTTACCCGACCGACAAATTTCTGAGCTGGAAAAGCGTTTGCCTTCAGCCAGACTTCCTCGCCGAGATTAACAAGCCCGATATCCTCTTCAGGGATAGCCGCCTCTATGACGACCGGATTGACGTCAGCAGTCTCACAGAAAACTTCGCCACGCCGGATGAACTGACCGCGTTTCTCCTCAATCTTAGGGGTAACGATCACACCGCCGATCGGCGCGCGAATTTGGGTTTGCTCCAGCTGCGTTTGGTTAAACGCAATCTCCCGCTGCGTTTGTTCCAGGCGTACGCGCTCGATTTGGGCCGCCGCTGCTCCGGCTGATGCCTGAACTCGAGTCAACTCGTGCTCAAGAATCGCATAACGAGCACGCGCGTCGTTCAGGTTAAGCAAGTATTCGTCACCTCGCAGTGAGGCGATAACCGCGCCTCCTGGAACGAGATCGCCCTCGCGGAAATGGACCTTATCAACCACGCCATCAATTTCAGCATTTACCGTCGCTGGCCGTCCCGGAAGTACGTAAGCGTTACCACCGACTTTCAGGTTCCAGGGCAGAAAGATTAGCAGGAGTGACAACGCAATAACCGTAGAGAGCATCGCAAGCCGCTTCGCCTTTGGCATTGCCAGAAATGCTCGCTTCTTGGCAGCAATAGGTTCTAAGGCACCGATCAATGGAACCTGCCGGTAAAGTTGGGCATTACGAATCGCAACTGTGGCCTGACCGGAAAAGATCTTGAGCAACTCCAGATGCGAGGCGCTGAGAAAGCGAGTAGTCTTGCTCTCTGAGACCAGGACCCCAAGGGCTCCTTCCTCGTCCGCTAACGGCAGAGCGTAAAAACTCTTCATGCCGCTTGACGCGAAGTGTGCCTGAAACTTCTCTCGTGTTTCAGCGCGATCCGAGTCGATTTCCCCATTCAGCTCTGAAATGTAGAGCTCCCTGCCAGCGTTTCCTGCCCAGTCGATGATCTGATTCCATGCTCTTACCTTCGGATCCTTCAAGTTTACGTTGCTCTCCCCGGCGATCGCGTTAATCACGTATCGGCTCTTCGTTAGCAGCGCGATCGCACAACGGTCAAAGGGAATTAGTGTTGCAACTTGATTGACCACCACGGTCAGCATGCGATCGAGATCCAGAGAGGAAACAATCTCCCGGCTCGTATTCAGCAGTGCGTGCAGCTCCTTGACTTTCCGTTCTGCCTGGTGACGCTGCGCGTTGCGAATCGAATTTGCAGCTTGCGTAGCAATTTCAACCAGAAGGTCTCTATCTAACTCGGTAAACCTGCTTTCATCTCGTTTATTGACGATCTCCAGCGCACCCAACCAGCTTTGACCATATTTGACTGGCGCGCAGATCAAACCACGAGCTGAAGTATCGCTGAGATGCTGGAGTCGCTGAGTTAGGCGTGTGTCACCTGGGTCATTGATGGTCAGCGGTGCATTATCGCGCAGCATTTCTCCCACCACTGTGCCTGCCTCTGCCTCGCGGTGGCCAACCAGGGCTTTTTGGTATCGGCCGATCACCTCGCAGCAAACCATCTCAGTTCCGTCAACCAACCAGAGGCTACATGACTCGACCTCCATTACACTGGCTGTGCGGTTGCAGATAATGGGTGCCAGTTCTGAGAATTCGATTGTCGAGTTGAACGACTGGCTGATGTCGTAGAGCTGCGTAAGTCGCGTCAGTGCCTGCAGCATACCTGCCCCCATCGCGGCTTCGGAGCGACGCGCCACGATGGCTGTTGCTGCAAGTCTGGCAAACTCATCCAGTAACGCAAGATCGTCGCTGGTGAACTGTCCGCTTTGCAGGTTGACCGTCTCAATTACGCCCACCGGGCTGGCCCCATCGCGCATAGGGGCAAAGGCTGCTGTTTGCAGAATTGTTCCAGCAGCTGTTTCGGACAGATGGGTTGCCGCTTTCAGGGCCCCAAAACTACGCGGCGCATCCGCCCGCAACATCTCGGCGAGCAATCCCGCGTCTGCCGGTCGCGGCTCGCGCACTAGCGTCTTGCTTAGCGTAGTCAGATTTGATGCTTCACAACGGAGGGCCCGGCCGTCAGTATCAACGATCCAGATCAGCAGATTCTCAGCTTTGAGACTGCGGCAGATTTCGCCGCCTATGATGTCCAAGAGCGAGTGATAGTCCTGAGCGGAGCATAAGGCCCGGGCGAACTCTGTCACTCGTGCGATGTGGTTACCGTTCTTCATTGGACCTTCGAACGAGAAGGCAAGCGCGGGCTCGGAGCCGCTCCGCGCTTTCCTGTGCAACAGGTCGGGAAGTAGGTTCCGGAGCAGTGCTTAGGAGGTCGCTTCCGGAAGTAAGCTAACACCTTTTCAAAACGAGTTGGTTCACAGGCCAGCCCTTTTTGTGAGGGCCGGGAAGGATGCATTGTGGCTGGTTTTTATGCCAAATCTCGTTGTAAGTCAATGACTATCGGGGAAAACTGTCGTAAATAATCACTTCCGTTCCGATGGGCGTAAGCTCACCCAATTTTTTGGCGGCAAACATTGGTACACGGATGCAGCCATGGCTTGCCGGGTATGAAAACACGACCGGGCTGCCATGAATCGCAACGCCCTCGTGAATATAGTTAGGGTAGTAGAGAAGCCCAAGAGAGCTGAGTCTCCAACCTGAGATCTTTCTCAGGATCCTAAATGTTCCTCTGGGCGTGTGCGCCCGGTGAACTTGCCCATGGTCCACATAAGATTTTTCATTACCCGTGCAGACAGGAAGAATGTGTGTAATCAAACCATCAGCATCGACGATGAATAGAACCTGGCGGCGAATGTCGATCTCCAGATGCGGGGAATGTGTGAATCGAGGCAGCGGCCGCGTGCTAACGCGCAAAGCATTAAGTTCGTTGGGCGTCAATCGCCCAGTCCGTTCACGGCCTTCGACCTTTTGAAAAGCAATTAATGCGTGGCGGAATGCCGGGTCAAGATTGCCGTCTACAGGCCCCGTCCAATACCCAAGATCTGCCAGCCGTTGTTCCGCCTCGAGCTTCTCTTCCGCCTGAATTGGCTTTTGGGAAGTCCCCTTTGGAATTCCCTGGACCTGGACCGCATAAGCGAATATGAGAAGAACCAAATGAAAGCAGAACAGTAAAACCGGAATGATGCATTTGTCATTTCTCGTTTGACATTTGACATGCCATGCGCCATTTTTCTTTAGCAGCAAATCAGTTGGTTCAGAAATATCCCAAAATGACAAAGGGAAACTGTCAAATGCTAAATGGGAAATAGTTATGGCAGTTTCCGGATCCCTGCCGCTGCCTCCTGCTCCTGCTCCCGCTCCTGCCGTCTGCCCCTCACGCCCGAGCCTGACACTCCAGATGCCCGCAACCACAGTCAGTTTCGCCTCGACCCCTTTCACATTCTTCACTGCAGTAATCACTTCCTTCACGCGCTGGGCAACGGCACGGGACATGCGCACATTCTTTCTCGTTCATCTCTTGTGACATTCTTTTCTCAATTGCAGCCAGCCATTCGAGCGTTCCCGGCTCGTATCGGAGGTGCAGTCGGCAGCTATTCCACGAGCTCACATAAGCTGTCCCACTACAACCTTTCAATGGAGCCGCTCTGCCCTCTTGTTCGCATTTCAGATTATCCTCAATGACCAGTAAGCAACGCATGTGCCCCTGGTTAAACTCCAACGCGCCTTTCGCGCTAGCAAAAAGGTCGTAAAGAGCCCAGTGTAAAGAAGGCTTGTTTGGCGGATTCTGAGCTATGAAATGCGTGGCGCGTGGTTTCCCACAATACTGCGTAGGTTTTCGCAGCGATGAAGCACATTGCTACTCTCAAACTGTAGAATCCCGGGGAATTTGGTCGTTATTCAGCCGGAACACTTATTGCGAAAGCCTCAGTAGTCCCTGATTCATCGAGGAGTTTGTCTGTTGTGTTTATTCATGAGATGAGCGAGTTCCAGTGTCGAAAGGTCTTAGAGCAGGCTAGCTTCGGCAGACTAGCATGTGCACGGGACAACCAGCCTTATGTTGTGCCGATCTATTTCACGTTTGATGGAGAGCACCTCTACGGATTCACCACGCTCGGACAGAAAATCGAGTGGATGCGCACCAATCCACAAGTGTGCGTGGAAATCGACGATCGAACGAGTCACGACCAGTGGGTGAGCATGGTTGTGTTTGGACGTTATGAGGAGCTACCTGACCAGCCCGAGTTTGCCGCTGCGAGGGCAGAAGCTCTCGAGCTACTTCAGCGGCGAGCAATGTGGTGGGAGCCGGCTTATGTGGCCAGCGAGGATCGCGACATCCCACATTCCTTCACACCGATCTTTTATCGTGTTCACATAGACCGAATGACAGGGCACCGAGCGACACCAGAACAAGGTCAGACGATCCCCGAAGGTCTTGAGCCCACGGCTGAGACGCAAACCTGGTGGGACAAAATTCTAAAACGTCTGGACCCGTAGAAAGTAAAGTCTGTCACGTCTGCGGTCGTTCGTTGGCCGTACTAACTACCTCATCTGGTACAGCAACCGGCTCCTCTCCTACAATTAGATGGATCTCGTGTAATCCTCCATCATCAACAAGTGGTATTTCGTTTCTCGGCAGTGGCACACCGTCCAGCTTGCTGCTGATAATCCTGCGACTGATGCCGTCAGGGTTTTCAACTCTAATGTGATATTGAGTTGTCCCTTTGCGGTATGTGATTTCAAATTCGGGCCAAGCGCGCGGAATGCAGGGTTCTACGGTCAACAAGTTGCCATTCAACTTGAAGCCGAGAATAAACTCGAGTCCCGCGCGGTACATCCAGGCGGCCGCCCCGGTATACCATGTCCACCCGCCGCGGCCACCATGAGGCGCGACAGCGTAAACGTCAGCAGCAACCACGAAGGGCTCGACTTTGTAGCGATGTAACCCGACGCGCGTATTCGCGTGGTTGATGGGGTTAAGAAGAGTGAACAGTTCGCCCGCGCGATCGCCATCGCCCAACATTGCATAAGCGATGACTGTCCAGAGCGCCGCATGCGTATACTGTCCACCGTTTTCGCGAACTCCTGGAACGTATCCTTTGATATAGCCGGGATCGAGCGCGCTTTTGTCAAAAGGTGGAGCGAGTAACAGTACAAGTCCCTCTTCTCGACGTACCAGATGCTGTTCCACTGCAGCCATTGCATGTCGAGCGCGTTCAGGATCGGCGGCGCCGGATATTACGCCCCATGACTGAGCGATTGAGTCAATAATGCACTCCTCGTTGCGCGCCGAGCCGAGTGGCGTGCCATCGTCAAAAAAAGCCCGGGCGTACCAATCGCCATCCCAGGCTTGTTGCTCCAGCGCCGATTTTAGTTCGACCAAATGATCTCGATAACTTTGGGCTCGATTGGGCTCGTCACGCATGTCACAGAATTCGATGAACTGCTCCAGCGTCTTATAAAGAAACCAGCCGACCCATACACTCTCGCCTTTACCCTTGTATCCAACGCGATTCATCCCGTCGTTCCAATCACCAGTTCCCATCAGCGGCAGCCCGTGAGCGCCCACGGCGAGACTTCGATCCAGAGCTCGCGCACAATGTTCAAACAAAGTGGCGGACTCTGCCGAAGTAACGGGCTGAGTGTAGGATTCGGCTTGCTCCGGTTCGAGCGTGGGTGCTTCCAGAAAAGCAATGTTTTGATCGAGCACCGAACGATCGCCTGTTACCTTGATGTAGCCAGCTGTTACGTAAGGTAACCAGAGCAAATCATCAGAGAAACGTGTACGGACGCCACGTCCGGTGGTTGGATGCCACCAATGTTGCACGTCGCCCGGACTAAACTGACGGCCGGCGGCTCGCACGATGTGGTCGCGCGCAATGGCAGGTTTTGTATAAAGGAGAGACAGCACATCCTGTAGTTGATCGCGAAAACCGTAAGCTCCGCTCGATTGATAGAATGCAGTGCGCGCCCACAACCGGCATGACAGCGTCTGGTACAACAACCACCGATTCATGACGATGTCGAAGGAAGGATCGGGCGTACGGATCTGGATCGTGTTTAGCACCCCGTCCCAGTGGCGGATGGTCTCCTCAAATGCTCTTTTGACAGCATTGGACCCCTTATACTGGCTGACGACCAAGCGCGCTTCCTCCACGGTTTCCGTCTGACCCAGCAAGATAATGATCTCTCGGGTTTCATCGGCTTCAAGCTCAAAGCTGGTTTGTATCGCGACGCAAGGGTCTAAGCCAGCACCTATCGCACCCGAGAGCCGATGCCGGCGTAGCGCGGCGGGACGGGCTGTTGAGCCATTACGTCCTAGAAACTCTTTACGATCACAGGTTACCGTTCGCTCGCTCTCGTTCATATCGGCGAAGGCAACACGATGGGCAAAATCATTGTTGTAGGGATTCCGCGCAAGAATCGCTCCAGTGGTCTGATCTAACTCTGTGATGATAAAAGGGGAGGAAGAGCTTGAGTTGATTCCTAATACCAGCTCGTGGTAACTCGTAACGGATAATCGTCGCTGCCGATTTGTTTGGTTATGCAGGCGGAGCCGCGAGATCTTTACCGGCGCATCTGTCGGGACAAACAGCAATAGCTCCTGCGCAATGCCGTGGCTTGTATGCTCAAATATCGTGTAGCCCTGACCATGCTTGATCACATAGGGACTGGGTTCACGAATTGGCAACGGTGTGGGGGTCCACGTCACACCGGTATCCTCGTCTCGCACATAAATCACTTCACCTGGCGGATCAGAAACAGCATCGTTGGACCAGGGGGTCAACCGGTTCTCGTGACTATTAACCGACCAGGTGTGACCTGCGCCATTCTCAGATATTTGAAATCCGAAGCCCCTGGCATTAGCGATGATGTTTAGCCACGGTGCTGGCGTCCACTGCCCTTCTCCGAGAACGGTGATATATTCGCGCCCGTCATCACTAAAACCGCCTAGTCCATTAAAGAACTTTAGTTCAGGCATAAGCGCTGTGGGCGCCATATCCTGCCGTGGGGGCTGATTGGGAGTGAAGGGTTCGGGCAGCTTGGGTTCAACCGCCGGACGTGCTAACTGATCTTCCAACGAACCTCGTTCCGTCACAATACAAACACGTGCGACGGTGTGTAGCAGTATCCTGTCCTCTTCCGGCATGATATCCGTCCGCCGCAAGAAAACGCCGCCGCGTCTATCCAGCAAATTCTGGGCACCACTTTTCCGAACAAGCTCGATAAGTTCATCCTGCAAAGACTGCGCGTAACTCGCCGGGTGATCGTTCAGGATTACCAGGTCTATTGACAGACCTTTCAAGCGCAGGTATTCATGTGCCCGCAAAACCTGCCGGACAATTCTCAAGTCGCGTGCATCATTGATCCTCACCACGATGATGGGCAGATCGCCGCTTATACCGTACCGCCAGAGGCCGCCTTGCGTTTTACTGTTGAGCGCGAGGACCTGTGGACGCGGGCGCAAATTCGGTTGCGAGTATAGAACATTACTTGCCAGTTGCTGGAAGAAGTGCGCTTCCTCCAAATCAACGTCCAGGTGACGCAGCTGCACTTGAGATTTGATCCATGCTAACTGTGCCTCGCGCTCAAATGCTCCGCGGCTGTGATACTTGTCAGCAAGCCGTTTCGCTTCCTCACGTGAACGAGCCACTGCGATGGCGAAACAGAGGCGCGCTGTACTGCCGGGTTGCAGTTGTACTCGCTGGCGTAAACTAAAAATTGGGTCGAGCACCGCGCCGATAGAGTTTGAGAGCGGCCTGTCTTCGACGATTGCAATGGGATCTGCTGTGCTGTGACCGCGACCAAGAAAACGACTGCGGTCGGTCTCGTACTGCAGAGTTCCAATCACTTCGCCCTCGATGCTTACAGTATGAACTCCCCAAATGGGTTCATCTTCCTCAGAACGCAGTCGCCGCCGCGCCAAAAGCGCGTTGTCTTCAGGAATAAACTCTGTCTCGACAAACAAGTTGCTGAATGCCGGGTGGGCGGCATCCGAGGCGGCTGAAGCGAGCACCACCTCAGCGTAACTTGTCACTTCGATCTCCCGCGGACGCGACGACTGATTAGTGATTGAAATGCGTCGTACCTCGGCATTGTCTTCTGGTGACACGACAACTTCCGTGCGTGTACGCAGACCCACATCGTCCCTCGAAATTTCGACCTTGTGCTCGGCGAAGCTGACGTCGTAGAACTGGGGAGTGCGCACAATCGGTTGGTAACCCGCCGACCAAACAGCGCCGCTTTGTACGTCACGGAGATAACAGAAGCTTCCCCAACTGTCTCGCGTCGTGTCTTCCCGCCAACGCGTAACGGCAACGGGTCCGCACATTGAGTAGCCCGCTCCGGCATGCGTGACCATAACGCAATATGTTCCGTTTGAAAGCAGCTGTGTGCGCGGCGTTGCCAGATCAACAGCGCCGTAATGTCTTGCGTATGTCGATCTCTGCAACTTGCGGCTCAGGGTGCTCGAGAGGACTTCTTCGGCACGAGGATGCGTGGCCGGCACACCACGCGGGATACGTTCCTGAAGCAATAGCTCGTGCGCCTGGACCAGCGTGTCTGAATGAAACCGCTTCTGCATTACATTGTTGTGAAGCACATTGTCGAGCGCCACAAGGTTCATGCCCTGGTGATGCGTCATGAAGGCACAGATCACTGCTCTGTTTTGATCTGGAGGTAACCGTTCAGGTGTGTAGTCAATTGCCTCGTAGAAACCGAAACGACCAAGGCCACCCTCCCGCTTAAGATAGTTCAGGTTTTGTGCCCCGGCATGGGGCTCCAGCATGGCTGCCAACAATGTGGCATACGGCGCCACCACAACGCTCTCACTCAAACCCCGCTTTAAGCCCATGCCCGGCACTCCGAAAGGCCCATACTGATAGGTTAGATGAAGATCGCGTGCGTTATAAGCCGACTCTGAAACACCCCAGGGAACGCCGTGCTTTCTTCCATATTTGATTTGCTCGGCAATCACAGTGCGGTAAGTTTCACCGAGAAGAGTCTCAGCGTAGTTGCGCATGACGAGAAGTGGCATTAAATACTCAAACATGGTCGCAGACCAGGAAATCAGTCCGCGCTTTCCATTAACCGCAGCGAGTTGACGACCCAGCCGAAACCAGTGTTCCTGAGGTACGTCGCCGGACGCGATGGCTACAAAACTCGCAAGCCTTGCCTCTGAAGCCAGTAAGTCATAAAACGACTCATCCCGCCGGCCCGCGGTCACGTTGTACCCAATGGTCAGCACCTTGAGCCTTTCGTCGAATAGAAATCCGAATTCCATCTCGTCCATAAAACGCTCACACAGACGTGCAAGGCTGCTCGTACGCGCCATCAAAGTCCTGCAGGCCTGTGCCGCCTGTTCGAGTGATTTCGTCAGTAGAAGTAGATCGGCCAGAACGTTCTCTAGATTAGATTTCGTGGACGATCCCTCCAATTGGGGACGAAGCACCGAGAGTTGAACCAGTACCTGGTCGCACAGTTCCGTGATTTGTGACGGAGCAGGCACGAGATTCAATGCGCGCTTAACCGTCTCAAAGCCCAGGACAATTTCTTCGGGATAGCGATCGGTCTGGACGGCATTTATTCGCTGCAGCATCGCACTCCAGGGGAGAAGTGTCTGTAGATCCCTTGTGAGAACTTGAGTCTGGTGAACCAACGCTCCAATCCAAAAGCGCGCGTCTTCGAAACCGTGAGGGCCATGCTCATGTACCAGAGCGTTTACTATGTCCTGGACCGTAGCAGCGTGTTTTGAGAGTTTGGCTAAGAATTCCGACCACTCAGTTAGAGTTTCCGGCGGCCTTTTCACAAGCTGCGCGCAGGCATCCAACTCGTTTCGAAGCTGTTTTACCGAAACTGCGAGGGTGCTCTGCCTGATCTTGCCGAGTATCGCCATTTCGTCGCTCATCAGTTTTATTACATCGGCCAGCCCGGCTGTGGTTTGAGTATCGAAAATCGGCCGTTCCAGATCGTTGCAGGCTTGTTTGATTACTATCAGGTGTCCAGCAAGATTACCGCTGTCGACAGTGGAAACATATTGAGGCATTAATGGTTCCAGCGAGTGTGTGTTGTACCAGTTAAATAAGTGACCGCGGAATCTTGGCAGCTTTTCTAAAGTCGTAAAAGTAAGCTCGAGACGTTCAACCAGTTCGAGTAAGCCTGTGTAGCCGAAATCGTGCGCGGCAAGGGTCGATAGGAGAAGCAATCCAACATTAGTCGGCGAGGTGCGATGCGCAATCACGGGAACCGGATCTTCCTGATAGTTGTCGGGCGGCAGCCAGTGATCTTCTTCACCGACAAATGTTTCGAAAAATCGCCATGTGCGACGAGCAAGGAGTCGCGCATTGCCCGCCTCATCAGCGCTCAATGGCTTTGGACCAGTGATTATGCGCTTGCCTGTTACGTATGCAATGTATGGAGAAAGAAGCCACAGGAGTAAAAAAGGCGAAGCTGGAAAAATCGAAGGAGTGTGTACCAGAACGAGAAGCACCGCCACAACAAGTGCAATAGCGCTGCCGGGCCACGTGAAGCGAAGCAGGGAACTCCAATCACCAGTTGAGCGCCCGGCCCGTGCTGCGGTGACCCACTCCAGCAAATGCTGCCTGGAGATCAGCTTGCGATACAAAGTCCGAACAATCGCGTCAGTCATCAAGTAAGCCTGATGCGCAATAAAAGTGATATTGTGCAGCAGTTGTGAAGTGTTGACCAGAAGGTCGTTCCAAACATTCGACAAATGACTTGTCCAGGGAGTTCCGTGTAGAGGCGTCCACAGCGCTCTGGCAAAGTTTGCATAAACAGGAAACGCAAGAGTGAGCAAGACTAAGAGTGTCCAGACTAGCGGTGAGCCTGACGCGAGGGTCAACGCCGTTAGGAACCACAGCAGGACGGTGGGAGCGACAAGGCTACGCCTGAGATTATCTAAGATCTTCCAACGCGAAATAAGCGGCAGCGCCGTTCTGACTTTTTGCCCGTTACGGTCCTTTGCGCGCGGCAAGATCCACGAGGCTACCTGCCAGTCGCCGCGCGTCCATCGATGTTGTCGTCGTGCATAGATGTCATAGCGAGCGGGATAATCGTCAAATAGCTCAACATCAGTAACCAGCGCTGTGCGGGCAAATAATCCTTCAAACAGATCGTGGCTCAGTAAGGAATTTTCGGGAACGCGTCCAGCCAGGGCCCGTTGAAACGCATCGACGTCATACAACCCTTTTCCTGTATAGCTCCCTTCGCCGAACAAATCCTGATAGACATCTGAGACCGCGGTGGTATATGGGTCAACCCCGATATTTCCGGAGAACGTCCGGGCAAAGTGAGAACTCGAGGCGCTAAGTAGCGAGATGCTAATCCGCGGCTGCAGAATGCCGTAGCCGCGGGTCACACGGCCAACATCCGCGTCGAAGTATGGACGGTTAAGAGGATGAGAGATCGTGCCGATCAGACGACGGGCCGTGTCATGTGGTAGCACGGTGTCCGAATCCAGAGTTATGACATAACGAATCTGCGATAGCGATTCCGAGTCAGCCGTGGTGACGACAAAGCTCGTGTCATTAGCGCCCCTTAGTAGCCGATTAAACTCGCTGAGCTTGCCCCGTTTTCGTTCCCAGCCAATCCACTTCCTCTCACTCTCATTCCATTGTCGGCGGCGATGAAACAGATGGAAGCGCGTTAACTGACTATCACCCGGATAACGGGCGTTCAGTTCCCCGATCGCACTACGCGCCAGTCCAAGCAACATTTGATCATTGGCAGTATGTTCCGTCGGCGCATCAATGAAATCTGTCAGCAGCGCGAAAAATAAGTGTTCGTCCTGATTGGAGAGATGATGTACCTCTAATGTTTCCAGCAATTCACGCACAAATGCCTCATCGCTGAGCATCGTCGGAATAACCACCATTGTGCGCTCATTTTTTGAGATGCCTGAGGCAGTATTCATTTTCGGTAGCGGGTGAGGTTTGATTATGAGAGTAACTGTCCAGTTCACAAGGCTCGTCGCCAAATCGCTCAGCGGAACCAGAGACAGGATGGCAACGGCTATCAATCCCAGGACATTTGCCCCAGAAGCAATTGCATAGGACGAAAGCGACGTCACCAGGATTGCGGTAATTGTCCCGATTGCTCCCAGGTAACAGGTTGTCGGATGACGAAGTACAAAGCGCAAAGCACGCTCACCAATGCGCGGTTGATACCCTAGGACCACTTCGAGTTTCGCCAGCCCATCGCCAATCAGGTAATAACCAACGTGCCGTATTTCATCGACTTCACGATCGGTTTGCGGAGCTTGTTGGGCCAGTTCCAGCACCTTCCGAGCAACCTCAAGTTCGGCGACTCCGCTACGTCTGCTAATGCGCTCGACCACGTGTCGATAACGGTCGCGTGTGCCAAAGTCCATACGCCCATAAGCGCCCACCGGATCTGATGACAGTAGGGGATCAATCAGGCTGACGCTCTCGAAAAACTCTCGCCAGTCAAGCGTTGAAAGCAAGCGCATGCTGGTGATGATATTTGCTACTGTCACCTGCGTGGCGGCCTGCCGTTGATGCTCAACCTGGACTACCTGATCGGTGGTCTGGCCGGTCAGTGCGAGTTGACGATCAAGCCAGTCCAGAGCAACTGAAAGAGATGGATCCTGATCGTGGAGACGTTTTGTAAACTGAGCAACAAAGGCCGCGTCAGGCACTTTTCGAATTTTTCTCGTGAGCAGGGAGACTATTTCGTGAGACTGGAGGCCGGGATCACTCAGCAGGTCATCGGCTATTGCATTTGCTTCGTCTCTCGTTTGGCGTGCGGCAATTGTCCGTTCCGCCAACCGCCGCAGATTCTCTACTAGAGCCAGGCGTAATGTAATCGCCACAGCCCATAATTCACCAATTGAAAGAGGTGTCTCTTTTTGATAGGCATTTATGAAACGTCTTAGTACTTCTAGATCCAGGCGGCAGTCTGTATGACGGATGAGAGCTAATGCGAACGCATAAATGCGGGGATAGCCTGCCAGTTCGCCCTCGCTGAGCTTCGGCAGTTCACGGTAGTAACTCTCCGGCAGATCTTCCCTGATCTCTCTTAGCTGCTCTTCGACTATGTGAAAGTTATCCACCAGCCATTCGGCAGCAGGCGAGAGGATCCGTTCGCGACGGATTGCGTCCGCCAACGTTTGATACGCGCCGATCAGAACGCGTTCATTGTCCTCGAGACGCGACAGCAGATCTTGTCCACGAGCCAGGCTTGCAGAAGTGTGCTGGGCGGCCAGTTGACGCGCATATTCCTCAAGGTACTCAACACTAAATAACTCTCCACCAAAAGGAAGTTCATCGCTGACAGTAAGCCGACGCGGTCTTCCGAACATTCGTGCGAAGAGTTTCGGCATATCACTCACTCTCATACAAAAAGAGGATGGCTGCTCAGCTTGGCGCAGTCATCCCCGTTTGCATCGGGATGCTAACAACCGCGCTACGCCTCAGCAATAGCGTGGCTTCAAACGATAAGGTCCGCGCGGTCTCGCACAACTTCCACCGAACAGTGTGCGCGTGACACTACGGCCGTAGCAACACTGCCAAGCAGAAATTGTTCAAACTGGCGCCTGCATGACGCACCGATAAAGATACACTCCGCTCCCCACTCTTCAGCATTGGCCACAATCAGTTGCTTCGGATCGCCCTCCTCAATCTTTGAGGAAACAACCAGTTCCGCCGCACGCAACTTTTTCGTCGCCGTTTCTACGAACTCCTGCACCCATACTGGTGCTCCCGCAACGGAGCCTGAGATGTCTTTTCTGGCGGATCCATGCCTTGGAGAACCAACACCAGCGGTCGGGGGGTCTACTACAGTGATGAGACGTACCTCACTTGCAGGCGGCCACATGCGCATTGAAATAGATTGAACGGCGGCGGATGAAGCCCATGAGCCATCCAATCCCACGAGGATGCGGACGGGCGATCCATCTTTCCATGCAGTGCCGCGAGCCACTCGAACTGAGCAATGCGCCTCGTTCACGATTTTCTGAGAAACGCTGCCGAGCAGAAACCTGCCCAATCTTGAGTGGCCCTGTGAGCCAACAGCTACCAAATCTGGCGCCCACTCTTCAGCCTTTTTCAAGATCTCGTGCGCAGGCGAGCCTGACGATTCCTCCGCCTTTATCTTCCAGCCAGGAAAATGTGCCTGCAAGAGTCTCTTCCCTTCCTGCGCGAGGGCGCGGGCCTCGGTGACTGGTTGCGCGCTCGACGCCGCTGACCTTTTTGTCTGGCTTAAGCCCATAGGCGCGAGTCCAGAAGGAGTAGTCTGGGCAATGCTAGTTTCCGAAGCATGGGGGAGCCAGAATTCCGAAACGGTAAGAACAACAGCTTCAGCTTTGCGTGGCAAGCCGGCGCGCCGCAGATCATCAAGAGCAGCGTTCGCACATACAGAACCATCATAGCCAATCAGTAGTTTTATCAGTTCTTTCATAATGTCTCTCCCCGCATGGTTGCCAATAGATAATACATCAACCAACCTGATGTCGGCGACGCAACAACGCGGAACGATCTCTGCTTTATCTCAGCCGCAACGCTATTTCAACGACACAACCCCTCTAACCAGCGAATGGTGGTCCTGGACATCGCGTGTGAAAAAAATTCTCGATGTCAGAAACTGCATAGCACGTGCCATTTGTTTCCCCTTAGTTTCCGCGTTTTTAAGACCGTTATAACGGGTTAACTGCGGAGTTTCACGCAGGGTTGTGGTTTTTGACTGAAGCTGGCGGGGCGAATCTGCTGACAGTACGTATTCATTAGGTATCTCGGCAGATAAAAACCTGCACCAATAGGCATAAATGTTGCTCTCTTTGAACTGAGGTGTTTAAGTCAGGGAGAGAAGAAGTGAAAGAAAAGTTGGTTTATGCATGGGATCTGGCTCAGATCAGTATAAAGGATCTGTCGATCGTCGGCGGTAAGAACGCATCGCTTGGTGAACTGTTTAATGCTCTAAAGCCCAAAGGCGTTGGCGTGCTTGATGGCTTTGCGACAACGGTGGACGCGTATCGCGCGCTGCTGGCGCAAGGTAATCTTGAACAGGAGCTACGGTCATTACTCTCAGACTTCGATCACGAAGACGTAAATGACCTGTCTGTTCGGGGACACGCCGCACGGGCCGCCGTGCTCGATACACCTTTGCCGGAGGAGTTACGCGTAGCTATAGGAGCTGCGTATGAGAGGCTCTGCTCTCGCCTGGGACGCGAACTCGAACTGGCGGTCCGATCATCAGCTACCGCTGAAGACTTGCCTGAAGCCTCCTTCGCGGGCGCCGCCGAAACATTCCTAAATGTTCGCGGGCATGAAGCTCTATTGCGTGCTGTGCATCAGTGTTTCGCGTCGTTGTTTACGGATCGTGCGATTAGCTATCGCGCCAGGCTGGGCTACGATCAGTTGAAAGTGGCCATTTCTGTCGGCGTCCAACCGATGGTGCGCTCTGACAGAGGCAGCTCCGGAGTGATCTTCACGCTCGACACAGAGTCGGGCTTTCGTGACGTTGTGCTGGTCAACAGTTCGTATGGATTGGGAGAGTTTGTAGTTCAAGGAGTTGTCACACCCGACGAGTGGACCGTATTCAAACCAACGTTAAAAAGCGGCTATCGCTCAATCATCGGAAGACAACTTGGTACCAAAGAGGTACGACTAGTCTACGGGGACGGCAGCCGTACCACTCGCAGTGAGGCTACACCGGTTGCCGAGCGTGGCAAGTTTTCCTTAAGCGATGACGAAGTTCTCAAATTATCTCTATGGGCCTGCGTGATCGAAGACCATTACTCGGAACTGGCCGGGCATCCACAGCCCATGGACATCGAGTGGGCGAAAGATGGTTTGACAGGCGAGCTGTTTATTGTTCAAGCACGCCCGGAGACAGTCCATTCAGCCAGGCCCCGAACGGCCGTCGCGAAAGTGTATCGCCTGAAAGGTGAGCATGGACCTCCGCGGGTCACAGGTCAGGCGGTAGGCGAGAAGATCGGTGCTGGACGTGTCCGGGTTGTACGTGATCCGAGCGAATTACAGAAAGTCGAATCGGGCGACATACTCGTTGCCAGGCTCACTGATCCGGATTGGGAACCCGTAATGCGGCGCGTTGCCGGCATCGTGACAGACCAGGGAGGACGCACGGCCCATGCGGCGATCGTCTCACGCGAGTTTGGCATTCCTTGTATCGTCGGCACGGGAAACGCGACGCAGGTGCTCCGGGAGGCCGAAGACGTAACAGTTACGTGCTCTGAAGGACCGGAGGGCCATGTCTATGCCGGCCGCATAAGCTACGAAGTTGAGGAGATCGACGCTGCCTCCGTTCCGCAAACACGTACGCAAGTGATGCTGACTGTCGGTGATCCCGCTCGTGCTTTTCAATTCTCCTTCATTCCCAATGCAGGTGTTGGGCTCGCGCGCACGGAGTTCATCGTGACAAACCATATTGGTGTTCACCCGATGGCCCTGGCCCGCTATCCGAAACTGAAGGATCAGCAAGCAATAAGACTGATTGCAGCCCGCATCGGCGATGAAGAGCCGCGCGAATATTTTGTTCGACGCTTCAGTGAAGGCGTCGGACGTATTGCCGCTGCGTTTTATCCGAAGCCCGTGATTGTTCGTACCAGCGACTTCAAAACGAATGAGTATGCCAGCCTGTTGGGCGGCGAAGAGTTTGAACCGTCAGAGGAAAATCCGATGCTTGGTTTCCGCGGAGCGTCGCGCTACTACGACGACCGGTATGCGGAAGGCTTTGCGCTCGAGTGCGCGGCTCTGTTACGAGTGCGACGGGATATGGGCCTGACAAACGTCAAGATAATGATCCCCTTCTGTCGCACAGTGGAAGAAGCGAGACGAGTGATTACAGTCATGGCCGAACACGGACTAAAACAAGGTGATCAGGGGTTGGAGATCTACGGAATGTGCGAACTACCTTCGAACGTGGTGAGGGCTGACGAGTTTCTGCGGGTATTTGATGGCTATTCCATTGGATCAAACGATCTGACACAACTGGTGCTGGGACTCGACAGAGATTCTGGTACCGTTTCACATCTTTTTGACGAGCGCGATCGGGCCGTTCTGGGCCTAATCGCGCAAGTAATCGGAGAAGCGCGCCGAGCCGGAAAGCCGATCGGAATCTGTGGCCAGGCTCCATCCGACTTTCCGGATTTCGCTCGTTGGCTAGTCGAACAAGGTATCACCTCGATTTCGCTTAACCCCGATGTTGCCATTAAGACGCAGTTAGTCATCGCGGCTGCCGAGAGAGGTTCGACGCGCGAACAAACCTCGAAGCCTGAAGTGCCATCAGTGGAGTTAGAGGCCAGTGCCCTGTCGCAAAGCAAGGGAGCTTGAGTTCGGAAATCGCTTCTGATTCCTCCGTGTTACAAGACGATCTCTTCTCGTTCTTGGCGCAAGTTTTTGAAGTCGTAACATTTACCCGGGAAATCATGCGTTTACACTAATTGGGTTGCGGCTCGACGCGAGCGCCCTCCGTAATCTGATTGGACGGATGGGTAATTACTTCAGCACCTTCTTCAAGACCGCTTTTGATCTCTGCGTCAAACGGTGTGCGCTGGCCAACCCCAACTTCCCGTAGATGCGCCTCTCCGTTTTCGACGACAAACAGACTCCAACCTGTACCGCGGCGAAATAGTGCGCTCACAGGCACCTGCAAGACATCAGCCGCTTGCCATATGATGATGCGGCCTTCGACGCGATAGCCATCTCCCAGGGCCGTTGAAGTCTCTGTCAGGTCGGCGACTACATTGACTCGTTGTTCTTCTATTCCCAGAGCTGACACTTTTGTGAAGGCTGATGGCTCGACCAGCCTTACCTGTGCCTCCAGAGCTTCCGGGCCACCCCACTCTTCAATCAGTACCAGCGCAGCAGGAGCGACTTTGACAGCATCACTCGACAAAAGCTCGATTACGACTTCCAGCAGTGCGGGATTACTCAGTTCCACCAGCGGGGCACCAGCGCTAATGACCCGCTCGCTCTCCTCAACGACATGCAGAACGCGGCCAGGTACGGGTGCGTGAACCTTCACGGCCGCCGGCAACGCGCGGCGATTTTGATCCAGAGACAGGAACGCCGCGCGAGCAACCTCGATTTCGTGGCCCGCGGTTGCGGATTTGGACTTAGCGGCGTCGTAGTCCCGCATGCTTGTAGCCACCGCGGTTTGGGCTAGTTCTAACTCCTGACGTGATATGTCGGCACTTCGCGCCAGTGTTTCGCAACGCTCGAGATCGCGCAATGCTTGTTCGTAGTCGGCTTTCGTTCGTGCGACCATCGCATCGGCTTCTCGCTTGACGTCTTCAGCGGCGTCCACTCGGGCGGTTGCCTCTGCACGCTGTCGCGGATCGAGCGGCGCGAGCGGCAGGGGGTCGATCTGCGCTATTACCTGATCGCGCTGAACCGAATCTCCGCGCCGCAGAGTGATGCGCCGCAGGCGCCCGGCCACGGGCGCAGCGACAATGTAACGGTCGCGAACACGAGTCTTGCCTTCTCCGTCAACGGTAATGCGCATCGGCCCGCGGCGGGCTTTCGCAACGTCTACTCTTGAGGGTTTGGGACGCAACCACACGGTGAAGAGCAGGATGATGAGTCCCGCGACGATAATTAAGACCATTGTGTTCAAAAGTCGTTTCATGGCGGTACTCCAAGGGCTATTCCCGAGTCTTTAACACAGCTACCAGATCCAGATGTCGCAGGCGCAACTGAACCAGATATCCGGAAAGAAGGGCCGAAGCGGCGACTACGAGAAAAGCCAGCGTGTAAGTCTTAGCGCTGATAAACAACGGAAACCTGATTATTTCGGTGTCGATAGCAATTGTGATCAATCCGGCAATTCCATATCCGAGCGCAAATCCGACCGGAATCGCTATCAAAGTTAGAATGGCCTGCTCGCCGAGCAACATGACGCCAATCTCGCCCCGCGTGAAACCCAGCACCCGCAGCGAAGCAAGCTCATGTCCGCGTTCCGAAAGCGCAATGCGTGCGCCGTTGTAAACCATTCCGAAAGCGATGATTACAGCAAAACCGATTAAGATTACGGTTGAAACATTCATCGTCTTAGCGATAGTTTCGTTGAAACTTGCCAGGGTGATTTCCGGAATCGAAACCGCGCTAACCGCTGGTGTCTGTTTCAACTCCCGATACAAGTCTGGAATGGTTGGTGAATCAACCATGAGGAACGCGCCGCTGCTTGTATTGCCTTCCTGCATCAATCGGTTCAAGGCCCGGTGGTCCATGTATGCTGACAGACCCACCAGCTCATCGACCGTTGCCACAACGGCAATATCCCGCACGGGTCGTGCACCTTCGAGAACTTCCACAGTTACGCTCTGGCCAGCTCTTATTTCAAGAATCTCAGCAAGTTTCGTAGTCAGCACCAATCCGTCGGGCGGCAGGCTGATTGACTGAAAATCCTTGGCGACGATGCGGCGCAGATCACCATCGGCTTGTAACCCCATCAAGGCAACGCGTCGGGAGCGATGTTCAAAGCGAAGCCGGGCGGGCACCGCGCGGTAGGGTTCAACGCGAATCACCCCGGGAAAACGAGCTAGCTCGTATCGCACGTTTGCGGGACGAGGTTCGTGGAATACCACCGAAGCGTCCTCACGCTGAACGGAGTCAAACTGAACCTCAATAATTCGCTCGATCGTGTCAAAGTAAAGAAAAAATCCAACAACGAGCAGGCCTACAGCGAGGGCGATGCCGAACATCGACAACATTGCCTTGACCGGGCGCCTCTCCAAATTCCGAAGAATGATCCGCACTGAGGTGGGAACGAGTCGATGAAAACCCAGGCGCTCGATGAAGCCGGCGCGAAAACGTGCCGGCGGCTCTGGACGCATTGCCTCCGCCGGCGGCAAGCTAATCGCGCGCCTCACAGCTACCAGCGCGCCGATCCCTGCCGCTCCCAGCGAGACTAGAATGGCGCCAATAATTACTACTGACCCAGGTCGATACTGAAGCACGGGAAATCGAAAGAACTCCATGTAAAGTACGGTGATCTTGAAACCAAAATACCAACCAACACCAATCCCGAGTGCGGTACCACCGAGGATCACCACCAATGCAAGCTTCAAGAAATGAAAGCCGATCGAGTAGTTTCCGTAGCCGAAGGCCTTCAGCACCGCAATCTCCTGACGTTGGGTTGCAACCATGCGCGAAAGCACAAGGTGAATCAGAAAAGCGGTGACCATGAGAAAAATGGCGGGAATAAATGTGCCGGTCACCTGAAGCTCGGCGATCTCGTTGGAAAGAAAATGGTTTGATACCTGGTCGTCACGATTGTAAGCGCCAAGGCCGCCATAATTGGCTAGCAGGCCATCCAGTTGCTGGATCACGTCGGCCTCTATGGCGCCAGGAGCCAGTGTCAGCGCAACATCGTTGAATGCGCCTTCCATGTTGAAGGCTGGAGCAAGCGCTTCTCGGCTCATCCAAAGGATGCCCGAGCGCCGGTTATCGGGAAACATCTCGCCGCTTCTGATCTCATAGACGTACTCAGGAGAGAGCGCGAGCCCCACAACCTGTAACTTCTGCCATTTGCCGTTGATGACGGCCGACAGTGTGCTCCCGGGCTCTAACTGATTTGCAGTAGCGAAAGCAACACTGGCAAGGACCTCATTCCAGTGACCGGGCTCAATGTACCTTCCCTCCTTGATATGGAGATCGTTCAGCATCGGCACCCGTCGTTCGGGAATGGAGATGATTCTTCCTTTGGCTGGTTCTGCCAGGCCGGGCACGTCCAGGGTTACATCGGCCACCACCCGAAACTCCGCCTTAGCGACGCCAGGAATTTCGCTAATCCGCTGCGCGATCGAATCCGGCGCACGTTTGAGTTGGGCGAAAACGTCCGCGAAGCGATAGCTTTCGTAATACGACTGTTGCGAAATCTGTAATGAGTTGTATGTGCTGCGCATGGCCACAAAAGTGGCAACGCCACAGGCGACCACGAGCGTTATAGCTATGACTTGCCCGCGCAAGTGAATGACGTCACGAATGAGTTTTCGATCCAGCGTGGCCATCTTTTATCGCATCTCACGAGACTGTACGCATTGTTCTCGCTGTTCTCACCACATCAGATCCGCCGGGGCGGCTTTCTTTTCGTTTCGATATACCTCGGCGATCTCACCGCTGCGCATCCTCAACACACGATCAGCCATGTCGGCAATGGCTGCGTTGTGGGTAATGATTGCCGTTGTAGTACCGAGCTCTCGATTGACCTTTTCAATCGCCTCGAGAACTAATTTGCCGGTTGCGTAATCAAGGGCACCGGTGGGTTCGTCACAGAGCAGCACTTCCGGACGCTTCGCCACAGCGCGGGCGATTGCCACTCGTTGCTGCTCACCACCTGAGAGCTGAGCAGGGAAGTGATTCATTCGGTCTCCCAGACCGACGAGTTCCAGAGCTTCTCGCGCTGTCATAGGGTGTTCAGCGATGTCTGTGACTAGCTCGACGTTCTCAAGGGCAGTCAGACTCGGAATCAGGTTATAGAACTGAAAGACAAAGCCGACGTGCTCGCGCCGGTACCGCGTTAACTCTGCATCATCATCCAACGAGAGATTGTGCTCGCGATAGAACACCTTCCCAGTAGTCGGAATATCTAAACCGCCAAGGATATTGAGCAGAGTTGACTTGCCACTACCTGACGCGCCCAAAATCACGACAAGTTCACCGTCGTAAAGTTCGAGATCAATGGAGCGCAGTGCCTGCACTTGAACGTCGCCCATCTGGTAGATCTTTGAGATAGCCCGTGCGACAAATGCGGGCTCAGCCTTCTCAGCAGCCCGTGCGCTCATTCCAGGAGGCTGACGGCTTGGTGCGTCAGTTGTTTCCTGGGGTTGTGGCTTCGGTTCAAGCGGTTCACAGCCGACGGCCTTTGTGTTTGTCGCCGATTGATAAAAATGGGTCATTCCTGGACCCCGTCAGATTGCCCCAGGTTCTTGTTTCTCTACTTCTGCCCTGGGAAACTCGCCCTTATACAGACTTGGGACTGCAAGGCGTATACCCGCCTCCGGGACTCACGAATTGAGCCGCCGAAGGCTCCCTTTTCTGAGATCAGCTGGAAAGACGTGTGTTTCCTCGCATTGGATGGGGAACTTCTCGCACCTCAGCTCGGAAAAGAACTCTGTCGACGAGACGAATCTGATAATGAATATCGGCACGTCCGTTGCACTCAGAACGTCGTAATATCCGAAGGAGCGCCGTCAGCCGAACAACGGCCAGAGGTCCTGGCGCGTGTCTTTGCGTGGCTGGCTTGTTCCGATAGGTGTGTCGCGGTACTAAACAGGCGAGTCTTAATATGTCTAATCCTGGAGACCTCGCGCATTTTTGGACTCAGCCTACTGACGAACTCCTGGAACAATTAGGCTGCGGCGCCGGCGGTCTCACTAACATAGAGGCAAAACGCAGGCTCAGGCTTCATGGTCCAAACCGGTTGCGAGCCACCAACAAGACGGATGCTCTAACCCTGCTCTTGGCGCAGTTCAAAAGCCCGCTGATTCTCATTCTTTTGGGTGCGGCTGTCCTCTCATTTTTTCTGAATGAACCTGTCGATGCCCTGATCATTATCGCGATAGTTCTTCTAAGTAGCGCGCTCGGATTCTTTCAGGAGAAACGGGCAGCAGATGCGGTGAAATCTTTGCTGGCTATTGTGAGGATTGAGGCTCGGGTCGTACGCGATGGCGTGGAGATAGATGTGCCAGCCGATGCAGTGGTGCCTGGTGACCTTTGTGTCCTCAATGCGGGTGACATTATTCCCGGTGATGCAGCGATTCTTGAATCGAAGGATCTGTTCGTACAGGAGGCGGCGCTGACTGGTGAGAGTTTTCCCGCAGAAAAGGATGCTGGAACAATCGACAAAGAGACTCCTCTCATGAAAAGGACGAATAGTCTATTCATGGGCACCCACGTGGTCAGCGGCAGTGCCCGGGCACTAGTCATCCTCACCGGAGCGGCAACTGAATTTGGCAAGGTATCGGAGCGTTTGCGCTTACGGCCCCCGGAGACAGAGTTTGAACACGGCGTGCGGCGCTTTGGTTATCTTCTCACTGAAGTGACGCTAATACTCGTTATAGTAATCTTTGGTATTACGGTCTATCTAAACCGGCCCGTCGTCGAATCATTCCTTTTCTCTTTAGCAATTGCCGTCGGCATCATTCCCGAATTACTACCAGCCATAATCAGTATCAACCTGTCGGTTGGGGCAGTGCACATGGCGCGTCGGAAGGTGATCGTGAAACAGCTGGCTTCGATCGAAAACCTGGGTGGCATGAACATTCTATGCGCTGATAAAACCGGAACCCTGACGGAAGGAACGGTGAAACTACAGGAAGCGCGAGATGCAGATGGCAATAGCAGTGAGAAAGGGCTTTTCTATGCCTATTTGAATTCGTTTTTCGAAACAGGCTTTACCAACCCTATTGATGAAGCTATACGTACGCACCGGCAGTTTGATCTTACGGGGTATCAAAAGGTCGATGAAGTACCTTACGACTTTGTGCGGAAGCGACTGAGCATTCTGGTCGCAAAAGACGGCGCTCACCTGATGATTACCAAGGGTGCAGTTAACAATGTGCTAAATCTTTGTTCATCAGTTGAGTTGCCGAGCGGCAACCAAAACACCACCGGGATACGCGATCGGATTGAGCAACAATTCCAAAATCTGGGCAACGAAGGTTTTCGCACGCTTGCGCTTGCCTATAAACCCTTAGGCGCTGTCTCCCGCATTGACAAAGAGCATGAAGTCGGAATGACCTTCCTTGCTCTCCTTGTTTTTTTCGATCCGCCCAAAGCAGGAGTCGTTGCAGCTCTAAATGACCTGAGGAGGCTCGGCATCAAGCTTAAGGTGATCACAGGCGATAACACACCTGTGGCCGCAAGTGTGACGCGAAACGTGTTGGGCTATGAGCCGAAGATTGTGACGGGTAAGGAGCTAAACCAATTAAGCAACGATGCGCTGAGCTCACGCGCTAACGTGATTGACGTCTTCGCTGAAATTGAGCCTAGCCAGAAAGAGCGCATCATTCTCGCCCTCAG
>DATEUF010000181.1:0-13178 GCA_035283325.1 Pyrinomonadaceae bacterium | reverse complement strand
TTCAACTAGCCGTGAGATGAACATAAGCAGAAGGGCGCAGCCCAAGTCGGTTCTTGGCAGCTACCGCGAGGCAAGCCATCGCGGCACATCAGGCGGCACAGCCGTAATGAATCTAGCTTGGTGCTTCATAGTGGTTTCTTGAGAGTGCCGCCCCGACGGGTGCCGGATTGGAGATTTTATGCACTATTACGACAACATCCTTGGTCTTATTGGCCATACGCCGCTGGTGAAGCTCAACCGATTGGCGAGAGGTATCAAAGCGACAGTCCTGGCAAAAATGGAGAACCTAAATCCGGGTTTTTCAGTCAAAGACCGCATCGGTGTGGCCATGATCGAAGCAGCCGAACGCGACGGAACTCTCAAACCGGGTGGCACGATTGTGGAGGCTACGTCGGGAAATACCGGCATTGGCCTGGCGCTCGCTGCCGCAGTGAAAGGATATAAGTGCATCTTTGTAATGACTGACAAGGCCTCGGTAGAAAAATCGCGCTATCTGAAGGCACTAGGCGCCGATGTTGTCATCACACCCGTCTCTGCCAAGCCTGGCACGCCTGACCACTACGTATCCACGGCAAAGAGGATTGCCGCTGAAACTCCAAACTCCTTTTATCCTGATCAGTACTCGCATCCTGCAAATCCCGAAGCGCATTACCGCACTACTGGTCCCGAACTCTGGGAGCAGACGGAAGGGCGGATCACCCATTTTGTTGCCGGTCTGGGTACGGGGGGCACAATCTCCGGCACCGGACGTTTTCTAAAAGAGAAGAATCCAGCAGTCAAGATTATCGGAGCGGATCCTTACGGTTCAGTTTTTAAGACTTACAAAGAAACAGGAAAACTGATTGAAGCGACCCCCTACCTGGTTGAGGGAATCGGTCAGGAGATCATACCTGCAAACGTCCACATCAGGTATGTCGATGAAATCATTAACGTGACTGATCGTGAGTCGTTTGACATGGCTCGCCAGTTGGGACGTATGGAAGGAATCTTTTGTGGCGGCTCGACGGGCACCAATCTTGCGGCGGCGCTTCGGGTCGCGCGCGACGCCGCCGAAAGTGCGGTGATAGTGTTTATTGTTTGTGATACGGGCGAACACTATCTTACTAAGTTTCATTCGGATGAATGGATGAAGGAGAAGCGCCTGCTGGAGCCGCAAAAGATTTCTGCGGGTCTCATAAGTCAAACAAAAGGGGCACTGGCGCCTCAAGCACTGGTGTGGGTTTCACCCTCAGATAAGCTCGCGGACGCGCTCGGCAAGATGGACGAGCTTGGCCTGTCGCAGATTCCCGTGCTCGAAGAGGGCCGGCCAGTCGGATCGCTCCGCGAGAACCGTGTACTGGCCAAGGTTGTCAGAAACCATGAGCTGCTTGATTCACCGGTAAAGGAAGTGATGGAGGCAAGTTTCCCGACTGTGGACGTTGATGTCAGTTCCGATGAGGTGACGCGGCGACTTCAGACCAGCGCGGCAGTGCTGGTTGAAGAGTATGGAAGAATCATTGGTATCATCACCCGGCATGATGTTTTGGATTTGAAGTTGAATGCCGGGTAACGGGAGCAGGAGGCAGGGGGCGTTTAAAGACCTATTTGCCAGTTCTCATTTGACATTTTTCATTTGTCATTTGGGAATACGTCGGACTCGTATAGCTGAAAGTCACTAATGGTAAATGAAAATGTCAATTCGCTAGCAATGACGAATGAAAAATGTCAAATGAGAAATGGCAAATCCGTCTTTAAAGGCTTCTCTGCCTTCTGCACATTCTATCTCTGATAGATGCTGACCTTGAGCCCCTCCTCAAGCTCCTTCGTGTCGATCCTGCTGAACCCTAACAAATAATCTTGGGGTACAAAAGCGTCGGCGCCTTCAACGTTTAGTGGGACCTGAGTCACGATCCATTTTTCAATGTAAGGTAAAAACGACTGATAGACTTTCGCGCCGCCGATTACAAACAGATCGCAATTGAGGTACCGGGAAAGCGAAAGAACTGAACGCATATCCCTGAGCAGAATTACCGAATCTTGCGGTTCGATATCTGACTGCCGGCTTAGCACAATGTTGAGCCGATCTTTCAACGGTTGCTTAAGTGTGAGCCACGTCCTGTAACCCATAACGCAGGCGTTGCCAATTGTCGTCCGCTTGAAATGCTTCATGTCGGAAGAATAGTGCCAGGGTAGTTTTCCACCCTTTCCGATGGCTCCGTTTCTGTCTACTGAAACGATTCCGATAATCATGGGAGGCGCAGCCTCAATTTAAATAAAGCTGGACGGTAAGCCGGAGGCATACCGCAAGGGGAGCGGCAAGCCGCAGAGGCGCAGCCTCAGTTTGGCTCGCAGCGCACGGTAAGCCGGAGGCATACCGCAAGGGGAGCGGCAAGCCGCAGAGGAGCAGCCTCAGTATTGCTTGCGCCTCTGCTCAAAAACGTCAAACGAGACATGGCAAATGCAACCGTCATCCGCCAGCAAATGACAAATGAAAAATAATGAAAAATGTCCAATGAGAAATGGCAAATAGGTCTTTATAGGCCCCTCTGCCGCCAGCTCCTGCCGCCTGCTCCTGCCGTCTGCTACTGCCGCCTGCTCCTGCCGTCTGCTCCTGCCGTCTGCTCCTGCCGCCTGCTCCTGCCGTCTGCTCCTGCCGTCTGCTCCTGCCGTCTGCCTCCTGCCGTCTGCGCCTGCTCCTAAACTGCTACGGCGGCGGCTATCTTCCCATATGAACGGTAACCGATGAGATTCATGTGCTCATAACGCAGCGCTAACAATCCATCCAGCCCGCGCAATTCTTTATCCGGGTCCACTATTTCCAAACGCGGCAAGGGCAGTGGCTCACGCGAGAGCAACTCTGTCACCTGCTCGAGATGGTTCTTATAAATGTGGTAGTCACCAAGCGTATAGATGAACTCCCCAACCTCGAGATCAGTTGTGTGGGCCACCATATGCACCAACAAAGCGTAGGAGCTGATATTGAAGGGCACACCCAAAAACGCATCAGCCGAGCGTTGATACAGTTGGCAATGCAAAACCCTGCCCGCTTCAACCTTAAATTGAAACAGTGTGTGGCAGGGGGGCAGGTCGACCAGTTCAGCTTGGCGCGGATCCCATCCCGTAACAATCAAGCGACGAGAATCTGGGTTGACACGGATCTCGTTGACCAGATTTGCTATCTGGTCCACCCCATTTCGTTCTGGATAATCGCCACCGAAAGACCGCCATAGGTAGCCGTAGACGGGACCCAGATCGCCCGGTTGACGTCCAAAACGTCGAGTATGTTCTGCGTCGGCCCACTCAGCCCAGATATCCACCCCTCTTGCTCGGAGATTTGCTTCATTGGTATCGCCGGAGAGAAACCAAAAAAGTTCTTCCGCAACCCAGCGGAAGGGAACTCTCTTCGTTGTGACAATCGGGAAACCGGCGCGCAAATCAAAGCGCGCTTGGAAACCGAAATGAGAGATGGTGCCTACCCCGGTTCTGTCCTGATGCTCCTTACCGTTCGCCAGGATCGATTTGAGTAGATCGTGGTATTGTTTCATCGCAGGGTTGAGACAGGATCAACAGGATTTACAGGAAAGACAAGCCGGTCAACGACGACTTTTGTCCGCGACGCAACCCGGCGCTTCCTCTTCCTGTAAATCTTGAGAGTCCTGTCTAAAGCAGGTGCAGTATAACTTTGGTCTCGGTGATAAGGTAAGCATGAAGCAGTTCAATTTATGTTTTCTTGGTTTTGGCAACGTGGGCCGCGCGTTGGCGCGGTTGTTGCTCGCTAAGTGGGCAGAGTTACGCGAGGACTATGGGATTGAGTGGAGTATTACGGGTGTGGCTACTCGGAGACTCGGGTGGCTGACGAAGTCCGACGGATACGATGTTGGCGCATTCGGTTCCGATGGAGCTGCGTTCAAGGATTCTCTTCGGACCACAGGCATTGGCGATTGGTTAAGAGAGGCGCACGCTGACGTGGTGTTTGAAACCACGTCTCTGGATCACAAAAGTGGCCAACCGGCGATCGATTACATCAAGATGATTCTGCAGTCTGGAGCGCACGCAATCACAGCCAATAAGGGGACAGTCGTTTACGCTTACGAAGAGTTGAGCGAGATGGCCCGGTCCTTGGGAAAACGATTCCTCTTCGAAACGACCGTAAACGATGGCGCGCCAGTGTTCTCCCTTTTTCGCGAGACCCTACCGGCAGTTAGATTGCGGGGTTTTAGCGGAGTTCTGAACTCAACCAGCAACGTAATCATTGAAACGCTGGAAGCGGGACGTACATTTGAAGAGGGAGTGAAGATCGCGCAGGAACTGGGTATTGCTGAAACTGATCCCACACATGACGTTGATGGCTGGGATGCGACCATGAAAGTGTGTGCGCTTGCGCGAGTGCTGATGAAAATCCCGTTGATGCCCAGCGACGTTCAGCGGGAGGGGATTCGAACACTGACAGTGAAGGCAGCGCAAGCGGCACGTGCTGAAGGCCGGCCCTTCAAACTTGTAGCTCGCGCTAAGCTTGCGGGGGACAACGCGCTTCTCGCATCGGTTAAACCGGAGCAAGTTGGCACTAACGAACCTCTCGGGAGCGTCAGAGGTACGTCGCTCGCCGTGCATTTCGAGTTGGATATGATACCGGGCCTGACGGTTATCACACACCGGCCCAATCTGCAAAGCACCGCCTACGGATTATTGGCAGACTTCATTTCTGCGGTACGTACAGAAGTTTCGCAAAAGTAGTCTAATGATCTAGCTGCGCGGACCAACCAAACTTTGAGCGCTCGCTCGATTCTATTCCGTCTTCACTCCGTTAGGAGTGGGATGTTTATAGTTCAAGTCAACCTCCCGCAACAACTCCGGTCGAAGAAGAAGGAGCGGAATTCAACCAGCACGTCAGCAGTCAAGATCAAGTCCGCTCCTTCTTCTTCGACCGGAGGAAGGGTTGCTAGTTATCCATTTGCTTTTATCTGCAGAATCTGTCGACAGTGGATGCGATCTCGCTGACGCCTTCGATCAACCGCTCAATCTCTTCCGCAGTGGTATGGCACGCACAACCTGCCCGGACGAGTCCCTCGGGCACGAGACCCAATCGCTCAATTACTGTTGCTGCGTAGAAGTCACCATGCGAAAGGAATAAACCACGTGCTGCAAGTTGGCGCGCGACTTCGGTGGAGGAAACTCCTGCCACAGTGAAGGAAACGGTTGGTGTGCGAGAGCTTGTTGGAGGCGGGCCATAGAGCTTCACGCCACCGATTGAGTTGAGACCATTCCACAACCTCTGCACGAGTTCAAAACTGCGCAAGTGCAATTCTCCAAGGGTGGTGGCCACTCGCTCTCGGCGTGTTGAACCGCCGCCAAGCGAAGCGAGGAAGTCTATTGCTGCTGCTGTACCCACCATACCTTCCTGGTTCTGGGTGCCTGTTTCCGCGTTCTCGGGTGGGTAATCGGGCGCGGGCAACAGCTTAGGGAAATCGATCTCTGCAAGCAGCGAGTGCCTGGCAAAAAGCACTCCGACGTGTGGACCGTAGAATTTGTAAGCAGACATGCCCAGAAAATCGCAGTCCCATGCACGAACATCTGCCAGCGCGTGCGGCACGTAGTGCACTGCATCGACGAAAACCTGGGCGTTGACTGCGCGTGCCAATCGGATCGCCCGTGACACATCATTTATGGTCCCCAGCGCATTGGAGGCCGCGCCGATTGCAACGAGCCTTGTGCGCGAATTGACTAAGCGTTCAAATTGTTCCCAATCGAGTTGGCCTGTCTCGGGCACCAGCTCAACTGTTTTCACGATTACACCGCGTTCCAAAGCGAGTCGTTGCCAGGGGGCGACATTGGCGTGATGGTCCAGTTCGGTTACCACAATCTCGTCGCCGGGAAGATAACCTGCGCCAAGGGCCCTCGCCAGGTGGAAAGTTAGCGTTGTCATGTTTGCGCCAAAAACGATCTCGGTCGGCGACGCGTTCAGAAAATCAGCACAAGCGACGCGCGCGTTCTCAATTGCGGCATCAGTCTCCTCGCTTGTTGGATAGGCCCAGTGGGTGTTGGCATTGTGGTTGTAGAGGTAGTCGACCATGGAATCAACGACCGCGCGGGGCACTTGTGTGCCGCCTGGGCCATCAAAGTAAGCCACAGGATATCCATTGTGTTCGCGAGAGAGGGCAGGGAAGTGGCTGCGAATTTCCTGTGTTGATGGAAGGCTTTGTTTAGGTTCAGGAATCATTTCATTCATGATAACGATCATGTTGCAATTAGCAAAAGCTCTTGAGAGTTGAATGGCAGCCCTTCCTGACCCAGAGACTATATGACTTGAGTTGCTGTTTCTTGGCTTGGATAGCTACCACAAATAACTTCTGTAAAAACTCCGGATAGCCCTTTTCTCACAAAACCAAATAACTTTTGCTTGACAGAACCGGAAGACCCTCTTTATAGTTTCAACTTCGTTCCTGGTGAACATCGATGCGCAAGCGTAATTACTGCTATTTCGCCTTTACTTTCCGCTTCTCCAACGGAGGAGCGGCCTGGCGAAGCAGCGCGCGTCGGTGAGTTATAACTAGTAATCAGGCGCCGCATTAGTTTTGAACCAAAGCCGGCTGCGACCTCCGTAAGGATACGTCGCAGCCGGCTTGTTTTTGTTTCCGAGCTTCAGGCGTTTTTGAAAGGAGCAAAACCAAAATGGGAATAAAGGAATGGCGAGCCGAAATCGATGTAATAGATAACGAACTGCTTCGCTTGATAAACCGCCGCGTGCGACTGGCCGTTCGCGTAGGCACGGTAAAGAGAAGAGCTGGCTTGCCGCTGTCTGATCCGGATCGGGAACGAGAAGTGCTAGCTCGGGCCCAGGAGATTAACGTTGGGCCTCTGGATGATCGGGCGGTGGCTCGCATCTTTCGCCGCATAATTCACGAGTCCCGACGCGTACAAAGCGGGAGCGAAGAAACCTTAGAGGTAGCGCAAGAAGTGTTGAGATGAAGGTTCTACGGCAAAAAATGCGAGTCGCTTTTCAAGGTGAGCGAGGCGCCTTCAGCGAAGAGGCAGCAGTCGCCTTGCTGGGTGAGAACATACAACTCGTTCCCCGGCCTACACTGGAAAGTCTGTTTGCTGCCGTTAAAGACAAGGTGGCTGACTGCTCTCTCGTGCCCATTGAAAACACAATCGCCGGTTCGATCCACCGGTCCTACGACTTACTGCTTGATAGTCCGTTACAAATCATCGGAGAGAGCATCATACCGGTGGTCCATTTCCTCATCGGTTGTGCGGGAAGCACCTTCGAGTCCGTCGAGATGGTCGAGTCGCATCCGGTGGCTTTGGCGCAGTGTGAAAACTTTTTCGCAGACCATCCAAGTCTCGAGCGATTAGCGACAGATGATACAGCCGGAAGTGTGCGGCGCGTGGTACGGAGAGGAGATCCGACGCGTGCAGCGATTGCTGGGGAAAGAGCGGCACGTATCTACGGAGGTCAGATCCTGCGGGACCATCTGGAAGACCATATTCAGAACTACACGCGATTCTTTTTGCTCAGCGACAAAACTGAGATAGCAGAAGGAGCCGACAAGATCTCACTGATAATGAAACTGCCGCACCGGCCGGGTGCTCTGCATCGTGCCCTTGCCGTCTTCGCCCGTCGTGATATCGATCTGCTGAAGATTGAGAGCCGGCCGCTGAGTGGTTCACCATGGCAGTACCGGTTTTACCTTGATTTGCAAGAACGTTCTACAGATTCAAAAGTAATTGAAGCATTGACTGACCTGGGGGAGCAGACAGACGAGCTGCGAGTCCTGGGCTGTTATAGAGCATGCGAATTTCATCCTGTAGGGGCGGCACTCCGTGGCCGCCCTAATTTGCCTACAAAGTCAGATTGAGGCAAGACCTCTCAAGGAGTACATAGAAATGATTGCGAGTATCTCAAACCGAGCCACGCGGCATCAGATAACCGATGTTCTGGAAAGTCCATTTCCTCTTGTTAGCCGGCAAGTAAGTAGCCGGCGCACAATTGTGGATGTTTCCGGAGTGAAAATCGGCGGTCTGAATATTGTCGTTATGGCCGGACCCTGCTCAGTCGAGTCGCGCGAGCAGTTGCTCCCGACCGCTCATGCCGTTAAGGCGGCCGGCGCAACGATCCTGCGAGGGGGCGCCTACAAACCTCGCACTTCCCCCTACGATTTTCAGGGCCTTGGGGTCGAAGCCTTGCGATTATTGAAAGAAGCTCGCGAGATCACAGGTTTGCCCGTAGTGACAGAGGTCATGGATACGGAAGATGTCGACACAATTGTTGATTATGCGGACATGCTGCAAGTCGGCGCCCGCAATATGCAGAACTTTGCGTTGCTGCGGCGGCTCGCTCGAGTCAATCGACCGATACTGCTGAAGCGTGGCCCATCAGCCACCATTAAAGAGTGGCTGTTGGCGGCGGAGTATCTTCTGGCGGGAGGCAATGAAAATGTTGTGCTCTGCGAGCGAGGAATCAAAACGTTTGAGACAGAGACACGCAACACGCTTGATCTCGCTTCCGTAGCTCGCATTCAAGAGCTTTCGCATCTGCCGGTGATTGTCGATCCGTCGCATGCCACTGGGAGACGCAGTCTTGTCCCCGCTGCTTCGCGAGCTGCAATTGCGGTCGGGGCGGATGGCCTGATCATTGAGGTACATCCTGACCCCGATCACGCCCTTTCTGACGGTCCACAGTCGTTAGACATCCAGGGTTTCGCGGATCTAATGCAAACAATCCAACGGCCACTGCGGCGGGTGTGACGAAGGGGCAAAGGGCGAAGGGGGATTGCGGATTGGGGATTGCGAATTGCGGAATGAGGGGAATTAAAATTCGAAATCCGCAATCCGCAATTCTTATTTGCTTTCAGCTTCTTCTTTCTTTTTGGTCCACATGCCGCAGATCTGTTTTGCTTCGGCAAGCGTCAGATTGTCATAAATATCAGCATTGTTCTTCACGATGCCATCTTCAAGTTCCAGCACTTCCCAGTCGGGCGCTTCCGGATCTGCTCCCGCGCGGCCGGGCTTGACTCGGATTTCGTATGAGATCTCGGGAATACTATTCTCGTTGTCCATTGAGCTTGCGTCTTTCTTTGATCAAAGAATTTACCCAAACTCTACCATATCGTAACCGTGGGAACACTATCCATTAACCCTTCATGTGAGATGACTCAACTGACGGAAACTCCCAGGTTAGGAAGGGCGCTTCTGGGTCAAGTTTCACAATCTCTCACGGAAGGGGGCAAGGCAGGCTTCATGGTGGGAAGGGGTCAAGTTTCAGTCTGCCGCCGCCCTCGCTGACTTCAGAAGCCACTCATCACTGAAATGAATCACTCAAATTGCAGCAGCCTCTCAGGTTGGCTAGCACCTCTTGAATTTCAAGTCAGAGCAGATGGAATGATTGGGTATTACACGTGAGAGATCAATTTGAGTGGCTGATTGAATGTTGACTGGCATTCAATGTTGAGCGGGGGCGGCGGCAGACTGAAACAAGCTTCCTTTCTGCCCCGAAGCCTGCCTTGCCCCCTTCCCAACCTGCAATTGTTTGAGAGTTACTTCTTGTTCGCGCTGCCAGCGTCGTGTAGCATCACACGCGATCTTGAATCAATACTGCAAACAGATCCTGTATCACTAACTGCCAAGAAAATGTGCACTGATAGAAGAAACTTTCTGCGTCTGACGGCAGGCCTCGCTGGAGCAACCCTGCTGCCAAATGACTTGCTTCACGCTGAAGGCGTCGACAGCCAGACTATACAGCAGCAGCGCGAGTTACCTGAGCCGATCGCCAGGCTTAAGAAGATGACCAGTAACATCATTCCGATATCACGGGACGAACGACTGGCGCGCATCGAGAAGGCTCGCCGACTAATGCGTGAGAATCATATTGATGCGATCTTTCTTGAACCTGGTTCAAGTCTATTCTATTTCACGGGCATGCGATGGAGTACTAGCGAGCGTATGCTGGCGCTCATTATTCCTGCCAGCGGCGAGCTTGCGTGGGTTTGCCCAAAGTTTGAAGAAGAGCGCGCTCGTGAGCTGATCAACTTTGGGAAAGACATTCGTACCTGGGAGGAGGACGAGAGCCCTTACCGGCGGGTGGCTGAGGTGTTTCGCGACCGTGGTTTGCGAACGGGCAAAGTGGGTATGGAAGAACGTGTGCGCTTCTTTCTTTTTGACGGTATCAGAAGCGAATCACCCAAGCTTCAGTATGTTAGCGCGACACCAGTTACCGCGGGATGCCGGATGTTCAAGTCAACTGCAGAGCTGGCGTTGATGCAACGGGCAAACGACATCACTATTGCTGCCTACAAAGCCACGCACGATAGCATGCGAGAAGGCATGACTCAGGATGAGTTTGCCGGACTTTGCGACGCTGCTTTTCGAGCCTTGGGTGTACGGGGCGGAATCTTTTGCAGCTTTGGCGAGTACACCGCGTTTCCCCATGGCAGTAGCAAACCTCAGAAGTTAAAGGAGGGAGATGTCGTGCTAATGGATGGAGGTTGCAGTGTCGAAGGATACGAGTCAGACATTACCCGTACCTTTGTCTTTGGCAAACCCAGCCAGCGACAACGCGACATCTGGAACCTTGAGCGCACAGCGCAGGATGCTGCGTTTAAAGCTGCGCGAGTTGGTAACGCGTGTGAAGTAGTGGATGCCGCAGCCCGCAACGTAATCACTGCTGCCGGTTTTGGTCCAGGGTACAAAGTTCCGGGCTTACCACACCGCACCGGCCACGGTATTGGTCTCGACGGGCACGAATGGACCAACTTCGTGCGCGGCAACAAAACGCCCATTCAAGTGGGCATGTGTTTTAGCGACGAGCCGACAATCGTGATCTATGGCGAGTTTGGCATTCGTCTGGAAGATTGTCTTTACATAACTGAAGACGGGCCACGCTTTTTTACTGTACAAAGCCCGTCTATTGATGCACCGTTCGGCTAGCTATCCACAGATTTCGCAGATTACGTCACAATTGGCAGTTAGAGGGGAGGCGCTGGCGGTACGTATTGCTTGGGGCCGGGGTCTCTTCACTTTCGCTCTGCTCTCATTTTCGGTATCTTACCTAAGCACTAGCACCAGCGCTGTCATGCATGATGAAATCCAGTGTGCGAGGATCGCGTGGCGACTGCAAGATCTGAGCTGTTGGACCTTGTTCGACCACCTCCCCACCTTCCATGTACAACAGATTGTCGCTTAGACCCTGCAGAAAGCCGATTGCGTGAGAGACAACTACTAACGTATGCCCGCGGGTGACAAAACTCCGAAGCAGAGAACGCAAGTCAGTGCTGCGTTTGGGATCCAGGGCGCTTGTTGGTTCGTCGAAAAGCAAAATCTTCGGATGCATCGCCAGCGCCCGGGCGATCGCTACCCGTTGCTGCTCTCCTCCGGATAGTGATTCGGGATAGCGAGAAGCAGCGTCAGCCAAACCCACCAGGCGGAGGAGTTCATGGGCCTCCGTTTCAACCTCAGCGCGCATTCTTTTCAAAACGTGAACTGGCGCCTCGATAATATTGCCGAGCACACTTAGATGGGGAAACAAATACAGGTGTTGAAACACTGTGCCTACCTGTCGGCGCAACTCATTGGCGCGGCGCCGATACGATTTCGTGGGTAAGCCTGAATCCAAAGTGACACTGGCGCACTGAAGCCAGCCCGTATCTATCTGTTCAAGCCCATTCAGACAGCGCAGCAGCGTCGTCTTACCGCTCCCTGAGGCGCCCATAATTCCCAGTACGGAGCCGGCTTCAACCCGGAAACTGACATTGCGGAGAATCTGTTTGCCGCCTTTTCTTTTCTCTAGTCCTTCCACAGAAATCATGCTTCCGCCTCCACTCCGAGGGTGCGGCCTTTCGTTAATCTGCGCTCGAGCCGCCGGGCAAGGTGCGCCATCGGCAAACTCATTGCCAGGTAAAAAGCCGATACGGCAACTCCCAGCAAAAGAAATGCTCCGGAAGCATTAGCCAGTTCTCTATAGGCAGTGGCCAACTCCCAAACTGAAATTGCGTAGGCCACGGAGGTATCTTTGAAGAGCGACACGAAATCGTTGGTCATAGGCGGCAGCGCAACGCGAAAAGCCTGCGGCAGAATGATCCGGCGAAACGCGAGCACAGGCGTCATTCCCAACGAGTAAGCTGCCTCCCACTGACCGCGCGGAATCGCTTCCAGAGCTGCCCGGTAAACCTGTGATTCATACGCCGCATAGTTGAGACCCAATCCGACAAGCGCTGTTAGCCATCCCGGCATGGCCAGGCCAATAGTGGGTAAGCCGAAATACAGAAACAATAGTTGCACCAGCACAGGTGTGCCGCGGAAGAACTCTACGTAGAGTGTACATAGACTCTGAAGCCAACGAGCGCCTTTTGATTGGCCCAGTGCCAGTGGCAGCCCCAGCAGCATCGCAATCAACATTGACCCAAAGGCAATCCCCACTGTAACGAGGGCGGCTCGCGCCAGCCGAATCAGAGCTTCTCGCCAGTTGAATGTGATTGACGTGAGGTTGTAAGCCAACTCGTCACCACTCTGGCCGGCGCGTGCACGGGCCTGCAACTCAACCTGAGCTTCATTCCATAATTTCCATCTTTTCAATATTCCCTCGAGCGTTCCGTCAGCGAGAATCTTATCAATTGCCGCATCAACTTGTGCCTTTAGTTGTTCATCACCTTTGCGCAGACCGATAACGTACAGGCCACGCTCGAAGGGCTGTCCCGCTCGTTTTAGGTGTGGGTTGTCGCGTGCATAAAACGCTTCAGCGGGAACATCCATCAAGACTGCGTCGATACGCTTCAGTTCCAGGTCGCGATAAGCAGCGACCGGGTCGAGATAGCCGCGATAGGGAATGCCGTCGCGCTGGAGTATGCGCGAAGCAGCGGTGTTGCCGAGTGTGCCGACGACGTGGTTAGTACAATCGGCTAAGGAATGGATATTCTCGTCGCCGGTTCGCACCGTTAGTTGGAGCTGAAAAATATAATAAGGCTTGCTAAAGAGAATCTGTCTTGCGCGATCGGCCGTCGGCTCCAGACCGTTGACAATTACATCAAACGAGCCACGTTCAAGAGCTGATACGAGTGTCTCCCAGTCGCTGGGTACAAACTCTGGGCGGCGGCCCATTGCTGCCGCAAGGGCATCAACCATCTCCTTCTCGTAGCCAATGTAGCGATCGGGATTCGCGGGATCCGGAAAGACATAGGGGGCGCCGCCGCTGGGATCGGCACCCCAGC
>DATEUF010000180.1:0-16406 GCA_035283325.1 Pyrinomonadaceae bacterium | reverse complement strand
ATGCTCATAGTACACATGCAAGTGGCCGAAGTTGCTCCGGATACCGTAGTACTGATAGTGCCCCCGCAGCTTTGAGCTTAACTTCTTTTGTTGCTCGCGCATCGGGTCGTGTCGATGGTACTGACACCACTGCCAGACTCGTTTGCCGGCGCGTCGTAGTCGCTTCGCCGCCGTCTTTCGTTTCACTACCCAGGTTCCCTTTTGCCCGCGCGCCCAGTAGTGGGTAAAGCCCAGAAAATCGAACGTGCCGTTACCCTTGCCATCGTCGTTCAACTTTGGCCTGCTGAACTTGACGAGCTTCGTCTTCGTCGGATGGATCGTCAGGCCGTAGCGCCCAAACCGCTGGGGCAGCACCGCCATGAGGCGCTGTGCGTCACTCTCCAATTCACAGCCGATTACGAAATCATCTGCGAATCGAATGAGATAGCACTGTCCCTTCAGGCGCGGCTTGACGTCCCGCTCGAACCACTGGTCCAACACCTCATGGAGGTAGATATTCGCCAACAGCGGGCTGATTACTCCTCCTTGCGGGGTGCCTTTCTCGGGATAGAACAGTTCCTCCCCGTCCAGTACTCCCGCATTCAGCCATTTCCCTATTAGCCGCAATATTCCTCCATCATTGACCCGCTGCCGGATTACCGCTAGCAGTGGGCCTTTTGGAATGTTGTCGAAGCATCCACTTACATCTGCATCCACGACCACATTGATGTTCCCCCACGCGCACTGGTTCCTTAACTTCGTCAGCGCTTGGTGCGGACTGCGGCCAGGTCGGAAGCCGTAGGAGCAGTCATAGAAGTCTTGTTCATAGACTGCTCCCAACAGCATGACCACTGCCCGCTCGGCTATCTTGCCCTCGAACACTGGCATCCCAATCGGTCTCTTGCTCCCATCCTCTTTCTCAAGGTAGGTGCGCTTGACCGGCGGCGCGTAGTACTGCTGTTTACGCAACCGCTCGTGTAGATTCCTGAGGTTCGCTTCCAGGTTCACGGCGTATTCCTTGGCCGTGACCCCATCCACCCCCGGACTGCTATCTTTCCGCGTCCGTTGATACGCTTCCCGCAGTAACTCCACATCGATTAAGTGTGCCAGCGTCGTAAACACCATCTCTGGTCGTGCCTTCGCCTGCTCCGCTATCCGCTGAAGTCGCGTTGACACAGGTTGTGAGCTCAAGGTCTCGCCCATCTTTCCCTCCAGCTTCTGTTCTGCCCGGCTTCGCCTTCCCTACAGTGGGTCCCTTGGGCCTCGGTTCCCCACCTTCCCAATCTGCTCCCCAGGCCGCAGACTGTCGGTACTACGCTCCGCTAAGACTTCCAGTCACCCATCTCGCAGCGCTCCATTCGTCACTTCGCCCTGCGATACCTTGCTTACTCCCTCCTGATTTTGTGTGTCCCGTCTTGCTCGGCTCGCTGTGCGGCGAGGTAGCCTCCGCTCAGCGCCAGGTCTCTTTTTTTTTTATCCGGCTGACCTCGTTTCCGATTATCACGCAAGGAGACAACTGGCTCTCCCGAGTTCCCGTGTTACCTGCTGGCTGCATGCCCTGCTCTTCGACCCCGGTGGTGCTTCCGGCACTTGCCTTGACGCGCCGAAGCTGCTGCCTTCCCACATTGGCGACCGGGTCGGCTTTCCCACCTTCCGCTGGTGGTTATCCTCCTGGACCACGACGTTCAATATTTTCGGGGCTCAATCACACGGCCTGCTTCCTCGCTACTCCCGGCCTCGTACCCACCATTACTGATGCGCACGCGGGTTCACTTCTGAGCTGCTGGCTAGGCTTTGCTCAGGTGGGTCTTGGTGCTAACCTCACCCACTCGGTAACTGCGACGAGTTTCTGTCTTGCGCCTTCCCCTCGTCACGGGCTTTGCTCGGCGCGACGCCAAAAAATTGTCGGAGAGGGCACCCGTCGCGATCTGTGTGACGCCCCACACCATCGGGTAGGTTGCGGCTAGTACTCCGATCCTAGTTACGCCTAAGCCGTAGGAGGCGAAAAATAGTGGAAAGAGTCCCCACGCCATCCCGTCGTTCAGATTGTTGATAAGCCCTGCCCGGCTCACCGAGAAAAGAGTTGGGTTACGGTAACTAGTTTCAGCGAACACTTCGCTAAACGGCGGCGGCTCGCCCGAGCCGGCACTTCGATGTTCGCGCGCCTCTTCCCTTGCATGCCCCGTAGTATCTCGAACGAGCACCAGGGAAAGCATGAGGCCGAGCGCAGCGAATGCTATTCCGAGGTAGAACGGCACAGGACGCAGGCCGTATCTGGCCGCCAGATAGCCAGACGCCAGCGCCGCAAGGCCCACTGCGCCGTAACCGGCAAACTCGTTCAGTCCCATCGCCAAGCCCCGCCGCTTCGGTCCGACGAGATCGATTTTCATAATCACGCTCGTGGACCAACATAAGCCCTGATTCATACCGAGCAGCACATTGGCGGCGGTGATCCAGCCCCACGACGGGGCCCACATCACCATGAACGGAACAGGCAGCCCGAAGAGCCACCCGGTGACCAACAACTTCTTGCGCCCGACGACATCGGAGTACCTACCGGCAAGCAGGTTTGAGACCGCTTTGACGACGCCGAAGCTGACGATGAAAGAGAGGATAGCGCTCTTTGAGGCGAGGCCAAATTCGCGCTCCGCGATCAGCGGGACTACAGTGCGCTCCAGCCCCACCATTCCACCGACGAAGGCGTTAATGAGAATGAGCAGGCTAAACTGTTCGATGTTAGCGCCGAGCCCGAGCACAGGGCCGTGCGTATCACTACTGGAGCGCATGCGCTCAGGCACGCCCTTGATTGGCGCGGAGCATTGATTCCATCGCTGGAGGTTTCGGAGGCATCGCGCTCGTCATATCTTCTCGACGAAGCCGGAGCGGTCCAGATTCAGGACCGGATTCCACCTCTTCTCGAAGGCGAGCGTTGACATGGGCTTTCCGGTGTCTAATAAGGCAGAGCCGGTCTTTGACAGCCGAAATCCCTGAATCAACCTATTCACCTTTCTTTCGTGGATCGTCCGAGGGATTGACGTAGTTGATCTCCCACGGCCCCTCGCCATGAAGCTGAATGACGGTCTCTTCCGATGCCCATGCGAAATGTTTCATCTGCGGCGGAAGAAAGCCAAATGTTCCCGCCGGCATGGCATTGCCCTTCGACTGGTCGAACTTTTCTCCCATGCCAAGATTGAATTTGCCGGAAATGACCGTGACGTGCTCCACCTTCGCGTGCCAGTGAGGCGGAATCCTGTAACCAGCAGGCATCGACAGCCGCATCGTGTAAAGTCCCGGATTGAATGGATTACCCTCCAGCACGGCGAGCTTCGCCCCGGCAGGAAGAGCGTTGGGCACATCCATCCACTTGATGTCCCCAGGCGTGAAGAGTCCATGATCGGCAGTTTTGGTTGCCTCTTGGCCAAGCCCCAGGGCAACCACGGCAGTCAGCACTGTTGCTACGATAAGAATTCGCTTCATGACTTCAATCCTTTCTCCTTTCGAAATTAGTGGCTCATCATTTTCAAGAACGGAACTGTGCTTTCGACGTCAACTATGACCTTCATAAAGCCGCGAGTCTCACTCAACTCGATGGCTCTTGCGACGCGACTCATCGGCAACTTCGCCACGCGTATACGCAGACCTTGATTCCTCGCTTCTGTTTCGGTCATCCCGATCCGACCAAGCTGCGGATCAATGAAGATCGTGTACGGAACTAGTCGCCCCTTCGTCGACGCATGGCCGCCTTCAAGCAGGTTGTTGCGAATAATGCGAAAGTCGTCGTAAGAGATATGTGTAAAGGCTGGACCAGCTTTAACATCACCCATAGCATAGATTCCCGCTACGTTTGTCTCAAGCCGATCGTTCACCTTGATAAAGCCGTGCTCATCAGTCTCCACTCCGGCCGCCTGCAGGTCGAGATGATCGCTGTTCGGCTGACGTCCGACAGCAACCAACAAATGAGACCCTTCTAATACGGCCTTCATTTCTCCTTTTTCAGCTTCCATGATAAGACTCCTGCGTCGAACGCAAAGAAAGCTCCAATCTCCAACTTGGTGTGGATGAAGACGAGGCTTTGCGCGTCACAATTTTTTAGTTTCATTATCGGCCGCGTACCACACAGTATTTACGCTCTTGGAGACTCCACATTATGGGTCACCGTTTGCGCGTGTAATGACCTTCACTGTAAAGCTCAAAGTCCTTTCCTGGCTCTGCAATCTCAAAGATTCCTTCCCATTTACCACAAAGAATTTGAAGAGTTGCCAGACATCCTGGGGAGTCTTGGTCTGGCCGACCAAAACGGAGGGTACCAGCAAGAGAGCGACGATAATCACTCTGATTCTCATACGGTCCATTGCGATAATCCTCCTGGCAGAGTCATGTTAGGATCCCTATTATATTAGAGAAATGAATTGCCAGGGTCGAGAGGAACAAGACCGTGATAATGTTTGAGTGACAGGCGAGCATCTTTAAGGGAGACCGAACATGAAAACATTGATGGCGACCGACGGATCACCTCAAGCGACAAGCGCACTGCGCACCGCGACTCGCCTCTTGCGCAGGAAAGACAACGAAGTTCATGTACTCTGCGTCGCGCCGGAGTTTTATAAACCAGGAAAACAGAAAAAGGGCGACGGTGTTCGCGATCAGTATCAGCGACGCATGGCGCGAGAGACGCAGACTATTCTGGAACGTGCCCGCCAAACTCTGCTAGCAGAAGGGGTCACTGCGAAGACCCACGCCGGGACCGGTTCGCCAGCCAAAGTGATTGTGCGTCTGGCTGACGAATACAACGTCACTGTCCTTGGAGCCACAAGCCAATATGACACGACGAGGCCGGGCATCGGCTCTGTCGCGAGCAGAGTCGTCGAACATGCACCGGGAATCGTGCTTGTCTGCAGGGAATCCACCGGAGGAAGCAGCCTGCAGATCTTGCTTTGTGTTGACAGGTCACGGGCTTCCCAGCAAGCCCTCAGTTCGTTGACCACCTATTTCAATACTGAGTCAGCTGATATCACGCTCGTGCATGTGGTCGAAACGCCTTGGGTAAATCTCGGGCTCGATCGGGATTGGTTTGACGAGGGTGGAGAGACGACTGAGCAAAGGGGCCCGGAAATTCAGTTGGAAGAAAGGTTACAGAGCGAGGCCAACGAAATACTCGAAGACGCAGCGGAACAACTCAGGCAGCATGGGCTCGATGTGACGACCGTCATTGCGGAAGGGAATCCGGCCACTGAGATTCTGGGACAGGCGGAACAGGGTGAATATGACCTTGTCGTCCTAGGGGCCACTGGTGCTACCGACATGAAGCACAAAATGCTCGGAAGCGTTTCGGCCAAGGTGACCGGGCAATCACCTTGTTCGGTGGCAGTTGTCAAGTAGTCGAATATCCGCAGATGTGGTCAACCTGATCGCATGGTCTGCAATTCGGCGCGGGTTTGGAGCAGTATGGCTATCTTGTCCGGTCGACGCTCTTCAATTCATGCGGCGTCATGATGCCAGTGATGTGCTTGCTCCTCTCAAACCGAGGTCTGCGTTGAAGAAGTCCGGCCCAGCGTTAGTTCAGAAGAGACTCACCAAAAACCCGCCCGCGACGGAAAGCACGAATATTGCGAAGGCAACCGAGGCCGCTACCTTCCAGTTAGTCGAGCGCGAAATTGTAAAGAGTGACGGCAGATTAACAGCGGGGCCGGCAACCATCATCGCGACGGCTGCGCCGGGCGGCGCGCCCGCTGAGAGCAAGATCAACGCCAACGGGATTTCAAAGAATGTTGGCAGAGCCAGTGGAACCGCAAGCAGACCGACCACGACAATCGCTACTGTCTCTCCGGCTGTTGAGGCAAGAGCGCCCACCGGCAGCCACAGCGCAACCGCCATCGAGATCAGCACGCCAACCGCTATCAACGTTAGCCTGCGCAGCATTGCCCGGTATGGGAACGACACTAACACGTGGCTGGAGTGCTCCGGTGTTTTGTACCGTCATCATTACGGAAAGCGCTGCGGCTCCTTTATAGACCAGAAGGCTTCCAACGATCACCAGCATGAGCGTTGCCGCGTAGATGACTCTACGATTGCCTTGCGTCGCCGCGAGCGCAGTTGTGTCTTGACTCAAATGTGTGTCCACGGCAGCCGAGTAAAAAACATCAAGCTTCAAGAACGTGGGGTCTTTCTGAGCGTCAGATTGTAGAACGTATGCGCGGATTTGGAAAAGGAGGAATTGTTAGTGTGAGAGACACGGTGTATTGTCGCTTGTTATTCGTCGTGCAGTGAGAATAAGATGCTGCCCTTAAAAAGCTGCGTCGCGCAAGTGGTCCATCGGTAAAGACGGAGCGTCTGTCCGGAGGAGCTAAACATGCCGAATCCTTTCTATGACTTCATGCAGTTCCTGCAAAAGAGCACACTACACGGTAGGTTTCCAATCTACGCGTTCGTCCTTCTTTTGATTGCGAGCTTCGTCATTGCGTTGTTCAACTTCACGCGAAATGCTGAGCAGCGAACGATGGAGAAGAGCTTTACCTGGCTAGCCCGCCTCTTTGTTGGCGGCATGTGGTACCAGCAAATGCTCTGGAAGATGCCGCCAACGTTCACTGATAGTCCTGACGGCAGCGGCGGTCTGCGCTATTGGATGGGCGAGATGGTGCAGTATGCAGCATTCAAGCAGCACGCAACGCTCGTAAACGATCTGATGCTGCCGCACTTCAAGGCCTTCGCTTTTCAAGTATGGGCCGGCGAGACGTTCATCGCCGTCTCGTTGATGCTCGGATTGTTCACTCGCCTGGGCGGACTGCTTGGGACATTGATGGCTATGAATCTCTGGCTCGGGCTCTACAACCGGCCGAACGAATGGCCGTGGACTTACTTCTTCCTGATTCTGCTCAACGGCTTTTTCCTTTTCCTGCGCGCCGGACGCGCGCTGGGAATCGACGCATTGCTTGCTGCCAAGAGTACGTCTGGAGGAATCGTAAGGCGAGTAATCTCGTGGATCACCTAAGAAACCCTAAGAGATCGGCGTTATCTGAACGCGAACGCGGCTCGCCGCGAGGTTTCGCGCTTGGCCTCGGACTGACTAATGAATGCGATCTAGCCTGCTCTTTTTGTTATCGCGATCCGAATAGAATCGATCGGCTGACGCTGGATCAAGTGCGGGCGGTGATCGAGCGCCTGCCCTTGCGTTCCGTGAATCTTGGCACCGGCGAGAACGGAATGCATCCAGACTTCCTGCCGATTCTCGACTTCCTCCGAACCCAACCGATAAAACTGACCATCACCTCAAATGGCCGCAGCATTGCGCTGCTCGACGATGAACACGTGCGCGCCTTTCACGATGTCGAGTTCTCTCTGGATTATCCGACAAGAGAGGAGCAGGACGCCCAACGTGGCCCAGGTAATTGGGGTCTGATTCACGAACAGGCAGAGCGTTGCCGCAGTTTTGGCGTTCCAATAACGATCATCGCCGTGATGATGAAATCAAATCACTTGAAGCTGGCGAAGGTGGCCCGAATTGCCAAGAAGTTCGAAGCACCTCTGCGCGTCAACGTCTATCAATCGGTTAGGACCGATGCGTATGCTTTGTCTTACGATGAGTATTGGGAAGGCTTTCGCCGGTTGTTTGCCGAGACTGATGTGATTGCGATTGGCGAACCATTGGTCCGTGCGATGGCCGGTCTTCCGCCTCCGGAAAGCGATTGCGGTTGTGGCTCCGGAACGGTGCGCGTGACCCCGCGCTCGACGACACAACCCTGTGTTTACTGGCCAGGGGCGGGCGAGCCATTAGCGAATCTACTCGCAGCGGGCGAAGAAATCCTCGCCAGCTCTCCCTTTGTTTCCGCTCGCAAGCTGCCGCAGGCGTGTGAGCCGTGCGAGTTTCGCGATACCTGCCAGGGGGGATGCGCCGGAAGAAGGGCTTTGCACGGTGCGCTGGATGAACCTGATCGCTATTGCCCGATCGTGCGCGGCGAGCGACCTCAATTGGAGATCAAGATGGCCGCCACGCGTGATCTGCCAAAACTCGGCAGCGCTTGCACTACGGTAGTGATTGCCCGCGACTGAGTACCAACCGCTGGAGGTCACGCGGTTGAGTTTTTCGGGTTCTCCTCCGCTTGATAGAATGCGACTCAATCCCCAGACGAAGAGATTGGTCTTCCACTAAGGGAATGCTTGTGAGCCATTCGCTCTCTTATCGTTTGTTCCGGTTCTTACTTTCTGTTTTCTTCGCCCTCAGTTTGACGGGATGCCGCGTCGCGACCCAACCGCAACGCCCGTTATCCGAAACGGCGTCCCCTACAGCGACTGCGGCCGAGCACCAAGCGACTCCCGATGCGATAAATCGCCCGACGAGCAAGCCGTACACCGGCGACCTCTCAGTCTTTGAAGATCCAAAACGCGATCAGAATCTTCAGGTCAATCGAGTCATGGATATCCTCGGTATCAAGGAGGGATCGAACGTCGCGGATATTGGAGCAGGCTCGGGATGGTTCACAGTTCGCGCGGCGCGACGTGTGGAACCAAGCGGTGTAGTTTACGCACTCGAAATCAACCCCGATTATCTGAAGTACATTCAAACGCGCGCCGAGCGCGAGAAGCTGTCAAACATTAAAACCATTCTCGGCCAGGAGGACGACCCACGCCTTCCCAGCCGGAGTGTTGACGCAGTCCTGTTGTTGAAAACTTATCATGAGCTTGCTCAACCGATTCGGCTGCTGAAACGAACCCGCGACGCGATGCGCTCCGGGGCATTACTCGGAATCATCGATCGAGAGGGTAAGGGCGACGATCACGGCATCGACAAAGAAATTGTGATCAAAGAAGCGGGCAGGGCGGGATTTACCTTGGTGGAAGAGTATGACTTCGTCAAGGCGGACAACGTTGATTACTTTCTCGTGTTTCGCGCAAATTAGCAGTCACCCTTCACCGGCGTTCAAGTGCGACGCGGGCGAACGTCGCAAGAATTCGCGTCCCGGCCAGAAAGGTTCCGCGCAGCGTGCCTGACACCTTTGATTTTCCTCCAGCGCGCCGGCGATGATTCACAGGCACCTCCAGTATACGCAGACCCGCACGTACCACGCGCATCTGCATCTCCAGGTTCCAACCGTAAGTCTCTTCTCGCATACCCAGACCGGCGAGCGCGTCGTAACGAATTGCGCGCAACGGGCACATATCAGTGTACCGAACGCCGTAGAGCAACTGAACCAGCAGTCCGGCGATTCGACCGGCAAAGATTTGTTGAAAGTTCAAACTGCCCGCCTCGCGCTCGCCGCGCGTGCGTGAGCCGATCACGAAGTCGTATCGCTCTCTGATTATGGGTTCCACCAGGCAAGGCATCAATTCGGGGCAGTCGCTGCCATCCCCATCGAGAAAGACGACAATCTCACAATCCGGACCAAGCGCGCGGACGCCGGCGGCGCAGGCGCGACCGTAGCCATGGCGCGGTTCCACAACCACGCGCGCGCCGGCTGCGTGAGCCCGCTCGGCAGTGCGATCGTCGCTGCCGTTATCAACGACGATTATTTCGCTGGCGATCTCGCGCGGGACGCTGCGAACAACATCCTCAATCGTCGCTTCTTCATTGAGAGCCGGGATGATGACCGAGACACTCATCGCAATTTAAAGTCCGACAAGACCTCTCCAGTTTGTCGCTGGTTTCACACAAGACCTTTTACTTCAAGTTTCTCGGACAATTGCTCAGACTGTTGTTTGAACCTGGCGCACGATGCCTTTCGAGCGCAGGAGCGTCTCAGCGGTCGCAAAATAGTCGCGCACGTCCGCCTGCGCGCGAATCCAATCCAGATAGCGCCCGATTCCGGCTTCGAGATCGACCTCCGGCGAGAAACCAACGGCACGAATACGCGTGATGTCTGAGATCAAGTGCCGTATCTCTCCAGGCCGAAACTCCCCTCGAGTGATCGGTTCGATGTGAATGTTCAACGCTTCGGAGATTATTCTGGCAACTTCACGAATGGTCGCGGCTTTGCCACTGCCGACATTCACAGCCTGCCCGTCGAGCGTGTCGCAGGTCGCCGCAAGTAGATTTGCGCGCGCGATGTCTTCGACAAAACAAAGGTCTCTCGTCTGGAAGCCATCTTCGTAGAACACGGGCGATTGGTCATTCAGCAAACGTGTGCAGAAGATCGCGATGACTCCGGTGTAGGGATTGAACACCGATTGCCGTGGACCATATGTGCACGAGTAGCGCAACGCAACTGTGGGAATACCAATCTGTTGACCCCAGATCAATACCAAACGCTCCTGATCGATCTTCGTAATCGCGTAGACTGATTCACCACGGATCGGAGCTCCTTCTCCTGTCGGAACCGAAGTCGTTTCCGCGCCACAGTGCGGGCAGTGAACCGCAAAATCTCCGCTGCGTAGTTGCTGGGCAGGACGCACCGATGGAAAGACGACGCCATGCTGCCGACAGTTTGCGGCGCCCTCACTGTAAACTGCTTGCGATGATGCCACGATGACCTTTTTTACTGGTAGGTTTTCGTCGCGAATGATTTCGAGCATCTGCGCAGTACCAAAGCTGTTGACATGAACAAACTTCGCGATCTCCGGCATGTACCCGCCATAGATTGCATCGTGAAAGACCACGTCGATATCGCGCAGCGCCGCCGTAACCGCCGAACGATCGCGAATGTCAGCTTCGATAAAATCAGCAGACTGCGGGATCCAAGCTGGTTTACCCTTGCGGTGTGTCTGCGGCTCGAGGTTGTCGAGTATGCGGACCTGCCACCCTTCGAGCAGCAAAAGATCAGCGATGTGTGAGCCGATCAGGCCGGCTCCGCCTGTTACGAGTGCGCGCATTCCTGACGTCTCCACACTTTTCTTTTCTACTCTGTCATCGTTCCGTTGACATCGCTTCCGAGGGTTTGTTTCGGAAGCCGGGACCGAGCGAGCGCAACCCTCCTTCGCCAGGCAAAAAGCTCCACGGCTCCCAGCAAAGCAAACGGAACATACACGAAACTCTTCAGTCGGAACACCTGACCTGGCTCATCGCCCAACCACGTTCCATAGAGAATAAAACTCGCCGCGGTAAGATAGAACATCGAAGCGAGCGGCACAAAGCACAGGAACGGAACCAGCCACGCAAAGTACCAGGAATAGTGTGGCGCGAAGAGGACGGTAATCGCGGTCGCCAGCAAAGCCGCACGCTTAACGTAGCTGTCGCTTCTTCTCCTTCTCAAAAGCACCCACACGGCGATCCCGCTCATGAAAACAGAAGCAAGAATTACAAATGCCGCGTTCGGCACACTCGACCCAAACAGCGCGCGAGTCAGACTCAAGAAATAAAATTGTCCACCGCTGATCAAGCCCTCTTCTTTCGCATAGTCTGGCAAAAAGCCGATCGCTGCCCTGGGGCCAACACTCAGATACGGCAAGTACGCGACGAAGATCGTGATCGCGAAGGCCAGCGGCATCTTCCAACTCCAACGTTTGTAGAGCGCAGGGAACAGCGCTAGCGGGAAGAACTTCACCAACGTGGCGCACGCTAGTTCGACGGCCGCTGCAACCTCCGCCTTCTTACGGCTTGCGTGCAGCGCGAGCGCGAATAACGCGATGGCTATCGCATCAAGGTGTCCGCTGCCGGCGAATTCCCAGATCACCAAAGGGTGCCAGGCGTAAATCAAAATCCGCTGACTAGGCAGCCCGAATGAAGCGAGCAATTGAATGATGGCCCAGATGCCAACAGCTTCAAAGCCGACCATCGTCGCCTTCATCCACGTGACTGATTCGCTGAGGCGGGTCGTCAGAAAATAGATAGCCTCCACAACTGGCGGATAGATGGTGCGTGCGTAGTCGCGGCGGTTGATCTTTGGATAAATTGTTTCGTCGCGAAGTCTGAAAAGTGCTTCATCGGCGGGAATGTAGCGGTAAGGATTAATGCCGGCTGCTTGCACCCGACCGTCCCAGATGTAGCGATAGATATCGTCGGAGAGATAAGGCGGTGAGAAAATTATGGCGAGCCGGAAGAGCGCGGCAAAAAGTAGTACGATGATCAGCCCGGAACGTGATTCTCTCCCACGCAGGATGAGCCAGGCGGCTACAAAGTAAAGCGCGCTCTGAACACCAACGAGTTTGAGAAACCAAATGATGTCCTTCGTGCCCTCAGCGCGGAGGCCAATCCGATAAAACACCAGCGAGGTGAGGCCAAGCACAATCAGCATGATTGCGATCCGGCTTGAGCTCGAACCCTTCTGCGTGGCGGGCAGATTTTTTGTCATGCCTTCATCCACTGAAGAGTTTCGGACACACGCGCCGCGCTCCTTCTTTCTCGATCAGCGCAGCCAAAAAGGCACGCGTGTGAGGCGCGGAATAGGCACCATCTTGTCGGTGAGTGGCGAATAACTCTTCACAAAGTCGGTTGAGGGTCTCTGCGTCGTCAACGTCGTACCAGCGCGGCAGCATCTCGACCTCAAGGCCGATCTCGGCGGCGCGCTCGACGGTGTGGGAAAGCACATCGGCTGTGCTCCAGGCGATGCGCTCGAAGAGATTGCGATGTGCCTGCTTCAAGCCGATCAGATAATAGCCACCATCGTCCGCGGCCCCGAGCACCACGCGATCGCCGTCGCTCGCGAGTGACTCGATAGCCCGGTCAAGCATTGAGCGTGGCAGTGTGGGGCTGTCGGAATTGATCAGACAAACGGAACTGTAACCATCTTTCAATAGATCGGCGGTGGCATTGCACAGACGAGCACCTAAAGATTCACCGCGCTGCGCCAGAAACTCAAATCCTTCGGGCAGTATGCCGTCAAATGCAGCTTCCGCACCGATGGGCGTGTAAACTACCAAACCTTCTGCCCGGCATTCGGCCGCCACAGCAGCGATGTTGGTCGCCATATCGCGAAGGAAACAGATATTTAGCGCTGCGGCTTGCGCGGAAGTCAACGGTGGCACCAGCCGCGTCTTTACTTCGCCAGCAAGCGGCGCCTTTGCCATCAGGCCCAGCGCACATCGTTTTTTCGGTGTTGCCGAGTGTGACATGCCCGATGTAATCGACGTGTAATTATGACGTGTAATTGTAATTAGAGAACCTCGGACTCGCTCTGCGAACAGCCAGCTTCATTTACTTAGCCGAGCACCATAGCGAGGCGAAAGTAGCCAGTCTCCACTTCTAAAATGCAACTTGCATATCTTGAATAGAGTGGCCCTACTCGTCAAGAGAAGGTGCGGCTCTGATCGCCTTCAGTTCGCGTCACTGGCTTATTAACACAGCCGTTCCAACGTAAGCAACGAAAGCAATGGACGCATCCTGCTCGTCACCTGAGCAGGTGGTGCAATAGCGATATCGTCCCAGTCCCCAGAAGCAAGCCCGCCATCTGCGAGAGGCTCTCTTTGAACCCCGATTCGTGATGAAGAATCGGAGCAAGGTCTACCGTAGCTATGTAGAGAAAGCTCGCAGCGGCTATTGCTAACAAGTATGGGATGTGAGGTTCTATAGCCTGAAGCGCCACATATCCGAGCAAACCTCCGGGCAAGGTTGCCAGCGCTGACAAGAGATTCATCCAATACGCCTTTCGGGGCGCTCCAGCCGCTCTGAAGTAGGATAGTGAAATCGCCCAACTCCTGAGGCACTTCGTGCGCGACTACGGCGAGACGTAAGCACCCCCAATTGTACGGAGACCGAGAAGGCGGTTGCTATTACGATTCCGTCTACAAAGTTGTGGAAGGCGTCTCCTACAAGAATAAGGAAGCCGGCTGGATGAATCGTATGACGTTCGCCCGTGTAATCATGTTGTTCTGCTACATGCCCGTGGATGTGAGGTAGTCGCAGGATTTTTTCCAGGAAGAAGAAACCGAATAGCCCGGCAAGAATTACCAAGAGGACCCGCTCCGCTTGATGATGCTCTATTGCCTCTGGGATTAGACCCATGAATGCGGCACTCAGAAGTGTCCCTACTGCGTATGCGAGCAGGATCGTCTTCAAACGATCGTGAAGCTTTGGAAACATCAACAAGACGCCGGCGCCGGTCAGCGCTCCCACGTTACCAAGCAGACTGAAGATAAGCACGTAAGTAAAACGCATCTGTCGATTGAGGTTCTGTAACTGGCGCTCCAAAGGCGACCAAGGCAAAGTCCTTTGCCCCGGCTCTGTCAGATCTTTACGGTTACTCTGGAAAGAACAAGTTCAGTGCAGATGACACCCTATGCTCACACAGCCGGAACTACTTGAGTACCATCGGAATATCTACTTCCTGGTGAACTAGGATTTTATCTGGCTCGCGGGCCAGAGGGTGTTCACCTTGTGGGCCAATATTCAAACCTGAGAGGCCAAAACTGCCGATTCCCTCTGTACGAGACACACAAGGTTCATCAATGGAAACCTGCGGCGCCAATATGGACGAGAACTTCCGCTACGCCTCCAATTCTCTCCTTGACCCGGCGCGCGACCTCTTCACTGATCTTGTGCGACTCCATGACAGTCATTTGAGCGGCGACTGTAACAGTAAATCAGTAAGGGATCGGGAATGTCAGGAATCCTGAGATGAGCGCAACCAAGAATCTTGACTTCGCTGCCAGGAGGCCACGGTCTGCTAGCGACTTCCTTTAACACCATATCGGTATAAGGCGATCCGTCCACGGCCAAAAGGATCTTCATTGCATTTCACCTCAACTCGCGATGGTCGCGCGTGTTAACGCGGTCGATCCGACGTCAACCGTACGCGAATCTCGCTACCACTTGTCGTAAGAACCAAAATCGATCAAAGAGTTTTCTGTAAAAGCGAGAATACTTGTCGATCTCTTTGCCTGCTCTGGCCATGTTGCCGAAATAGTACTCGTGCAGCCGCATACCATCGAATTCCCAGGCAAATCGACGCCTCAACTCTGAATACTCTGGACGCCCAGCTCTAGTCTGCTCATCCAACGCGCTCAACAGATCGATAAGCAAATTAACGTTGGTTACATAGCCTCGATATAGGGTGAAGTGGTTTCTTAGAAGGCGGTCGCTAAACCCCAAGTTCCCAGCAAGTGATCAAAATTCTGTGCCTCGTAAGACATGACCTGCCGCCCCTGATTCTGTGTTCACATTTGCCGTTAGCCGCGAGGACCTCTGCTCGGGTTGAGCCAAGTGGTCGTCGTCACTATCTGAAAAGAACACATATCTGACGTTCTGCAAAGGCCTGATGTGAAATTTCGATGGAAGTTTGAAAGCCACAGGGCTCAACAACCTGGGGGAAGCCAAAACGATATACAGAATTTTAGATACATTGCTAGTTCCTTAAGCAGAGGCCCAGATGTTTTGAGCGGGAGCGACTATTTACAAGTAAGAGTGGAGGCGCAAGTTGGACGATTGTGATTTGGAACGCGCCAGCGGATCGGAAGCTACCCACCGCTAGATCAGGACCATTCGACGATGAGGTGACTCCAACGTTGTCACCACGCGTATCTCGTCGATTGAACAATCCGACAGTTATCCCAGACCTGGGTACCAATCTCCTGAGGATCTTAATACTCCCAAACCCTGCGATAGCTCAACTTCGCGACTATAGACGAGTTATTGCGACTCCAGGACTTTTTGCTTGACCAACCCCAGCCGTTAGCCGAAACTGATCAGCTGAACAACGTCGATCTCACAAGGTGGGGTTCAAATTCCCCCGTAGGGACCATCTAACCGCCCCCAAAAAGCTTCTTGCTACGTGAATCACATCGTCTCCTTATCCCAATCGATCGAATGAAAGCAAAACCCTTGCCCCTAACCCCGTATGACCGCATCTGGCAATTTTGCGGCTGTTTAGTGGTAATAATCAGCGGAGGCGCTCTATCCGGCTGGTTCATTGGCTCCGCTACGCTTAGAGGCATTTCCGCCAGCTTCATTCCTATGGCACCGAATACGGCACTGGTTTTTCTTTTGCTCGGTATGTGTCTAGTAATAGAGTCGCGAAAATCTTCACGTCTAACCAGAGGTGCGGCGGTCCTTACGGCCATCCTGGTGCTTGCGCGTTTAAGTGAATATTTGACCGCTACAGATCTAAGAGTAGATCACTGGTTTTTCAGTTTTCCAGCAGAACGGCTTGGGTTGGCACCAGTTGGGAAAATGGCATTCTTCACTGCCATCACCTTCCTCCTCCTCAGCTCCGCGCTCCTTCTGATGACATGGCCCGAGCGGCGATGGACGCAAGACACAGCGAAGGTGCTGTCAGTCGTGGTCGCCTTTATCGGAATCGCGTTTTTACTCGGCTATTTGTATGGAGCGCCACTGATGTATGGCGGTCGCTCGATACCCATGGCGCTGAACACAGCCATGGGTTTTTTCATCACAGGCACCGGACTTCTCATCAGAGGGTCCGTGCGTGACATTATGGAGCGACGACAAGCCAAGGAAGCGTTGCAGAAAGCTCATGACGAACTGGAAACACGGGTTGATGAGAGAACCAGGGAGTTATCGAAGACTGTGGCCCTGCTTCAGGCGGAGATTGCCGAGCGCGAACAAG
>DATEUF010000179.1:0-18750 GCA_035283325.1 Pyrinomonadaceae bacterium | reverse complement strand
CGGGCTTTACTGCGCCAAAGGAAATGGGTGCTGCACGACGCGCACTGACGTGCCCGACCGAGACGCTATGGCCAATGCCGTAGGGCGCGCCAATAATAAAAACGTCGTCGCCAACCTGCATTTTGTCAGAGTCGCCGAGCCGGGCGGACACTGCGTTGTACGGCACCCAATCAAGTTTGAGCATCGCCACATCGGCGCGCGGCAGCGAGGCTATCACCTTTGCGGGAGCCACCTGCCCGTCGATGAACTCAACTTCGATCTTGTCCGCGGCCTGCACTACGTGAGCGGCTGTAAGAATTCTTCCGTCCTGTATCTCACGCCCGAGCCAAGTCCCGGCGAGCTTACGAATACACTCTGTGGAACCGGCAATGCATTCTTCTCAACCGTCTTGATTACCACGACGGAAGGATCCACCTGGCGTACAACGTCCCGCAGTTGTTGGGCGTTCGCCCGTGTCGCGCCAAGCAAGCCAATAAAGATTGTCAACGTTACGAAAAGGAGTCTTTTCATGATGCTTCTTCCCACCCATCCCTGAAACCGGCAACTCAAGTGGTTAGCTCGGGGCCTCAGGAAAATGCTGTTGCAGTTGATTCATCGGCGCCGCCCTCCCAAGCCACGGAAACCACCGCCGCCGCCCAGATTACCTCTCATTGAGCTGAAGTTCTGCGTGCGCTGTTGACCCAGATTGCGTGCTTGTTGCTAATTCTGCACCCAACTTCTATCTTGCGAACGTTGCACGCTTTGCCATCCGCCATCAGTTCGTTGTTGCACACCTGTGGACGGGTTGTAGCGATAGATATTTCCGTTCTTGTCCGCGTAGACATTGTTATTCGCCACCGCGACGCCTGTATTGGTCTTGGTGTTATAGGCGAACGCACTGCTGCCGGCTGTGACCTGTCCGGCAGATCCACTTCGCACACCGCCAGCTGAACGTCCGCTGACGACGCCAGTTTGCGGGTTGTAACTTGCGCTGCGGGCGCCGGCAGCACTATTTCCCGTATAAGGGTTGCTGGCCACACCAGCCTGGCCAGCGCTAATGCGGCCTGTGTTTGGGTTGTACGTGGCGGCCCCACCCCCAGTAACAGTCGTCCCGGTATAAACGTTGGTGTTGGTTCCTCCTCGAGCCGCGTATCTTGTACCTGTAGCTGTATTCACACCCGTGTACGCTCCGCGACCGACGTTGCCTGTGTAGGCGTTGGCCCACGCCGCTTTCGTTCCAGAGTACGCGACGCTGCCCCATTGTCCGTAGATATTCGTCGCGGCAACCCCACTCCAGCCGTAAGCACCGTAGTACGCGACCCCCGCATAACCTACCGGTCCCCACCAGGGCGCCGGATAGTAATAATTGCTCCAGTAGTACCCGTACTCATATGCTAACCCCCAACCCGCAGCCACGCCCCAGGAGAATGCCGCACCGCAACCATACGTGTACGGGCGCGCCATACCAATAGGTGCCCACGTAAGGGGGATAGTACCAACCCGTGCCGTACACAACCACGTTGCTCGAAGAAACAACCGTGCCGTAATAGCCCGGTGTATAACCGACATAGACCACTTCCGGAGTCGATTCGTAGATCTTCACGTAGGTTACGTAGTGCAACTGCGAGCTCAACGGAATTGAATAAACTACCGCGGGCACTGAAGTCGCTACAGCCCAGGGACCAACGGGACCGGTCGACACGAACCAAACACCGTTCTGAACCGCGTAATAATTCTGCGAGTCAACTTTGATCACTGGCGTGGCCGTGTTAACTGCGTACTCTAGCGTTGTGTTCTCGATTGGTTTGAATTTTGGCGCTCCATCGTAAGTCAGCCTAAGCGTAGCTGCGCCACGTCTAATGGTCGCCGTCTGGGGAACACTGTTGGCGATCAGCGCCTCCTTTGCTTGCTGAGTGCCTGCGACTGCGACCAGGGCATTCGCCTTCGGATGAGTGGCCGGAATCTGCGCAAAGTCCACGGGCAGCTCATCTGCCGGCACGAAATGCCATGGTCCATTCATCGACTGAGAACTGAACCAACGACCCGCAATTAGAATGTAATGGTCCTGAGTTGGCGTATAAACGAAGATGTCATTTTCTGTATTGGTCCCGAAAACGAGCTGTGTCCCTTCGATCACCGCGACTTGGGGCTCACCCTGAGTTTGCAGTAACTCGGCAGGGACCGTACTGACATAAATCACAGGAAGCATGTTTTGCCTGGCAGCTTCTTTCAACGAAGACTTTGTCGAGGCACCCGAGGCGGATCCGTCTAACAGATCTACTTGCTTTGAGACGGTCGCTTCTTCCAACGCCTTCGGCAAATCATCTGGAAGCCATTCAGAAGGACCCCACGGGCCCGCAATGTTGGCCGCTTCCAGCCATCCGTCCATAAGGTGCAGAAAATATTTATTCTTTTCCTGATCATGCAGAATGAGAACGCGCGTATTGGCCACTCGCTCCAACTTGGTTTCTTTGACTGCACGAAGCTCAGGGCTGCCGTCGACCAGGATTAGAATCGCCGGCCTCGTGCTGAAAAATATTTGTGGGGGATCATTTTTGACTGCGTGGCCGGCGCCAACTGTCGCCGCTTGATTGATGGCCAAGTCGGCTAGGAGACGATCCAGCGCAATCACTTCGCCCTTCTCTTGAGCGCGGGCCTGCAATGCGCCTTGGTAGCTGGCGGCTCGATCCGGCGCCGAGGGAAAGTTCATTCTCGTCACCTTGAAATCTGAGAAGGTTACCAAGCGGTTCGCCTTGTCGATTTCGGTGCGGGCACTAAACCAAAGTACTCCATATGATGATTGTTTGCCCTGACCCTCCGTTACCGCGAAGGCCGCCCGCGCCGAGAATTGATTGCCTACCCATTCCCGGCAATTCTTTGAAGAGCTCAGAGATGTTCGTATGCGAGGAGATTGATTCAGTAACCTGGAGCAGACTTTGATACCGACGACTAATGGCATCATCGTTCCCAGGCAGAGGGCGTGCGCTCAAGGGGGAATTCACCTATCCAACCTGCGTAATCCCGGTTGATAAATAAAGCCCTGTTGATTTATGAAAAAGGGAATTAAATGATAGCACGGCCACCCGCCGGAAGCATCAACGCTCGTGAAAGAATCCGCCTTTGCAGTGAGGTCTGGCTAAATTAGGCGCTCTCCAGAGGGTTGTAGCTTGGACCTGTTTGAGATTGGGAGTTTGTGCCGCATTTCCTGCAGTCTGTCGGAAAGTTGGATTTCTAGCCAAGAGAGCTCTTGAGGAGATCAACTCAATCGCTGTAATATCCTCGCACAAAGCAATCCGACTTGCAGATTAAATAAGAAATGAGACAGCCATGCTGATATCCAAACGGTTTCCACGTGTAATTATCGCCCTTGTTATTGCGTTTGTTTCGCTACAGCACAGCGCCTTGGCCCAAGACGACTCGAAGGGCCCTAACCACATCCACTACAAGCAGACCGGCGAGCAGGACAAGCCTTCGCCAACCGGTGCGTTAGCACCGCGTTTGCAAAACCTGGGCAAGCACTCCTTTCCTGTGACAACCAAGAGCAAGCAGGCGCAACTCTTTATGAATCAGGGCCTGAATCTTTCGTATGCCTTTAATCATGCGGAAGCTGGGAGGGCCTTTCGAGAGGCAGCACGGTTGGATCCGGACTTAGCAATGGCCTATTGGGGTCAGGCGCTGGTCCTCGGTCCAAATATTAACGCTGCAATGGATCCAAACAATGAGGCAAAAGCCCTTGAGCTGGTCCAAAAGGCGGTGACGTTGAAGTCGAAGGGTTCAATGCGCGAACAGGCCTACATTGACGCGCTGGTTGGACGGTACTCCGGCAAGGCTGAAGAGCGGGGCAACCGCGATCGCGCCTATGCCGCGGCGATGCGGAAACTTAGCGAACGCTTTCCTGACGATCTGGACGCCGCTGCCCTTTATGCGGAAGCGATGATGGACCTGCGGCCGTGGGGATACTGGACTCGCGATGGACAACCCTACGAGGGAATGGCTGAAGTAGTCGCTATTATCGAAAAAGTAATTGAACGGAATCCCCAACACCCGGGTGCGCTTCACCTCTACATCCACTTGCTGGAATCAACCAACAAGGTGGATAAAGCCGAGGGTGCCGCGGATCGCCTGCTCACACTCATGCCTGCTGCCGGACACATGGTCCACATGCCTGCTCATATCTACCAGCGGGTAGGACGGTACGCCGATGCTGCTCGCAGCAACGAATTGGCTATCGTGGCCGATGAAGATTACATCACTCAGTGCCAGGCACAAGGCCTCTATCCAATGGGCTATTACCCACACAATATTCATTTCCTTTGGTTCGCTGCTTCTTTTGACGGCCGCAGCAAGTTAGCAATTGAGTCGGCCCGGAAAGCCGCCTCGAAGGTTGACGACGAAGCCCTCAAACAGGTCCCTCTGTTGGCAATATTTCGCGTTGTGCCGTATTACGCACTGACGCGTTTTGGAAGGTGGGATGAAATGCTGCAAGAGCCCGAGCCGCCGGCTTTTAGTTCCTATGCACGCGGCATATGGCATTACGCTCGCGGCTTAGCCTTGCTTGCAAAAGGGCAGACTGATGCTGCCGACCAGGAACTAGCCAAACTGAAAGAACTGTTCAAGGATAAGTCCCTTGATCAGCCACTCTTTTCGCCGAACACTGCCCGCGCAGTACTTTCGATAGCCCCTGAGGTTCTTGCGGGTGAGATCGCCGCGGCAAGGAAAGAGTACGACGGCGCTATTGCGCACCTTGAGCGCGCTGTTCGGCTGGAAGACGCACTGGTCTATACCGAACCCGCGGAGTGGCACTATCCGCCGCGTCATGCTCTCGGTGCCATTCTTCTCGAAGCTAATCGCCCGGCAGAGGCGGAAACGGTGTATTGGGCAGACCTCAACCGCCATCGGAATAACGGCTGGGCCTTGTTTGGTTTGATGCAGGCACTGCGAGCGCAAGGCAAGAACAATGAAGCTAATCTAGTTGAAGCACGGTTCAAGAAGTCGTGGGAGCGGGCCGATATTGCGCTTAGTGGCTCTCGGATGGGGCGACAGCAAGCTGCTGCTCAGGCGATTCTAAAAAATTAACTTATTAAAGGGCTTCCCCCAACAGCGATGCGTGCGGAAGGATTGTAGCTGGGATGGGTTCCAGAAAACGAGAGATCGCCGGAAAGGAATCAGTTTCCGGGCCACGGTATACATTGATCGGATAGACGAAGTGAAGATCTCGCTTTGCGCGCGTTGTAGCGACATAAAGCAACCGCCGCTCTTCCTCCAAATCATCAAACTCGTCCTGGAAGCGGTTTGAAGGAAACCAACCGTCTGTCATCCAGATCACAAACAAGCTGTTCCACTCCAGACCTTTCGCCGAATGGACCGTCGAGAGCGTAACGAATCCCCCTCCCCGCCTCGCACCATCTCCTTGAGCCGAAGCCGATGGGTCCAGGGCGACATCGTCTAGCAACTTCGTGGAGCTCTTGTATCTCTTCGCAATTGCTTGCAGATGTTCGAGGTCGCGCCCACGCCGTGGGGAGTCATCATACTTGGTTTTGAGAAGCGGCCGGTAAAAACGCAGCACGGCTGAGAGCTGTTCGTGCGGAGATTTACTCTCTAGAACACTTGTCAACACGCGTGCCAGCCGGCCGAGTTGGGCCTTGTAACTCGCGCGCGCTGGAAATCGATGCAGTTTCTTGAAAACACTCGCTTTCGTTCTCAAGGATCTAAACTCTCTCCGTTCAACGCCGAGATGCTCGAGTATCTGATAGACCGTTGCGTCACCAATGTGTTCGATTAGTTTGAGCGCGCGAAACCACGAGAGCGTGTCCGAGGGCTTGACGACTACGCGCAGGAAGGCCAGCGCATCTTTGATGTGAGCCGATTCAGCAAACCTGATGCCGCCAAATTTGCGAAAGGGGATGCCATGCTTACCAAGTTCGATTTCCAAGTCAAACGAGTGAGAGCTTGAGCGAAACAAGACGGCGATTTCGTTGAGAGGCACACCCGCCTCATGCAGCTCTTCTATACGTTGCGCAACGAACTGCGACTGTTCATTTTCGTCATGTGCACCGACGATCACAGGAGAGTCGCCGCCCTCAATGCGCGAGAACAGGCGCTTTTTGTAACCTTCCTTGACATCGGCCATGATCGCATTGGCCACTTCGAGAATGGGTTGAGTGCTGCGGAAGTTCTCCTCCAGTTTAATGATCTGCGCAGAGGGGAAGAGTTTGGGAAACTCCAACATATTTCTATGAGTCGCCCCGCGAAAAGAATAGATGGATTGGAATTCGTCGCCCACAACTGCCACGTTATCGTGCGTCGCTGTCATTAGCCGCACAATTTGCGCCTGAAGTTTGTTGGTGTCCTGATACTCATCGACCATTATGTATCGGTACTGATCAGATAGTTGTTCCCGCAGTCCGTTGTGCGCTTCGAGCGCTTCCCGCAAACGCACCAGCAAATCGTCATAAGTAAGCATGTGGCGCGCGCGTTTGAATTCTTCGAAGGATTTGAACAGCCCTTCAAGACTGCGACGCTCATCAATAAACTGTGGATAGAATTGGTCGAGCACCTTCTTCATCGAACTTACCTTGTTGACCATCATGCTGAAGATGGCTGCGATAGTTCGTTTGCGCGGAAAGTGACGATTTTTGGTTAGCTGCATTTGACGGCGCAGCAGGTCAATCAGGTCTTCGGTATCGCTCTGATCGAGAACGGTAAAATTGCTTTGGACGCATGCTTGCTTAGAGAATTTTCGCAAGACTGAGTGCCCAAGTGAATGAAACGTGCCTCCGGAGACTCGCTGGCAGCGCGCGTCAGCCAGCGATGCTGCGCGAGCAAGCATGCTGGTGGCTGCTCGCCGGGTGAAAGTAAGCAGCAGAACCGACTCAGGTCGCGCGCCAATCTCAATCAAACGCGCCACCCGATAAACCAGAGTCCGCGTTTTTCCCGTGCCCGCGCCGGCAACGATCAGCAATGGGCCCTCAGTCGTCATAACTGCCTTGAATTGAGATTCGTTCAACTCTTTTTCATAGTCTATCGAGCCGGATCGCGTTCCTGGCGTCCGTTTCAAGACCAGCCTGGTGCTAGTTGGTGCGAAGACCGCCTTGCCCATTTCGAGCTCGCGCATGACGGTTTTCAGTTCGGTCGCTAGCTCTTTAACAGTTTGATAGCGGCTCTTCGGCGCTTTCTGGAGAGCTTTAGTAAGGATTCGGTGCAGGCTCACCGGAAGTTCCGACTTGATTGCTTCCGGCAGTTTTGGCTCTTCATGGAGAATCGCGTGCATCGTGTCGATTCGGTTCTCATGGACGAAAGGACAGTCGCCCGTTAGCATTTCGCACAATACAACGCCGAAAGAAAAAATGTCGCAACGGCGGTCAACGCGCTGTCCCAGCAATTGCTCAGGCGACATGTAATTGACAGTTCCAATAAGCGTCCCAGAATCCGTTTCAACACGGATTAGGGTCTTCTGTTCGCTGTCGGCTACGAGCGCGCGCTCGCGCTGGGCAACGAGTTTTGCCAGGCCAAAGTCGAGAATCTTGGCGTAGCCATCTCGGCTGATCATTAGATTTTCAGGTTTCAAGTCGCGATGGATGATTCCCACTTCGTGGGCCTTCGCAATGCCTTCGGCGATTTGAACGGAGATTTCTAATGACTGCTTGAGCTGTAGTGCGCGAGACCTAATCTTCTGACGCAGCGTTTGGCCCTCTACATACTCCATAGCAATGTAGGGAATACCATTGTCTTCCCCGACTTCGTAGACGGTCAGAATGTGAGGATGATTCAGAGCCGATGCCGCGCGAGCTTCTTGTAGAAAGCGGTTGCGGCGATCTTGCTGAGAAACGTAGTCCGATGGGAGAAGCTTGAGCGCGACGATCCGATGCAGCTTCTTGTCATAGGCCTTGTAAACCGCGCCCATGCCGCCCGCGCCTAGCGGCTCCATTATTCGGTAATGAGCGATAATTTCTTCGGTAGTCGCTTTCATTCCTGGAGGAACAGGGATCGGCCTAGTCTATTTCCAAAGTAATGGTACGAACAAGTTTGCCTGAAGGATGCCTACCTTACATCGTTACCAAATAGGGCTTATGTCTTAGAGTTGACTATATGGAGAATAAGATGGCCGCCGATCCCTCAGCAAGCAGAACGGCCGACCAAGGCGGGTTAAAGCGATGAATGTCAGGCGTAATCAGACAGAAGTTGCTCGGAGCGACAATGATGGATAATACTGCGGCAGATGACCGACGCTATTGAAGTTGAAGAACTGAGAAAACTTTACCGTACCAGTAACGGTGAATCGGTCCGAGCCTTGGACGGACTTTCCTTTCAGGTTCCGCAGGGCCGCATCTATGGTTTACTGGGACCGAATGGCGCTGGCAAATCCACACTCGTAAAGATCTTAAGCACAATTACGCCTGCTACTTCAGGGCGTGCTGCAGTAATGGGATTCGACGTGGCCCATGAACCGCTACTCACGCGACAACAGTTGACTGTAGTGCTCCAGCAGACGGCCACCGAGAATCTGCTTACAGTGAGGGACAACTTGCTTATTTACGCTTATCTGCATGGCGTGGGGTCAGCCGCCGCAGAAAAAAGGCTGCAGGTGTTGGCCGAGGAGTTCGAACTTGTTGCGCTGCTTCGCGATACCGTACAAGAGTTGAGTCTGGGCACCAAGCGGCGTATCCAGGTAGCGAAGATTTTTATGATTGACGCGCCGGTGATCATTCTCGATGAGGCCACCACGGGAATGGATCCCCTCATGAAGCGCCGCGTAATGGATCGATTGCGTGCTGAGGCACGGAACGGGAGAACAATTTTACTGACAACCCAGGTTCTCAGCGAAGCAGAAGAGCTATGCGAAAGCATCATGATCCTGGACCGCGGTCGCTCGATGGCTTCTGGGACGCTGCGCGAGCTACGCAAGCTCTCCACGCAGATGTTTCGCGTGAATCTGTCGTTTGCAGATACGAACGGCGACCTCGTTAACCGTCTTCAAGCGCTCCAGCCCGTGGAATTGCAGATTGATGGCAGCCATGTCGAGATGGTGTTCCAGGGCGAGGAGGCCTCCTTGCTGGAAAAGCTCTCTGAGATTTCTCGAGTTACCCCGATACTACAGTTTGAAGTACGTGGTCCTACGCTGGAGGAGATCTTTATTACCCTCGTGAAGGAGACCAGATGAGTGGCATTGGCGCTGTTTTTTACCGCGATTATCGACAGAGAATCACGAATATCGGATTTGTGTTTTGGGATTTGTTCGTTCCGCTGGCTTACTTGATCCTGTTTGGAATGGGATTTGAGCGAATGCTCGGCGGATCAATTGCCGTCGAAGGACAGGCATTCAGCTATACCGCATTCCTGGTTCCCGGCGTGCTTGGGATGGTCACCTTCTCGGTCGCCATGAATACCTCCTGGGGGTTTTTCATGGACAAGGATTCCGGAATCTTCTACGAACTGCTGACATATCCCATTACGCGCACTCAGCTTCTAATCGGCAAGATCGGCTTCAACGTTCTACTAGCGGTGATCGGGTCAGGATTGGCGATAATACTCGGAGCTGTAGCGATGGGTGTTCCGATTCGATGGGATTTGATTCTACTGACCGCAGCAATAGTAATCACTGCGACGGCTGGATGGTTCTTTCTGTTCAGCGTGTTCGCTATTCAGCTTGCGCGGATGGATGCATTTAACACAATGCTGAGCGCGGCGTACATCCTGCTTATGTTTTTCAGTTCGATGTTTTACCCTTTAACCAACTTACCTATCTGGTTTCGCGTTCTGGCATACCTCAACCCGATGACGTGGCAGGTAGATCTATTGAGGTTCAGCCTTCTAGGAATCGCCTCGTCACGTGTGCTTATGCTCGAAGGTGTCGGGCTCGGCATCTTCGCCATCGCTTCTCTTACTCTTGCTGCACGCGCGCTTAATCGCGCCGCGTAAGACGAGCAGAGCAAAGAGCTAAGGGCAAAGGGCGAAGGGCAAAGAGTTGAAGGAGAAAGCCTCCCCCTTTGCTCTTTGCCCTTACCTCTTTGAAGTGCTCTCCATATCCCCGCCAACCAAATACTTATAAGTAGCGGCCAACGCAAGAAGACCCGCTACGGCCAGTGTTCCCGGCGCCAACAGCGGATTCGCGCCGCCCAAACCCTTTCGCACCAGTTGTATTTCCGTCGTGCTCATTGCTGGCTCAGGTACGTTCGGCCTATGTCCAAGTCGGGTTATGGAAGATTATACGCGTTTCGCTTTCTTTGAGAATTCGCGGCGGAGGGGTCGTGTGATTTGGTGAATCGACTTTTTGAGATATCACTAACGACGACGGGGGGGTTCCGCCGTGGTGTTAATGTCTCTATGCTTCAATTACGATGCAGTTACCAGATTAAGGAGGCAGAGGTAGCAAGGACGGCTATGTAAGAACTCACAGAGTGGATTGTGAGCGGGTTGAGCGGGATTGTTATTGGTGGAGCAGAAGGGGATCGAACCCGTGACCCGCGCATTGTGAATGAGGTTCTCGGCAAAAGAGGTAGACTTGAAAGCTAGGTCCGCAAGTACAAGAACGCCTTGAAGACCAAAGCTACCTCACCGCATTAGCACAGGTAGTCTGGTTTAAGAAATAAGCATTCCGCAGGTACAAGCTTCTTGACAACCTTACAGCTTGCCGTTAGATTGAGCCACATCCTTTCTGATTGATCTTTCTTAATCCGTGTAGAGGCGCGGCCTCCAAGAGTAAACAGCTGCCAGCAGACACTGACGTCTGACATTCGAGTGAAGGATTCGAGATGTTGTTGAAAGGGGTAGGTCGCCGAAGCTCGTTGTCGTTCCTTCGCCGGCAACGGGTTGGTTCCTGCGGCTAAATCCGCAGAACTGTCACCGATTTGGGTGGAGAGCTACGACGCAAACATTTCGAAGCGCTCATCGAGAGTCTGAGCGTAATCGAATAACGATTTCATAAAAAGAGGTCGGTCGTGTTCATTCACGATCGACCTTTTTTGCTGACAGTTATGTCCCTTTCTAAACCGATAGTAATGAAATTCGGCGGTACCTCCGTAGAGGATGCTCACGCATTCGAACGCGTTGCACACATTGTATCGCGTGACCAAGATTCCCTGCCGGTGGTCGTGGTTTCGGCAATGAGCGGCATGACTGACGCATTACTGACCAGCGCTGCCAAGGCCGCACAAGGAGACTTCTCAGGGGCGATGGGCAATCTTGACCGGCACTTCGCGCGGCATTCGGAGATTGTAGCGAAACTCGATCACGAGGACGGACTCACCATCTCTGCTTATATCGATTCCACCAGGAGAGAGATTGAGGGACTTTTGCGGTTGCTGTCGTTGGAGCGGTACCTCAGTCCTGAAGCAGAAGACAAGATCGCCGCATACGGTGAGCTGCTCTCGAGTCATTTGATTGCTGCATTTCTGCGAGGGCGCGGCATAAAAGCTGAACTCATTGATTCTCGCTGCTGCATTGTGACAGATGATGAGCATGGATGTGCCGCACCGCTCACGCATGAGACATTCGCAGCCCTGCGGCGACAACTCGGAGCGTTTGCAAGGTCAGAGCAAGTGCCTGTGTTGGGAGGATTCGTTGGTGCCACAGTGGATGGCAAGACAACCACGCTCGGCCGCGGCGGCTCAGACTACACTGCCGCACTCGTCGGCGCGGCCACCGAAGCCCAAGAGATTCAGATCTGGACCGACGTGTGCGGCGTAATGACCGCTGATCCACGAGTGGTACCTAACGCCCGACGTATCGACCACCTTTCGTATGCGGAAGCTGCGGAGTTGGCATATTTCGGCGCTAAGGTCCTGCACCCCAAAACTATCCAGCCGGCGGTCGAAGCCGGGATCCCTGTGCGCGTCTGTAATTCGCGTGCACCTGAGGAAGCTGGCACTCTTGTGTGCGCAACAACGGGAAGATCACCGCGAACTGTGAAAGCTATCGCGCACAGAACGGGTGTCACAACAGTTCAAGTCACCTCCTCGCGTATGCTAGGTGCTTACGGCTTTCTGCGAGCGATCTTCGAAATCTTTGAACGCCATCGCACCGTGGTCGACGTTGTTGCGACTTCTGAGGTTAGCGTCTCACTCTCTCTCGACGATGCGGGTGGTCTGGCAACAATTGTTGAGGAGCTACAACAGCTCGGGACAGTAACAGTGGATGCTAATCGAGCGATTGTGTGTGTGGTTGGTGAAGGCTTGCGCGGGACACCAGGCATTGCGGCACGAGTGTTCAGCACGATTGATGATATTAATGTCACGTTGATTTCCCAAGGAGCGTCGAGCATCAACCTGACTTTCGCGATCGAAGAGAGTCGCATCGTCGAAGCCGTTGCAAGATTGCACGAGGCATTTTTCAGTGAAGTCAACTATCAAAGTTCCCAGTTCAAAGTTCGAAGAAGTGGATATCTTTGCACTAACACGTAGACTGATTGAGATCCCTTCCATTACCGGTGAGGAGGCTCAGGTAGGGAGCTACTTGTTGTCATATTTAAGGGAGCTAGGTTACAGCGTTGAAACACAACAGGTCGATACTGATCGTTTCAATCTTATTGCGAAAACAGATGTGTCGCCATCAATAGTGCTTTCGACGCATATGGACACCGTGCCGCCCTTCATTCCATTCCGGGAAGATAACGAGAACATCTACGGTCGCGGCGCGTGTGATGCAAAGGGAATCATCGCCTCGCAGATCTTTGCGACTGAGAAGCTGCGTGCGGCCGGAATCAATGAAGTAGGTCTGCTCTTCACAGTGGATGAGGAGATGGCAAGCCTGGGCGCACAGAGGGCGAATGATCATCCTACTGCATCCAACTGTCAGTACCTGATCAACGGCGAGCCAACGGATAATCGTCTCGCTGCCGGCACGAAGGGTTCTCTGCGTGTAAGGATTACCGCGAACGGACAGGCAGCGCATTCGGCTTATCCGGAGCAGGGCGAGTCGGCCATTGAGAAGCTGCTTGACGTACTCGAACGTATTCGCGATTGCGACTGGCCGACGGATGAGGTCTTTGGGGAGACCACTTGCAACATCGGCGTCATATCCGGCGGTACCAGACCGAATGTCATCGCGGCTGAAGCGCAAGCCGAGCTGCAGATTCGTCTGGTTACAAGGGCGGAACCCGTGAAAGCGATGCTCGATGCTGCTGCAGCGAGTCGTGCTCGTATCGACTATCTATCGGCGCATGATCCCGTGCGGTTGCATACCATCGATCAGTTCGAACAATGTGTCGTCCGGTTCACGACGGATATCCCCTATCTATCGAGATGGGGCAAGCCATTGTTAATTGGTCCAGGATCCATCCTCAATGCGCATACTGAACATGAGCAGATCTCAAAGCGCGAGCTGCTTAGGGCAGTCGACCTCTATGTTCAGCTGGTTCATGTGCTGGCGGCCGACATGAGAATCTTATGAAAAAGAGGGACGTCTTGAGTAGTACTTTTAGACTTGAATGGGTTATGCATCAGCGGGTGCAAGCACGCTCTTCCTAACTGAGGCTTATTAGAGTTGAATGTTTAGGTCATAATGAGAATCGCTTTGATCGGTTACGGCGCGATGGGCCAACTGGTTGGTCGCCTTGCAGTGCAGCGTGGCGATGAGGTGGGCTTGACACTCACCTCGCGCGATAGCGACCGCAGCGTGGAAGAGCTAACAGCAATCTTGCCCGGACATGACACGGCTATAGACTTCTCTGTGGGAAGCGCTGTGTTATCACACGTGGCGGCATGTGCGCGAGCGCAAGTGCCGTTGGTGGAGGGCACAACTGGTTGGAACCAGCAGGTGTCTGAAGCCCGATGCCTTGTGACTGAACACAGTGGCGCGCTCGTCTACGGCGCAAATTTCTCTCTCGGTGTCAATGTTTTCTACCGAATAGTGGCCCAGGCGGCATCTCTGTTTGCGTCGATATCCGAATACGAGCCTTTCATTGAAGAGGCACATCACGCGCGTAAGCGCGATGCGCCTTCAGGCACAGCACTAAGGTTGCGCGAACTAACGAACGGGCCTCTCTCCCGAGATGTTCCGATCGCTTCGACGCGCGCCGGCTATATTCCCGGAACACACAGAGTTGGCTTCGATTCAGCAGCAGATCAGATCACTCTGACGCACACGGCACGATCGCGCGAAGGCTTCGCGGCAGGAGCATTGGTCGCTGCAAGTTGGATAGTCGAGCGAAAGGGAGTTTACGAATTCTCTGAAGTGATCGACGACATCATGACATTCTTGAGAAAGGAAACGAAACAATGACTATGAACGTAGAGTGGCTGCGCGGCTGTGCGACGGCTCTGGTTACGCCATTCAACGCCGATAGTTCCGTGGACGAAGAGGCTCTGCGCAGGATTATTGACTATCAGCTCGCCGGTGGCGTGAATCTGGTCGTCCCGTGCGGTACGACCGGCGAGAGCGCAACGATGACCGAAGAGGAGGACCAGCGGGTCATAGAGCTTACTCTCAAAACTGCCAGCGGGCGGGCGCGAGTGATTGCTGGCACCGGCAGCAATTCGACCGCTGCAACCATATCGTACTCTCAAGCAGCACATGCGCTCGGCGCAGACGCCGTATTGGTCGTCGCGCCCTATTACAACAAGCCGACCCAGGAGGGACTTTACGCCCACTTTTGCGCCGTGGCTGGGGCAGTCGCTGATCTACCTGTAGTGATCTACAACGTGCCGGGTCGCACTTCCTCAAATATCTCTGCGCAAACAACTCTTAAGCTCGCTCGGGACGTTGAGAACATTGTCGGTGTAAAGGAAGCATCCGGAAATCTTTCGCAGATAATGGAAATTCTAAAGAATCGACCCAAGAATTTTCGAGTTCTGTCTGGAGACGATTCGTTTACTCTTGCTCTCATCGCGCTCGGCGCCGATGGTCTGATCTCTGTTGCCTCAAACGAAGCACCTGAATTGATGTCGCGAATGGTGAATCAGGCTTTGCAGGGAAATTGGAACGAGGCCCGGGACCTTCACTATCGATTATTGTCGCTTATGGAAACGAACTTCATTGAAACCAGTCCAGGTCCTGTAAAAGCGGCGCTCGCGATGATGGGGCTGATTCATGAGCACTACCGGCTTCCGCTTGTACCAATCCAGGACAAGAGTCGCTCTCGAGTAAGAGAAGTGCTGCTCGAACTCGGATTGCTTAAGGAAACATCGCATGCCGTTGCGTGAACAGATTGAGGCTCTTGCGGCTCGTCAGGCAAATGAGTTCACTCGTGAAGATCGAGTGGTCTTTGAGGAATTCAAATCAGCCTTGAATCGGGGCGAGGTTCGCGCCGCGCAGAGAACGGAGTCAGGGGAATGGCTGGTCAATTCCTGGGTGAAGCAGGGAATCCTCCTGGGATTTCGTATGGGCGAGATTACAGAAATGTCTGCCGGCTCAAGTCTGCGCTTCTTTGATAAGGACACATTTCCCGTTCGCCCCACCCATGTTGGCGAGAACATACGCATCGTTCCCGGAGGATCCAGCATACGCGACGGAGCCTACGTCGCTCCGGGGGTTGTCTGTATGCCACCGATGTTTGTTAATGCCGGCGCTTATGTCGATGAAGGAACAATGATCGACAGTCATGCTCTAGTTGGTTCCTGTGCCCAGATTGGGAAGCGCGTGCATTTGTCCGCGGCGGCTCAGATAGGCGGCGTACTGGAACCGATTGGCGCGATACCTGTGATCATTGAAGATGACGTCTTGGTTGGCGGTGGATGTGGGGTCTACGAAGGAACGATCGTCAGAGAGAGGGCAGTGCTGGCGGCTGGCACGATCCTCACGGGCTCTACGCCAGTGTTCGACCTTGTGCGCGAGCAGATCCATCAGCGCAGTGGCGCGACGCCGCTTGAAATTCCTCCCGGAGCCGTAGTCGTATCGGGCTCGCGCGCGGTCCAGACTGAGCAAGGTCGCCGCTGGGGCCTGTCAATATATGCAGCGGTGATTGTGAAGTATCGAGATGAGAAGACTGACCGAGCAGTGCAACTCGAGGATTATCTCCGTTGAGCGAGTTTGAGCCGCCCATGCGTTTGCGCGGCATTGAGAAGAGCGCTATTCGCCAACTCTTTGATCGCGCGAAGCCCGAAAGCATCAATTTCGGCCTCGGTGAACCAGATCTTGAGACGCCGGAGGTGATCCGCCAGGCCGCGATTCGAGCCATTACCGAGGGCCGTAACGGTTACACGGCCCACGCCGGCCTCCAGCGTCTGCGCGAACTGGTAGCTTCTGATTACCCACAATTGCGCGCGACAGCGGATCAGGTTGTTATCACCGCCGGTTCACAGGAAGCTCTATATGTCGCATTAATGACATTGGTCGACCACGGCGACGAAGTACTGCTTCCGAATCCTGGTTTCGTGGCCTACCCGACGATTGTGCGCATGGCAGGCGGCAGGCCCATTTTCTATCGGTTGCCCGCTTCGGGTGATTTTGCCTTCGATGTTGAAGAATTCCGGCGGAGTTTGTCACCGCAAACGAAGGTAGTGGTCTGTGTAAGTCCCTCCAACCCTACGGGGCGAATGCTTTCCGACAAGGACTTGCGCGCAATGGCTCGAACATTGGATGGTACAGGCGTCTATGTCCTTAGCGATGAGATCTATCGGGAACTCTGTTACTCAAAAGAACCTGCCCCATCGATCTCTTCTTATTATGATCAAACTCTCGTCATCGGCGGCTTGTCTAAATCCATGAGCATGACGGGCTGGCGACTTGGCTGGATCTTTGGTGAGCAGGCTGTCATTCGCAGTGCCCTCGTCCTGCATGGTTACGTCACGACCTGTGCTTCGGCCATTTCGCAGAAGGCCGCACTTGCTGCGTGGACGGCCCGTGCAGAGGAAGCGCGAGCAGCTATTCGTCAGGTTTTTCGCAACCGTCGAGATCACTTGCTGACGCTGATCAAAAGCGAGCTCAGATTACGCGCGGTTAATCCCGACGGGGCGTTCTATACGATGGTGAATATTGGTGGATACGGCAGTTCATGGGATGTAGCGCAACGTTTATTGGAGCATGGCGTGATAACAGTTCCGGGTAGCGCGTTCGGCAGTGAAAGCGAAGGATTTCTGCGCGTCTCGTTTTGTGCTGATCTTCCAGCATTGGAGGAGGGCGTAAGGCGAATGAAAGCAGGGCTTGAAGGGTTACCGCGAAATCACATGAACTGAGACGAATAAACAATAGCGTGGTCAAGTTACCTGATGAATCGACTCGAATTTTGTGCAACCTGGGAATTCTCAGGCATCCCTTGACAATCCCTGGTAGTACACGAGACGTCCAATACTCAACTTGCCCTGGCCGATTACTTTCGCATCCACTAACCCTGCTTTCATTATCAGTGCCAGTATTCGAGCCTCTGAATTGTCTTTCAGGATTTCCGGATGAAACAACCCGGTCAAAATTCTACCAACAAGAGATTTCGGTTCCGCGAAATCAACCATAGCAAAGAGTCCATCCGGCTTGAGTACACGACGCACTTCACTCAGTGTCTTCTCTTTGTCGTTGAGCTCAAGGTGGTGGAACATCATCGATGAGAACACGTAATCGAATGTTGCGTCACCATAAGGAAGCGATTGTGAAAAGCCTTGATCAAACTGGATCTCGACGGTGGCTTGACTTGCCTTCGCTCTCGACCGTGCAAGGGCCTTGGGATCTGGGTCAAGTCCGACGATTACCAGGTCTGGATGAAGGCGCTTAACCATTATGCAGAAACTGCCCGTGCCGCAGCCCATGTCGAGAACGCGGCTGCCGGGCCGAAGCGTTACTTGATCGAGCAAGGCTCTCCGGGCCTTTTCAATCCCCATCAGTTTCGCGATGGGATCGTAGAGAGGCAGTAACCAGTCTGAGCCTGCCGCGGGGATATAGCTCTTTGCCCTTTCCGCCATATCAGTAACTTTCTAAGTGTGCGTCAAAGCACCAGCCACCATCGCAAAAGAGAAGTGTACCCCAAACTCTCGCATTCGTTGTCAATGTCTAGGGTCTGGAGCTTTGCGCGTGGCTATTTCAAGCCAGGAAGGTTTAAGTGAAAGTTGGATGTGGAACAGACAATACGCCGAAAAGATGAAAACAATTGGTGGAGCAGAGGGGGATCGAACCCCTGGCCTCCGCATTGCGAACGCGAAAAATCGCACACTGCATTCTTTAACATGCAGTGACATGCAGCGACATTAACTTACAATTCTTCAACGGTTGCAGCCGGTACAGGAGCAATTTCTCGCGCAGTTTTTGTCATCGATTTTCATCGATTTGCACTGAGTCGGGTGACGAATCGGTGACATTTTTTAGTCAATTTTCCTAAATTTTCCTAGCAAATTTTTCTGGCCTCCGCAGTAGCGATGCAAGCTAGAGACTTCCCGTGTCAGAAAGTTGTTTTGTCACTTCACTCTGTTCGAAAAACACAAACTTCGCGATCGACGGATAAGTTCCACACAACAAATATGGGCATGATATTACTAAACGAACTCTTATTTCGCGTCACCAAAACGTCACTTGATTTCAAGTAGAACGATTCTCAGGATTCGCTTGTCCCGCTACCATCATCTTCGATCACGCGGATCGGTTCACCGCACAGATCGAATACAAGACTATGAAATTCGGCTTCGAACCAGTCCCGAAACATCTTAAAGTTTCGCTCCTTGGGCCAGGCCGCTTCGTCCGTCCACCATCCTTCCAATTGTTCCTCGAAAAGTATGTCGAAAAACGATTCCAGCAGAGCGTCTTGATCAGAATCCTCCAATAGCTCAGGAATAAGGTACGCGATTGAGTCCTCGGCCAACTCCGCGAGAGTAAAGTCCTCGTCTCCATCATCGAGCGTCTGCGCCCAATCAAGAA
>DATEUF010000178.1:0-5326 GCA_035283325.1 Pyrinomonadaceae bacterium | reverse complement strand
TGCTCAATGCACTGGCGAAGATTGATCAGTTGAAAGTCGCCGCTCGTACCTCGACATTCTCATTCAAGGGCAAAAACGCGCCGGTGAGCGAAATCGCAAAGGCTCTAAATGTGAACACAATCATGGAAGGCAGCGTGAGGAAATCCGGCAACCGCGTGCGAATTACCGCCCAGGTTATTAACGCGGCGGATGGTTATCATCTATGGTCTGAGCGCTACGACCGTGAGATGAAAGACATCTTCGACGTGCAGGATGAAATTACACTTGCCGTGGTCGAAGCGCTGAAAGTAGAGCTATTTGGCCAGGAGCAGGCCGCCGTATTGAAGCGTCATACCAGGAACGCGGAAGCACACGAGTTTTATCTGCGAGGTCTTTCATACTTCATGAGGTGGACGCCCGAGTTTTTTCAGAAAGCGATTGAGAGCTTTGATCAGGCCATAGCGATCGATCCCCGGTATGCCTCAGCTTACGCTGGGCTGGCCGAGTGTTATACCGAAATGTCTTTTTTCTCTTTTCAGCGTGAATATATGCCCAAAGCAAGAGAAGCGGCCCGCCAGGCATTGGAACTCGATGACACGCTCGGCAACGCTCACAATTCCCTTGCGGTCATCAAAATGTATTACGACCGGGACTACGCCGGTGCGGAGCATGAGTTCAAACGCGCGATCGCTCTCGATCCGGGAAGCGCTCATATTCATAACTGGTATGGCTGGTATCTCGGGTTGATGGGCCGATTTGACGAAAGCTTAAAAGAGATGAAGCGCGCGCAGGAGCTTGATCCGCTCTCCGATCTGATCGATTTCGGAGTTGGCGCGATCTTCCATTGGTCGCGAAAGCCTGAGCACGCGATCGAACACTATCAAAGAGTGCTCGAGTTGAATCCGAACTTCCGCATAGTGTACTGGTTTCTCGCTGACGCTTATGTAGAAAAGGGTGACTTCGCTTCGGCTATTGCCACAATCGAGAATGCGCCGATAGCACTGAACGATCCTGTTACGTTATCAGCTGCGGCGCACGCATACGGGAAAGCCGGAGAGCGTCGCAAGGCGCTGGAGATTCTCAGTGAGTTAGAGAGGCAATATAGTCAAGAGTTCGAGCCGGCCTTTCACATCGCGCAGATTTATCTGGGACTTGGTGACCACGAGCAAGCTCTTGCGTGGCTTGAAAAGGCTTGCGACGAGCGATCCGTCTGGCTGATCTGGTTGGGAGTGGATCCGAAGTTCGATCCCCTGCGCTCCGACCCGCGCTTTGAAGACTTATTAAGGCGCGTCGGGCTGCCGCATAGCTTCGATAACTACAGATGAGTCTGGTAACAGGAACAAAGCTCGGCCGCTACGAAATCCGCACGCAACTTGGCGCGGGTGGGATGGGTGAAGTGTATCTGGCGCAGGACAGAAAGCTGGATCGCAAAGTCGCATTGAAAATTCTGCCCGCAGACCTAGCTGCGAACCAGGACCGCATGCGCCGTTTCGTTCAGGAAGCGAAAGCGGCGGCGGCGCTCAATCATCCGAACATTGCGCACATCTACGAGATTGGTGAAAGCGACGGCGTTCACTTCATCGCGATGGAGTTTGTTGACGGGATAACACTACGCGCGAAGATTCACAACGAAAAAAGCGATCTCAGAACTCTTCTCAAGCACCTGCAACACGTGGCCGAAGGACTGGCGAAAGCTCATGCCGCGGGCATCGTGCATCGCGATCTGAAACCCGACAACATCATGGTCACCCGTGATGGGCATGCGAAGATTCTGGATTTCGGTCTGGCTAAACTGCTCGAGACCAGACCGGAAAGCACCGATGAAACCGGCGAAGCGGCGACGGCGATGATGCCGGTGCAGCATTCGACACCCGGGGTTGTTATGGGGACGGTTGGTTACATGTCTCCCGAACAAGCAAGAGCGAAACCTGTCGACCAGCGCTCAGATGTCTTTTCTTTCGGTTGCATCCTCTACGAAGCAGCCACTGGTCGCGAGCCGTTTGCTGGAGACTCAACCGTTGACACGCTGCACAAGATCATTCACGAACCCGCGCCCGCTATCACTGACTTTAATCCGTCAGCTTCTTCCGAATTGCAACGCGTCATCCGCAAATGTCTGGCGAAGGAGCCGGAGAAGCGATACCAGACAATTCACGACACGGCCAATGATCTCGAAGAGCTGCTCGAAGAGATGAAGGGCGTGAGCAACATCGAGCGCTCCGTGGCGCCGTCGACGAGCACGAGTACGAGCAGCGCGCCAGGCATCACAAACGATGACCTGCCCGCGCTGAGTACTGCGTCAGCTACACACCCGGCCGCATCGAGCGCCGAGTTCATTTACTCCGGAGTCAAACAACACAAATTTGCGGCAGCTATTGTTATCCTGGTGCTGATTGTAGGCGTTGCGGTCGGTCTTGGCCTTTATCTGCGCTCAGGCAAGACCGCAGTCGCAATCGAATCAATTGCCGTGATGCCGTTCGTCAACGAGAGTGGTAATGCTGATGTTGAATACCTCTCGGACGGAATGACTGAAACGCTCATCAATAGTCTTTCACAAATTCCAAACTTGAGCGTCAAGGCCCGCTCGTCCGTTTTTCGGTACAAAGGCAAAGAGATTGACCCGAAGAAGATTGCCACTGAGCTGAAGGTGCAAGCGATACTAACAGGGCGGGTTGTTCAACGTCGCGATCAACTAACACTCAACTTGGAATTGATTGACGCACAGACGGAAAACCTTCTGTGGGGCAATAGATATGAACGCAAATCCTCCGAACTCGTTGCACTTCAAAGCGAGATTGCCCGTGATGTTTCAAATAAACTCAAAACCAAACTCTCAGGTGCGGATGCAGCGAAAGTCGAAAAGAATTACACCGCCAATGCGGAGGCCTATCAACTGTATTTGAAAGGGCGCTTCTACGCAATTAAGCGCACCGCGAAAGACGCAAAGCAAGCCATCGAGTATTACCAACAAGCAGTTGCCATTGATCCGAACTACGCATTGGCATATGCAGGTCTGGCCGAGTCAAATTGGTTTCTCGCACTTTACAGTTACCCGCAGGTAAATGAAATGGTCCCCAAAGCACGGGAACTTTCCCTGAAAGCCTTGGAATTGGATAGCAGCTTAGCCGAGCCGCATTCGATATTAGGAGTCATCTGTCTTAATTATGATCACGATTTCGCCTGCATGGAACGCGAGACAAAGCTTGCCATCGAACTGAATCCACATTATGCGGAAGGTCATCGTCGGTACGGTCTGCTACTTCAAGACCTGGGCAGATTCGAAGAAGCCCGCATTGCTGTAAGACGGGCAATGGAGATCGACCCCTTGTCGCCGGTAACTAACTTCAATTATGCGCAGTTGCTCTTCTTTGAAAGAAAATATGAAGAAAGCGAAACGCAGAGCAAAAAGAACATCGAACTGGATCCGAATTTCTGGTATGCGCATTTGCAACTCTTTTACGTTTACCGCATGAAGCGGGATTATGCTTCGGCTGTCGAAGAACTTGCCAAAGTTCAAGATGCAAGAGGCGAACCTGATGCAGCAAAGTTGATCCGAGAGAGTTTCGCCAAAGGCGACTGGCAGGGATTCCTGAGGAAAATTACCGAGGAACGCACACGACTCAAACTATATCCATATTTTGTGGCAACTTTCTTTGCGGAGTTGGGCGAGAAAGATAAAGCCTTTGCCACGCTGAACGAAGCAATCGAAACAAAAGATCAACATACGGCCTGGATGAAAGTAGACCCATACATGAATCCATTGCATGACGACCCGCGCTTTCACGAAGTGCTGAAGAAATCCGGTTTTCCCGATTAGAGTCAATTTATGAAACGATGCCCTGAATGCAGGCGGGATTACTACGACAGTCACGCTGATCAAGTGTCCAGAGTGCTCTTAGAAACATGAATAATGAATTATCAGCCGGCACTACTTTCTCGCATTACTGCATCGTCTCCAAGATCGGCGCGGGCGGGATGGGCGAAGTCTATTTGGCCCAGGACACCAGACTTGACCGGAAAGTGGCGATAAAATTCCTGCACGAAGAATTCAGCAAGGACCTGGACAAGTTGGGCCGCTTTATCCAGGAAGCCAAGGCAGCTTCTGCACTGAATCACCCGAACATTCTGACCGTTTATGAGATCGGTGAGGTAGATGGAAAGAACTATATCGCGACCGAGTTGATCGACGGCAAAACCCTGCGTGAGCATCTCTCGCATAAAGAACCGCTACCGCTGAATACGATCTTGAAGATAGGCGTTCAGGTGTCAGAGGCTCTTTCAGCAGCTCATCAGGCGAGCATTATCCACCGCGACATCAAGCCCGAGAACATCATGCTGCGCAAAGATGGCTATGCGAAGGTGCTGGACTTCGGTTTGGCGAAATTGTCAGAACGCCCAATTGTCGGGGGAGCGACCGGGTCGGCGGGAAGCGAGGACGCAACCCGCGTCCAGGTCAATACCACTCCCGGGTTGGTGATGGGAACGGTCTCGTACATGTCGCCCGAGCAAGCCCGCGGAACAGCAACGGATGCCCGAACAGATATCTGGAGTCTGGGAGTCGTCCTGTATGAGATGCTGTCCGGTAAAGTTCCTTTCACGGGCGAAACTATCAATCACACCATTGTCTCGATCCTCGAGAAAGAGCCGCTCCTGCTTGAAAACGTGCCGGGCGAATTGCAGCGAATCGTCCGCAAGTCGTTAACCAAAGATGTGGAAATGCGGTATCAATCGGCCCGCGACCTGTTGATAGACCTCAAGAATTTGCGAAGAGAGTTGGACCTCCAGGGCGAGCTTGAACGTTCGATCATTCCTAATCGTGACGCAACAACAGGTTCGTCGATGGAAAATGAGACGCAGGTTCATGCTACCGGCTCGGCTGCAGCAACACGGAGCGGTCAGGCCGCGGCAACCCAAAATATCACGACCTCGTCTTCGAGTCTTGAGTACGCGGTTACTCAGGCAAAGAGTCACAAACTTGCCACGGCGATAATTGGAGTCTTGCTGGTCGGAGTGATCTCGACCGTCGGCTACTTTGCGTTTGTTTCTAAAGGCGGCAGCGCAAAGCAGATCAGTTCGATCGCCGTGATGCCGTTTGTCAATGACAGCGGAAATGCTGATGTTGAATATCTTTCGGACGGAATGACCGAAACGCTCATCAACAGCCTTTCTCAGATCCCAAATTTGAGCGTCAAGGCTCGCTCTTCGGTCTTTAGGTACAAAGGTAAGGAGATCGATCCGAAAAAGGTAGCTTCGGAGTTAGGTGTCCAGGCGATCTTAACCGGCCGCGTTATCCAGCGAGGCGATCAGTTGACCTTGAGCGTGGAATTGATCGACGGGCAGACGGAGA
>DATEUF010000177.1:0-20119 GCA_035283325.1 Pyrinomonadaceae bacterium | reverse complement strand
TGCCTGCTGCCATGGCCGCGGTTTGCCCATAATTCCGGCGCAGTGCGACAACGCGGACTCGCGAATCCTTGAGCGCAATCTCTCGCAGGACATCGAGGCTGCCGTCGCTGGAACCATCATCGACATAGACGATTTCTGCCGTTCGATTGAGTTTGCCCAGGGCCTCATCCAATCGATTGTGCAGCGGCAGGATGTTAGGCTCTTCGTTGTAAACTGGAAGGAAAACCGAAACTTCCGGAGATGCCTCGGCATCGGTCATACGGAGTTCCGCACGATCCTCTACGAGTACTTCTTCTGGTGCGTAAACCGTCATCTAGTTGACTCGCCGAGCAACGCAGATTGCCGACACGCCAAAGGGCAGATTCCACCATTGGAGTATCCCTGTTTCGGCCGCCAGGATACGACCAAAGAAACCATTGAGAGCGTCAATTGTAATGTTGTTTTCTGATTCTGGCTGCCACCCGGTTAAACGCATTAGTAGTCGACCCAAAAGAATGGGAAGAAAGAAGGTAATGTTTACATAGGTAGCGCGCTCTATTTCAAATCCTGCTTCCCGCACCAGGCGCTTCAGTTCGGGCAGAGTGTAACGGCGACGGTGATTACTCACTTCATCCTGCACTCCCCAAAGGAACATGAAAGCCGGCACAAAAAGAAGCGCCCGACCGTTAGGCCGTAGCACGCGATGCATCTCCTTCAATCCGGCCAGGTCGTGGTCAAGGTGCTCGACTACATCCAGTCCAGTCACGAGATCGAACGAATCATCGGGAAACGGCAGATGCTCGGCCTCGCCTTCTCGCACATTCTTGAGACCGCGCTCGCGGCAGAACTCAAGGGCCTCTGGGGACACGTCGATGCCTTCGGCTTCTCCAAATTCAGACAGCAACTCAAGATTGGCGCCCGTGCCGCAGCCAACATCCAGGATCCTTTGGCGCTGCTCGGAATTTCGCGTGATCGGCTCCAGGAAGCTGGAAATAATGCGGCGCCGTCCGACAAACCACCAGTGCGTTTCCTCCAAGCGATACATAATCGAGTAAGTGTGTGGCCGCATCTCTTGCGGCAGGTCCTTACTGATTATGCTTGTGGTACTGGTGGCCATTGTCGCCCTGGTCCTGAAGGCATTTTAAACAATTCAGGCCAACTTTGCTTGCCTAAACCACTCGACGAAGTTATGAAGTCCAGTTTCGATTTGAGTCTTGGGGTCATAACCGAGCAAACGGCGGGCTTTAGTGATGTCCGCATACGTCTGCGGCACGTCACCTGGCTGCAAAGGTTGCCGATCAATCCGGGCTTTAACGCCCAGTTCCTTCTCCAGGAGGGAGATCAATTCCCGCAGTTCGACGGTTCTTGATTCTCCAAGATTAATCACCTCATAGAGAGTTTGGTCATAGTCAATCGCGGCCCGGACACCATCCAGGATGTCATCAATGTAGGTGTAGTCGCGACGCGTCAAGCCGTCACCAAAAACCGGAATCGGCTTTCCGGCCGTCATAAGTCTGGCAAACTTATGAATGGCCAGGTCTGGCCGCTGCCGGGCACCGTAGACAGTAAAGAACCGCAAACAAACACAGCGGATGGCGTACAGGTGTGAATAAGTGTGGCAGAGCAACTCGCCTGCTGCCTTGGTGGCTGCGTACGGCGAGATGGGCCGAAAGATGGGATCGTCTTCATGGAAAGGCACCTTGGCATTTGTGCCATAAACAGAGGACGAGGAGCCGAAGACGAATTGTTGAATGCCGCGAGCACGTGCCGCCTCCAATAGGTTCAAAGTGCCATTGACGTTGGTTTCCGTATAGAGCAGCGGTTCGCTTAGCGATGGTCTTACACCGGCCCGCGCTGCCAGGTGAACAACGGCCTGGAAGTCGGCCGTCTGGAAAAGTTGTTCAATAGCAGTACGGTCGCGAATGTCCGCTTCAACTAACCTGTATTTCTGGCTTTGCAGGTGGGCCGACACATTCTGGCGTTTCAACCGAGGGTCGTAGAAGTTGTTGAAGTCATCGAGGACAGTAACGTTCCAGGTATCTTCGGCAAGCAGGCGGTCAACAAGGTGCGAGCCAATGAAGCCAGCGCCACCGGTAATCAAAATGTTTTTCATTCAACCTGTAAGGGCGCCACTCTTTAGAAACCACTGGCGATAAAAATGTATAAGAAATCGATTTGCAGTGTCATGAGGTCAGTACCGAAACGCGGTAGCGTCGGGTCAAGGGTAGCTTACAGGTCGTAGCGACGTATCTTTGACCCGACGCTACCGCGTTTCGGTACTGACCTCATGACACTACGATTCGCGCTGTAACCATCGGCAGAGAACCAGTGGCTTCCCATTTTAACATCTGCTGGAGGCCCGCCGGCTGGTGAACTCCGTGAGTAGAACGTTGCAGTTACCGCTTATAGGTTCCCATCAGTACCCCTTGAGCGAGGATGTGGCTAGCCATTGCTTTTTCGAGTTGTTCCCTGGTGGCGCCCTCGTTCAGAGAGGTTTTCTTGTCGAGCGCGTAGACATGGAAAAAATAGCGATGAGTCCCAGATGGCGGACACGGTCCGCCGTAGCCAATTTGTTTGAAGTCATTTAGTCCCTGCTTAGCATCCTTCGGTAGCGTCGCACTTTTTATGTTTTCCGGAAGACCCGTCGTGCTCGGAGGGAGATCGTAAACTACCCAATGCACCCATGTCTTGCCTGGGGCGTCCGGATCATCACAGACGAGCGCGAGACTCTGCACCCCAGACGAAAGTCCTGACCATTGCAGTGGTGGCGAAACATTGTCACCATCACAAGTGTATTTTTTTGGTATCGCGCTATTCTCTTCGAAAGCATTGCTGGTAATCTTCAATGCAACTCCTCCAATCGTTTTCTGGACTTGTGAGCCGCCACCTGGATTCGAAGAGCAAGAAGAAAGATAGACTAGTAAGAGTCCAGCTGCTGCCGCGTTGCCCAAATGATTAGCTATCAAACGTCTCACCCCTTCACCTATCAGAAGCTGGCTATCTTGCCGCTGAAACAATTCGTTCAATCAGCTTCGGATCATCGGGAAGCAAACCTGATTTTGGCAATCGTGGGGTTAAAGTGGCCCAGTTACGGTCCATCCTAAACACACGGCGAAACAGGCCAATCGACTCGTCTACCCGCCCCATGTTCACCAGCGCCACTGCATGCCAATAGATCATTTCGGCGTTGTCTGGAACCAGTTTTTCAGCGGCGCTGTATTCCCGCAACGCTCCTTCGTTGTCCTTCTTTTCCACTGCCAGGTCGCCGGCATTCATATGATTGTAAGCGCGCTGCAGAGTGGCCAGGCGGCGCAGTTCCTGCAAGGGCCGAGCTGTATCGTCAACGCGCAGATCGAAGATTCGATCCTTCCAGGGCTGGCCAGTAGGTTTGCCGGTGACAACAATCAGGGCAGCCGATTGCTGGCCGCGAATGTCGCCACCAACTGCCTGGGCTGCGTCAAGCGCCGCCAACATTCGCTCAGCGAGATCACCTTTCGTTCTCTCAAAAGCACGCGCCATTGCGGGCCAGACTCGATCATTGAGCATGAGGTTGGCTTGTACCGAATAATCTTTCCCCACAAAATGCCCGGCAGCCTGTATATCGTTCTTTCCCGTCCATGCGTCAACTTTACCGCGCGCATCGATCATGGCTACTTGCCGAACGTCGCGTGCATTGTCCCTCGCCAGAAGTTCTCTTAACGCTTCTGGGGCACTCTTGCCGCTGCGCATCAGCTCAAGACCATTTTTGCCGTAGCTTGGATCCACAAATGATTGCGTGGCGACGGCTCCCACTCCTGCCTCAGCCCAGGGCACAATTGGACCAACGGAAAACCAGTGTGACTGGACGGCAACGCCCAACTCACCCGTTTTGGGATCCCGAGCCACTATGGAAAACGTGTGCACGGGCCGTGAATAAGTACGGCTGCTTAAGGACCGCTTTTCCTGGGCGCCGACCGGGTGGACGACAATCGTGAGGGCAAAAAGAAGAAAGAACAGGCGCATGGATTAACACCTCCGTTAGCGAATCAGGAGTTTTGTCTTCCTCATGTAAGGTTGGTAGTTGTGATTATCCGGCGATGCTGAGCGTAACGCAAACTGTTAGTTTGCGCGCATAGCCTCAATTTCTAATAAGGTTGGTACAGGCGACGAAGGCATCGCCGCGCGTCAGGGCGCGAAGCCCATTGCGCAGATTGCTCAATTAAGATTGGGCGAGGGTCAGATCAAAACCAACCCCTCTTGCTCTGAATGTAAGTCCTCACAAACTCCTCGTCAGACTTCGTAAGGTAAATGATGCCTTCGATCAGTCCGACAATTGAGCCTACTCCACATGTCACAAAGGTGATGACAATCTGGATGATGCCCTCTGTAGTGTAGCCGAGCACGAATTTGTGCACTCCAAATCCGCCCAGCAGAATTCCGCATATTCCAGCCACCAGCTTTTTATCGGCGCCCATAGCTTTCCAGTCAGTCATCTGTCCCTGATTTACTGATTGCATTGGCTGGTAACCACCCACGGAACCGAGCGGGGACTGGCAAGCCACACAATATTGAGCCGTCTCGTCGTTAGTTGCACCACATTTTGTACAGTATCTAGTCATTGGCGTCTGCCGCGCTCGTTGCTAAGAGCGCACTCCATTAGTTATTTTTTTGAGCTTTAAGATGAGAACTGTTGTCCACACGTCAGGAAGAAGAAAGGTTCGAAATCACTGCATTAAGAATTCCCAATGCTAATCCCACTACGAATCCAATTACAGCAATTGCGATTGAAATAAAGGCCCACATTTTTGCCTGCCTGGCTGAGTTGAGGGCCCCCGTCGTATCACCCAATGCCGCTTTCTTATTTACCTGGGTGGCGAAAATCAATGAGACAAGGCCATGCGGTATACAACAAAAGATCACGGAAACCACCGTGGCAACGATGGCCAGCGCCAGATTGTTATTGGGTGCGGGCGCGGCGATGCCTGGCGGCGGCGGCGGAGTCCATTGTTGGGACATTTGGTTATCTCCTGATTAAATATGGCGCGCAGTCCAAGTGTTGCACGATACTACATCGCTGAACCATAACCGCCTGGTCCGCCGCCGAAATTCTGCGGTGGCGGTGGTGGTGTCCCCGCCGCTGTCTTTCGTTTCTCAAAGATCGGAATGCCGAGCAATCCCCCCAGCGTGGCGAAAATCACCAGCAGTACTGCCGTAAAGATACCATTCAGAATTGCCCCGACAGGCGATTGGCTCGCCTCCATTTGTCTCCTCATCGCTTCGGCCTGACCCGGATTCAGGCTTTCCATCATACTGCTCATGAAGCCAGTCATCACACTACCCATCAACAGGCTAATCGGGATGCCTATGACCACGAAGATGGCCGCCCCGACGACCCCCGCGAGCACACCCAGAATTGCTCCTTCACCGGCACCGACGGGCGTGGGTGAATTTTTCACGTACAGGTAAGTGGCCAGAACTCCGCCCAGCACGGCCCAAAGGCAGCAGCAGATATTTGCGAAATTCACAAATGGGATTGACGACAGAACGCCGACCACCACACCGCCAATCATTGCCGGCTTCAGTTTGTTATTCATCAGAAGAGAAGCTCTTTTCTCAAAAATATCTGGAAAACAACAACAAAAGGGAAAGCTGGATGGCGCTGCATAACTAACAAAGAGAGGCTTGATTGTCAATAAAATTACAAAGAAACCGGCGAAAACGGCAATATCTACTAAATCGCACGGAATGGCACTCAGAGATGGTGGAGGCTCGTGTGATCTGATGGATCTGGCCGGACTGCAGGTTGGACTACGGTGACACTCGGAGGGCCCGGCTTACGTTGGAGTTCGTAATTAGCGGACGATCTCGATCCGGTCGCCCGCTTGAAGTTTCGGATCCGGGATCTTTCCTGACTTGATCTCTTTCAGCACTATCTTTGTGGTTGTGAGATGGCCCTCAGCGCTTTCACGCGATAACTCTACCGTGCCTTCGCCTGGCCGACTCAACCCGCCGGCAGCGAGAATGGCTTGCAGGAGGGTTATACCCGGCTGAAAAACTTTCTGGCCGGGATAGTTGATCCGCCCGGCAATGTAATAAAACTCCTGTGGCCGAGCAGCAACGTTGATCACATCTCCGGGTCTCACAATGCAATTCAACGTCCCCACGTCACCAAGGTTGAAAGAGCGCGCAGCGGCGCCCTCACGAACGATGACGGCGACTGCAGCGTCAAGGTGCGGCTGCGCTTCCGCCATGATCACGTAAAGCGGAACTGCTTCACGGCGCAGAACCTTTCTACCCGGATTCCCTACCAGGCCGGTTATGAGAATGCTGTGGCTGACATACTGTCTAACGCCAACTGTTACTTGCGATCCCTCCTCGACTGCGCGTCTCTTCAGCTCCGCCGTGATTCGGGCCTGCACAGCTTCGGTTGTTAACCCGCCCACGGCAACGGAGCCACCAGCGATCGGGAGATCGATAATCCCGCCATCAAGCACTGTATAAAGAGTCGAGCGATTCGATGTGGAGTTAAGAAATCGGATATCCAGCACATCGCCAACGCCAATTCTATAAATACTTGTTAATCGAGCATCCTCGTCGGCCCCTGCCGCGGTCGCTGAGCTGCTACTTGTTTTTTCGGAGCTGCGTGTGGTCTCGTCGCCGGCAGCTTTCTGTGTTGCCGACGAACTTGAGGTATCGCCAGTGGAAAGTGCTCCCATTGAGGCTGAGACAGACGCTACCTCAGCTGAACTTGCTGCCGGTAATGCGCTCGGTTCTGACTGTATTCCTTCAACAGGACCACTCTCATCCTTGATTATTTGGTAGAGCGCTTTGGCCAGTGGAGAGTTGAGTTCGACTAAACGACGATACTCTTCTATGGAGTCGTTCCTGCGGCCCAGGACGTACGACATTATTCCCGACTGGAAATGGGCTTCAGGCCAATCAGGGTTGAATTTAGCGGCGCGTTTAAACGATTCAGCCGCTTCTTTATAGGATCTGGATTTTGAATAGACAATTCCCAACATGTAGTTGGTTTGGGCGTCCTGTGGCTGGAGTTTCTTTGCTTGCTTGAGGGCTTCGACGGCCTCTGGAAGCTTGCCAGCGTCGTATAATGCAACACCAGCCTCATAACTCTTCTGGGCCTCCACAGTTCCTGCAGAAGATTTTTCAGAGACTTTCAATTCCTGTGCGTTGCCTGCGGACACGACGATCAGGGAAAGGATGCCTATGAGTAATATGTTCTTCATGAAAATCTTCCAGCTCTTACTGGCTTATTTAATTCTCAGGGAAGCGGTATTTCTGGTGCGGTTGCGGTGGGCGAATTATACACTAGATCAGGAAAACCATAAGCGCCCAATACACGCCGACCCCCAACAGTCGAACTTCAATACTGACAAATCATGAATTGACCTGTTTTTCCACTGTTTGTCACGAGGGAAGACCAAGCGAGAATCATATTGAGCCTACAAGAAGCATAGCCGCCTTGCAGCTGAGAATTCCACCAAGCGCGGTTGGTTCATACTCAGCCTAGAAATACGCAGCTGAGAACTGCAGAATCCCACCAACCGCAGTTGGTGGATTGTTCATACTCAGCCTACTAGCAGCGGCGACAATGATAGCCCGCAAATCCCACCAACCGCAGTTGGTGGATGGTTCATACTCAGCCTACAGAAGCAACGTCCCCTGACAAGCGGAGAATCCCACCAACCGCAGTTGGTGGATTGTTCATACCCAGCCTTCAGTTTTTGCGCTGGAGCGAGTATGCTCACACTCGTGTTCCTCACGCCTCTCACGTCCCTTACCTGGGCTTATCAACTTCATCACTACATCTGCTTCCGCACCTACAGACGCCGCGACTTCTTCAGCGACGAAGCCAAAATCCAGGCTCTCTCCTCAGCACTTACGTCGCTGTCGAGTGCAAATGATTACCATCTTCTGGAAATGAAAGTGCGACCAGCCGACGTCCAGTTGGTGCTCAGTTTGCAGCCTCACCACTCTATTGCTGATGTCCTGAAAAAGCTCAAGGGGAGAAGTTCGACATTTCTCTGTCCTCAATTAGACATTTCGCCATCTTTGTGGGCGCGAGGCTATCTGGCTCGCAGCATTGGAAAGGTACGGCTGCAAGCGGTCAAAAGTATCTGGAGCAACAGGCCGAACATCACGGCTACATCGGCCGGGCCTTGCCACCCATATTCCGATTTCGCGCCTCCAACCCGGCAGTGTTGAGTGTGGCTCATGCGAGTTTTGATCTGAAATACCACCTGGTTCTGGCCACCAGATTCAGGCACGGCACTTTTGACTCCAAGCTGGGTGGGGCCTTAATTGGTTACTGGACCAGGGTGGCCTCCAGGCGCGACTTTGCCATCGATCAAGCAACCGTGTTACCCGACCACGTTCACCTGCTGGTGCGCATCACTCCCAAAATGAGTATCGAGCAGTGTGCGCTGTTACTGATGAATAATGGGCAGTATTTTGTAGGCAAGCATTACCCGCAAGCGTTGGTAGCGGCAAAGATCGATCAACTTTGGCAACCGTCTGCCTACGCGGGCACTTGTGGAGAGTTAACGACGGCACTTGTCAAGTCGTTTCTGCAAAGCGCGGGGTAGGCTGGGTATGAACCATCCACTAACTGCGTTGGTGGGATTCTCCGCTTGTCAGGGGGCGTTGCTTCTGTAGGCTGGATATGAAGCATCCACCAACTGCGTTGGTGGGATTCTCGACTTTTAATTAGCCGTGCTCTTAGGACTCAACCTGAACAAACGGAGCATCTGACCATCGGAAGGTGCTGCGCTTGATGCATTAATCTCTCAAGGCTTGTTATAGTATGACTTTTTCGGGGCAGGCACCATTTAACCGCCTGATAGCTCTGGAGTAAGCAATCAATGTACGAATTTGCAGTTGCGCCAGCAGTAACTAACATCAGGAGACGCGGCGTTACGATCACTGATGTGGCGCCAGCCAGCCTGGGTGCGGAACTCGAATTGGTCCCCGGCGATCGCATCACCAAGGTTAATGGGCGCGGCATTCGTGATTATCTGGATTTTAGATTTCATGCGGCTGGGGAGACGGAGCTCACAGTGGAAGTCCGCAAGCTCAGCGGCGAGGATTGGGAGTTGCAGATCGAGCGGGAGGAGAGCGAAGACTTCGGGCTTGAGTTTGAACAGATTGTTCCGCGGCAATGCGCGAATGAATGCATCTTCTGTTTTTGCAAAGGCAATCCCACGACAGCCCGTCCTTCATTGTTTGTGCGCGATGAAGATGTGCGGCTTTCATTTCTTTACGGAAATTACACTACACTGACTTCGATCACCGAAGACGAGCTGCACCGCGTAATTGAGCAGCGTCTGTCGCCGCAGTATGTGTCGGTACACGCCACGAACCTGCAGGTTCGCGCCCATTTGTTAGGCATAGATGAGCGGCGCGCCGACATATCTAGTAAACTCGCCCGCCTGCTCGATGCCGGAATTGAAGTGCATGCTCAGGTGGTGCTTTGCCCCGGCATTAACGATGGCGCTGTTCTGCACCAGACCATCAACGACCTGGCGTTGGAATATCCACGCATTACAAGTGTGGCCATCGTCCCACTCGCATTGACGCGTTATAACCATGACCCGCGGCTCACTCCTGTTACTGCTGATTTTTGCCGGCAGACGATCCTTGAAGTGCGCAAGCTGCAGCGCGAGTTGCGCGAGCGGCTGGGAACAAACTTTGCGCTGCTGGGTGACGAGATCTACTTGCGCGCTGGCCTCCCTTTGCCAGCCAGAACTCACTATGGAGACTATCCGCAGATTGAGGACGGCGTCGGCATGGTCCGTTCCTTTGATGATGAATTCGCGGCACTGATGAAACGGCTGAAGAGAATGAGTAAAGTCAGCAGTCTCACCGCAACGATTTTGACCGGAACACTATTCGCTCCGGTGCTCAGTAAGAGAATGGAAAAATTGAACAGCCGTTTTGGAACGCAGTTCTATGTGGAGGCTGTGGAGAACAATTACTTTGGCGGAGATGTCTCTGTGGCAGGCTTGCTTACAGGGGGAGATCTACTTGCTGCCCGCGAACGCGTCAAAGGGAATTTTGTCTTAATCCCGAAAGCTATTCTGAAGAGTGATGAAGAGATCATGCTGGATGGTATGAGCTTGCCGGAGTTGCGGAGGCAGTTGGAGCTACCTGTTCATCCGGTGGATCTAAGATCCTTCGGCGCTCTTCTCGCTCAGCCGTAATTATTATAGTGACGGTATACTCAAGCGACCTGGTAAGTCTTTGAAAGACACTCAAGTAGCCGTGTCAACTCACCCGTTGAGCTATTCAATAGAAGCTGGTCCAGACAAACACTAATAGTGCTTTTTGTGCTAGGACCCAAATCGCCGGTGCGACCGCAATTAATTCAGAGCTTCTACCGCTCCCGGTACTGACATTGATTGATGCGTCGCTCGAATTGGTAATCAATCATTGTTGTGTAAAGCGAAGAAGGGGATAGGAAACCAGTTCGATGACCGCCCCCCATCCACAACCGGTGGCAACATTGTCGGATCGAAAGATCCTGGACGTCGGGTGCGGCAAAAATAAAATTCCGGGCGCCACCGGTATCGACCTGAATCCTCTCACCGATGCCGATGTCATTCACGACCTAGGACTGGTCCCTTATCCATTCAGTGATAACGAGTTTGATGAGATAGTCTGTCGTCACGTAATTGAACACGTGCCGGACGTGATGGCTTTGGTTACTGAACTTCACCGAATCACCAAACCAGGTGGTCGAATTCGCATCCTGACTCCTCACTACACTAATCCGGATTGGGCAACAGACCCGACACACCGGAACCACTTCAACAGCTATTCCTTCAACTGCTTCATGCCCGAGCGCACACCCTTCCCTTTTTACACTGCGGTGGAGCTGAAGCCGGTACGAACTTACGTCACCCTGGCGAACCTCTGGCGTCTGTTGGGAATAGAATTCTTGACTAACCTCGATCAGCGCTGGCCGCAGCTTCGTTTCCTAAGGAAGTTCTGGGAGTTCTATCTCAGCAGCATCTTCCATGGCAAGGAACTGCAGTTCGAACTTGAGGTGGTGAAGAATCCCCGGTAGCTGCCTGGTTGGCAGCAGCCATGCTTCCGCGATCGAGATACGAATTTCTGGTCGAATATTATCGTTCGATTTCCGGGATCAGGTACGCTGTTTATCCTCAACAGCAGTTGCAGGTCTCCAGGCCGCCAGGGGCTGTTTCTCCAGTGGCTTTCCTTAAAGAAGCTCGCCAATTCGAAAGATCCGTTTTGTCTTCTTACCCTCCGCGTTGCTCTGGTAAATCCTTAGTTACTAGTCCAATTTTTGATTCAGGAACTCGGATGAAAATCCGAAATCTTGGGAATTCCGATCCAAAGATTTGGTGAATTTCCCAAATAACAAGAACTTAGCAAGCCAGTGGGTCAAGGAACAATGATTGCATTTTGGAAAGTGGGTGTGCGAATAAGGCGGTCAATGTAGCCCTCACGGAGACGTTCGAGACGACTACCTTGGTGATACTTCGGATAGTAAAGAATGTCCTGCCTCTGGTCGTGTTTGCAGGTTCGAGTCTTGCACAAATCCCTAGGCCGCCGGGCGTGCCTGCTGTCCCTCAGCCGACCTCCGAAAGCACGTCGCTTGGAAGCATCCGTGGCAGAGTGGTTTTGCCAGGTGGGACATTCATAGCTCAATCCGCCAAGGTTACTGTACAGAGCTTACGCGGAACGCAGACCATCACCTACACAGATAATCAGGGACAATTTGAAATTCGCAGTCTTTCCCCAGGTGAGTACACGCTGGAAGCTGAGGCCGACAAGCTGCGATTTGATGCCAGCATTGAACATGTACAGGTCTATAAAGGAATGCCTTCAACGGTAACCATCACGCTCAAGGAGAAGTCAGCTTCTGATGGATCCAGGCCCGCCAAAGGGGTCGTCTCGGTCGGTGAGTTTGACAAGAGTATTCCGGCGAAAGCCAGGAAAGAGTTTGACCGCGCGAGCAAGGCTTCCAAAGAAGGGAAGGCTGTGGAGGCTATTGACCATTTGAGAAAAGCTATTGCTATTTACCCCGATTTCGTGATGGCGCACAACGATCTGGGGGCACAGCTCCTGGAGCAGGGTAATTTGGAAGAAGCGGCGTTGGAATTACGTCGCGCTAGCGAGCTTGATGACAAGGCTTTTAATCCGTACCTGAACCTGGGAATTGTTTTAGTTCGACAGCAGAAATTCTTCGAAGCGATAGATATTTTGCGAAAGGCGCTTTCGCTGGATTCCAGCTCGCCTGCCGCAAGATTGTATTTGGGCTTGGCCCTAATGGGCCAGAATGATTTGGAATCGGCGGAGAAAGAGTTGAAAACCGCCTACAATCTTGGCAGCACTCCTTATGCCCTGGCACTATTCCATCTTGGAGAAGTTTATATGAACAGGGGAGACAGGGTGCGCGCCCTTCAAGCGCTTGAAGGTTATTTGCGCGAAGCGCCTAACGCAACCTATGCGGCTCAAGCACGAAAATTGATCAGCATGCTGCGTTGATTCAACCACAAATCACAAGGCTTCTGCTCTCTGAAGACTCAATTATTGCTTAAACCCGATTCACATTCTCTAGGAGGAAAAAATGAGTAGTTCTGGCTCACGCAAACCCGTGTTGTTCACGGCCTTTGGCCTTGCTTTTCTAATCTTGCTTTCAGGCCTCACAGTCTCTGCTCAAGTAACGACGGGAACGATCAAAGGCACGGTCACGGACGAAAGTGGTGGAGTCGTTGCCGGGGCGTCAGTGGTGGCGAAAAATGAGGCCACAGGCGTGACAACTGACGAATTCAAAACTACAGGTGAAGGGCTCTATGTAATTCCTAATCTGATACCAGGCAAGTACGAGGTGTCGGTGACGAGTACGGGTTTCAGCAAAACGACCACAACGAGCATCGATGTGAGACTCGGTCAGGACACAACCATTAATGTCACTCTCAAGCCCGGTGACATAACAGCTGTGGTGACTGTGACCGCGGGCACTGAGGAGATAGTTAACCGAGACCAGTCACAAATCTCCGCTAGTTTCGAGACGCGCAAAATTGAAGAATTACCCTTCAACGTCGCTGGTGGCGGCATTGATACTCTCGCTTTGCTTGCACCTGGCGTCATCAACAACCCGGGCGCCTTTACCAACACAAACGGGGCAGGCTTATCAGTCAATGGTCAACGTGGTCGCTCGAATAACTTCCAGATTGATGGTTCCGACAACAACGACTTGAGCATCGGCGGTCCAACCTTCTTCGTTGATAATCAGGATCAGGTCCAGGAGTACCAGATTATAACGAACAACTTCTCGGCCCAGTATGGCCGGAATCAAGGTGCGATCATCAATCAGGTTCTTAAGGCCGGCACGAACGACTTTCACGGCACTGCCTTCGAGTACTTTCGTGATCGGAAAAACCTCGATAGCCTGAATAACATCGAGAGGCGCAGTGGACAGGAAGATCCGTTACCGCGCCTCCGTCACGTTTTCGGAGGAGTGTTGGGCGGACCGATAGTAAAAAACAGGGCTTTTTTCTTTGGCACCTATCAGGGCATCAGGCAGAGTGAGCAAGCACTCGCCCGCTCGGGCTCAGTGTCCATTCTCGCTAGTGAGCTTCCCCGCCTGGCAGCGGCCTTTCCGGGTAACCCGGCGATTGACGCAATAGTCAAGTACAGCGCTTTTGCGATTCCGTTTGGCACCGTTCGCCCGCGCACTGACGTTTCAAACCCATTTGATTCAGTAACAATCGGTGGGCAGAGCTTTCAGGCAGCTTTGGTTGAGCGCGTCTTTCCCACGCCTTTCACCCAAAATGAGTGGAGTATTCGCGGCGACATGAAAGCGACCGACCGCGACAACTTCTATGTTCGTTACCTGTTTCAGGATGGAAACTTCAAGAACAGCCTTGGATCGACTAATGGCTTCACCGGAGATATTCCTTTCAAGAGCAAGAACTTTGGTGGAACTTACAACAAGCAGTTGTCTACCTCGATGGTCAATGAGTTCAAGGCCTTTTACCAGAGTCTGTTTGTAAAATTCGGCGGCGGCTGCGAAACGGGTTCGGCAGGATGCATTGAAGATCCGGTAGACATCGAGGACCCCAAGGCATTCGTTGAGAACCTCGCCTTCACGTTTCTAAGCAGCAGGCTAAGAACAAGTATGCGTGCTATAGGCGTCGGTGTCGGCTTACCCCAGGGCCGGCTCGTCAAGGTTTATCAGTTCGCGGACACTCTTTCGTTAACCCGTGGCGCTCATTCGTTCATGTTTGGCGCCGAGTATAAGCATCTGAAGAATGAAGTTCCGTTTCTTCCCAGATTCAACGGTGACTTTACCTTCAACAGCGCGACGCGCTTGGTCAACAACGCACCCTCGGCAATCAACCTAGCGGTCGGCCCACCAATCATTAGCTATACCGAGAACGATCAGTACTACTTTGTCCAGGACGACTGGAAAGTTCGTCCGAACCTGACTCTGAACCTGGGTATTCGCTATGAATACACAGGCCAGCCGATTAATGACTTGAATGATTTGACCGTAGCACGCGAGAGCGGCTCTTCCCCGCTTTTCAATACTTCCGTGCCAATAGCAGATCGCGTCGTTCCACGTCTTAAGAACGACAAGAACAATTTTGCTCCGCGTTTTGGTTTCGCGTGGACACCAAGATTCTGGAAGAGCCTTTTGGGCGAGGATGCAACGGTAATCCGCGGCGGCTATTCTATCGCTTACGATCCGGCGTTCTACAACATCCTGCTCAACATCTCGAACTCGGCTCCGGTCTCTGCCTTGATCAGTCTTGGCACTGGCTCTTTGCCGTCGTCTGGCTCGCCCTTCCCGTTTCCGAGTGTATTCGGCGCAGATATCCGGTCTACCGCAGCCAGTAGCGGGATCGTTCCCATTGGCCAACTCGACCCGAGATTCCTGACTCAGTCGGTGGTTAGTAGGGATTTCCACGCCCCCTACGCTGAGCAGTGGTCACTGGGTATTCAGCGCCAGATCAATAGGAACAACGTCGGCGAAGTGCGTTATGTTGGTACGCATGGCGTCGGTCTATTTCAGACGGTGAACCGCAACCCACGCTTTGGAAGCCTGTTTCGCGGTATTCCGGGCCAGGAAATCCCATTCGATAACGAGGATGGTTTCGTTGTGGTCGACTTCCCAGCGTTTCCGCAGTTTATTCCCAACGGAGCAGTTCCTGTCACATGCACAAACATTGCATCAACCCCGGACATCGAATCAGCCTGCAATGATCGATTGCTTGCGGGACATGGTCGCATTAGCGCGCGCGAAAATACCGCCCAGTCAACTTATAACTCGCTGCAAGCTCGTTACAATGGTCGCTTTCTGAATAACTCGCTTACATTTGGAGCGTCCTACACCTTCAGCAAGACCATTGACAATGCCAGTGAGATCTTTGCCGACTCGGAAGCCTCCGTAAACGCACAGAATCCATTTGACATTGGCAGGGCGGAGCGCAGTCTCTCGAGCTTGGACCGCCCACACGCCTTTGCCGCGAACTTCCTCTATGATGTTCCGTTCATGAAGGACCAACACGGGATTCTAGGCCATATTCTTGGTGGCTGGCAGATAAACGGCACCCAAATTGTAACCAGCGGCCGGCCTTTCACTCCGGCCCAGTTTGAGAACAGCTCCTTCCTGGGCGCGGGTTTTAGCTATTTGCCCGACACGGCCGGCGAACCGCTTCGACCCTTCATCGGTAATCCGACTGCTGATCCTCATCTGGTGGCTATCAGCCAGGTTGATGCGGCTTTCATGTTCGGTATTCCGGCCAGCGACCTGAACGGCTTCTGGTCGTACAATGAACTCAACAGAAGCTTCAGCACCGTCGCAGTCACTCCCAGTCAAGTCCGGTTTATTCTTAACGGACCGGGAGCCGCGAGGATTTTCGGCACGCCATTTGGCGACATGCCCCGTAACTACTTGCGCGGACCAGCCATTAACGCGCTGAATCTGGGTGTCTTTAAGAACACCAACGTGACCGAGGGAATTAAGATCCAATTCCGGGCGGAGTTTTTCAACGCCTTGAATCATCCATCACCTGGCTATGGTGATGGCTCGCTCGCCGGCGCTAGCCTTCCAGACATCTTCATCGGTGATGCATCGTTCGAAGGCTCCGCTTTCGCCGATAAGAGAGATATGGAACTAAACCGCCGCGTTATTCAGTTTGGGCTGCGTATTATCTTCTAAGTAAGCGAAACTGGCAGAAGCAGTTTCCTTTTCGGGGAGAGTTTGCAAGTACTCTCCCCCTTTTTCTTGTTGTCCCTTGGGTGTACCAGACTTGCTATAATTAGGATTTGATCCCCGGATTGTCCATGAATTGACCAGCTTTCATCTAAGCGCGATGAAAAGGAGTATGCCTTTATGAAGAGAACATCGTCCGCCTGTCTCTTGCTCACCCTGCTTCTGGGCATCGTTCTCGGGCAAATTCAACAACCTCAACCTAAAAAAGAACCTGTGCCTGAAGATATCCTCCGCATCACTACCGAGTTGGTGCAAACAGACGTTGTGGTCACTGACAAAGATGATCAGATTGTCAGCGACCTGAAACTCAGCGATTTCGACCTTTATGATAATGGCAAGAAGCAGGACTTGAAGTTCATGGAGTTTGTTAGTATCGACTCAGAGCGACGTGCTGAAGGAAACGTTCCAGCTCGAGTTGCTGCGATCGAGGGAGAGACTGCCGGCATCTCCGCCAGGGAATTAAAGCGTGTGGTCGCCTTTGTGATCGATGACCTAACAATTCCTGACGCAGATATTCCATCCGTACGCGATCTGCTGCTGGACTTCGTGAATAACAAGATGCTAGATGGCGATCTCGTGGCCATCGTGCGCACGGTTGGTGGCAAAGGCCTGTTACAACAGTTCACTTCGGATCGACAACTCCTCCGGCGCGCCGTTGCCACTGTGAACACCATAACTCATCCTTTCAAGACCGTCGATAATCCCGATGCCGGCCCCCAACGGTCAATCCCAGTGCCGGCTCGTGCTGAGGGGGGAGGCGACGCTGAGGTACCCGATCTGGTTGATACTGATACGCAAGACATCTCCAGCCCCACCGATGACGTAAACCGTCTCTTCCGCGGGCTGACCGCGTTATCCACGGCCAATTTCATCATTGATAGTCTGAAGCAGATACCGGGTCATAAGAATCTTGTGATCGTCTCAGGCGGAATCCCGATTTTTGAAGCAGGAACCGGCGCCACAAGCACAGGATATTCGAATCTTTCTTATCTGCTGAACCAGTTAAGCGACAATGCCACTCGTGCTGGAGTCACAGTCAACACACTCGATCCGCGTGGTCTAAAGGCCACACCAGGAGTGGTGAGCTTCCTAGCAACCCCCGGTAACAGCGGACTGGGGGCAGTTGATCCTACTTTCGGACGCGGGGGCGCACAGAACCAGGCGATCTTTGGCGGCCTACTGGCAGGTGGAGAGGAACATCTCGGTCTAAGTACGGTTGCAGCCGCTACCGGCGGCATTTCCGTCATCAACACAAACGACTTCAAGGCCGGTCTTAATAAGATATTGTCCCGCAGTAAGGGCTACTACACGCTGGCCTATACACCAGGCGAAAAGTTTGATAACAAATTTCATAAGATCGAAGTGAAGGTGAAACGGAGCGGCCTGAGAGTCCTTACTCAGTCAGGTTACCTGGCGAGAGAAGAGAGGACTTCCAACAAGCAGCGCACCAAAGAAGACGAGATCGCAGCGGCCGCGCGCTCTCCGTTGGCCAAGCGCGATCTTGAGGTGACGCCAACTATCACTCTCAAGCTGCAGCCTGATAAAGCGTTTGTTGACATAAATCTCCTAATCGATGCCAGGAAGCTGCACTTCGATCAAAGTGCCGAGGGGAAATACGAGACGACTTTTGATGTGGTAGGGTTCGTCTTCGATGAGATTGGCAGGCTAAGAGGAGGATTCAGCGAAACGGTTCACATTAATTTAACATCCGAAGAGTATCGCCGCGGCCTACGGGAAGGATTAGTGTATACGCGCAGCACAGAACTTCCATCTGGGTACTTCCAAGTGCGCGCCGTTGTGCGCGAGGAGGCGACCGGCAGCCTGGGAACGTTCTCCAAATACCTTGAGATTCCTAATCTCAAAAACGGCCGGCTGGCAATGAGCAGTATTTTCCTGTTTGGCGTTAGTCCGGTTTCCAATGGCCAGCCGACTCCGTTACTTGCGCTGCGGCAGCTATCACGCGGTCAGGAGTTGCGCTACGCCGCTGTTATTCACAACGCTAAAGTAAAAGATGGCAGGCCGCAGCTTCGTTCGCAATTGCTGATTAGTCAGGGAGGGAAAGTTCTCTTCCGCGAAGCCGAGCAAGTTATTGAGGTCGGCAATCCCTCGCAGGTGGCCAAGATTGGGCAGTTAGGACTCTTAAAGGTGAAACCGGGCCGTTACGTCTTGACACTGATTATCATCGACACGCTGGCCGACAAGAAATCGAGCACGGTTTCCCGCAGCATCGACTTCAATGTTACAGAGTAAAAGTTCAATAAAAAGAATCAAAAAAGCAATCTACTTCGCCTCCTTAGGTTATTGACTGACGTGAAGAGATAACCCCTTATGCTCCTGGCCATCTGCGCGCCGGGGAAACGTACTCCTGCAACTTGTAGGACTGCCTGCCAAATGGACCCTTACCTCAACTAATTGTTTACGCAATTACGATCGGGATTCGAGGGAGCTGGCTGACTTGGTAAAGGATGTTAGCTTCGCAGTCACATCCCTCTGTGAGCGGCCTGGCTCAAATGAAATTCCGAAATTTCGTATGAATGGTTGAGCGCAATTTCTGTTCCTTATCTGTGGATAATATCCAAGCTTTTGGATTCAATTAAAGTCGATTCGTCTGTCCCGCCTTACAACTCTCCGAAAAGAAACAGCACCACGAGATTGGCGCAAAACTTGCTCCTTAGGGATAAGCCTACGGCCGTCCACGGCAGGCTGAATCTACCAAGGTAAAGAAATCCGAGATTTTGAAGGAGCCAAAACATGCCCAAGATGAAGTATATGCTCGTAGCTAAATTTGTGATTGTGCTCGGACTGATCGCGCCAATTTTGGCGCAGACCAGTAAAGGTTTTGTGGTCGGGACGGTTATGGACCAGAACGGTGCCGCCATTGCCGGCGCTACGATCAAAATAACGAATACTCAAACTGGGGTGAGCCGTTCTACGGTTAGTCAAGCTGATGGAAGCTTTCGTCTGGATGCAGTCGATCCCGGCACATATACCGTAGATATTAACTCTAGTGGTTTCAAGACCGCCACGTGCAGCAACGTTCTGGTGGCGGCGGCTCAGACTGCCGACGTTTCCAGTCAGCTTGAAATCGGCAATCCTAATGAAGTCGTAACTGTCAGCGCTGATAATCTGATTGAGTTGCAAACGTCGGATGGAACGCGGGTGAATACACTTACCTCACGTGAGATTACTGAGTTGCCTGTTGTCGGTCTGAATCCTGTGAATCTCGTCTTCACGCTTCCGGGAGTTGTCGATCCAGGCGCTCTGGCAGGCGGCTTCGTTCAGGGTACAGAGTTTTCGGTGAACGGGTTACGCCCGCGCGCAAACAATCAGCTCATCGACGGCCTCGAAAATAACGATAACTCGATCACCGGGCAGTCGTACCAGCCTACGGTCCGCGACGGTTATTCGGAAGTGACCATTCTGGGTAGTAATTTTTCAGCTGAGTTCGGACGTGCGGGCGGCGCCGTGGTGAATGTTATCACCCGCTCAGGAGCAAACGACTTCCATGGATCTGTCTACGACATCAACCAAAATTCAGTATTCTCCTCCCTCACCCCCGGCCAGAAGGCGATTGAGGAACTGACCGAGGTTCCTAAGTTCAATCAAAATACGTTCGGCTTTTCGCTGGGGGGTCCCATTAAGCGAAACAAGCTGTTCTTTTTCGGCACGTCCCAGGCAGATCTATACCGGGCCGGCGGCGTGTCGAGTACGGCGATTACTCCAACGGCCGAGGGTGCGCAGGCGCTACGCGCCCTTGTTCCCGCGGGAACCAATCCAGCGTTGGATCAATATCTAGCGATCGTCAACACGTTCCTTGCAACGGCAGCTGACAGGAATATTGGCATCGAGGCTGCCGGCACCCCGAACCGCACGCTTATCCCCTTCGGCGTGGCTGCG
>DATEUF010000176.1:0-2681 GCA_035283325.1 Pyrinomonadaceae bacterium | reverse complement strand
AGCGGGTGGGTGGACCGATGCGCAAACTCAAGCGTCGGACCCACCCGCTACCGCGTGGTGGTACTGACCTGTTCTCGCTAAGGCCGGAAAGACCCCACGCGCGCAAGCACATACTCTTGCTGTTCATCGGTGAGTTCCGGGTAACACGGCAAAGCAAGCGTCTCTAGCGCTGCTCGCTCTGCTTCGGGAAAGGCTCCGCGCTCGCAACCAAGGTATTTGAAGCAGGGTTGCAGGTGAAGGGGAACCGGATAGTAAACTCTGCTTTCGATTCCACTCTGCAAAAGGTGCTTCATCAAAGCATCCCGGTAACCTGGTACGCGGATGACGTACTGATGGAAAATGTGAAGAGTGTCTGGAGGTGTAAAGGGCGGGCTCAGCTCAAAACCAAGATCTGCTTCTCGAAAGAAATTTGTATAGCGCGCCGCTCTCTTTCTTCGCCCCTCTGACCAATGCTCCAACAATCGCAGCTTCACGCGCAAAACAGCCGCCTGCAATGCATCAAGGCGACTGTTAATCCCCACTTCATCGTGATGATATTCGCTGGCGCCACCGTGCACACGCAGCCTGCGCAGGCGATCTCGCAGGTCCTCATCGCTGGTTAAGAGCATGCCTCCATCTCCAGCGCCGCCCAGGTTCTTGGAAGGATAGAAACTTAAACAACCAACAAGACCCATCGAGCCGGCACACCGGCCACCCATTTTTGCCCCGATTGCCTGAGCTGCGTCCTCAACCAAAGACAGCCCTTTGACGCGTGAGAGGTCGAGCAATGCATCCATGTCGGCACATTGACCGTACAGATGTACCGGAATGATTGCTCGCGTTCGCGCTGTTACCGCTGCTTCGGCGCGACTGACGTCGAGGGTATATGTCCGCGGATCGATGTCGGCAAAAACGGGACGAGCGCCCAGGCGCGCGATAGCTCCGGCAGTGGCAAAAAAACTGAAGGGTGTGGTGATAACTTCGTCCCCAGCCTTAATGTCCAGCGCCATCAAAGCCAGCAATAGGGCGTCAGAGCCGGAGGCGCAACCGACCGCAAACCTGGTTTGAGAATATTGAGCTACCTCACGCTCGAGAGCCTCGACTTCGGGCCCCAAAACGAAGCGTTGAGAATCCAGAACCCGCTCGACGGCTGCACGCAACTCGGCCCGCAAGGCACGATGCTGTGGGCCGAGATCCAAGAGGGGGACCTTCCATTTGATGGTTGTCATTAGGAGAGATGGAGAATGTGACCTATAGGACCTATAAGACCTATCACACTGTAGCCCAGGAATTCTTCGCCGCGAGTGCCAGGCCACCCTCGTTCTGGGCGAGTTCCTGTCGTGCTAACTCCAGATCGTGGTCCACCATCAACCGCACCAACTGCTTGAAGGTCACCTCGGGTTGCCATCCCAGCAGGGTGCGCGCTTTCGTTGCATCACCATATAGCGCGTCCACTTCGGCGGGACGGTAGTAACGTGGATCGACCTCCACGTATTGCTGCCAGTCGAGATCCAAATAACCAAAGGCTTCCTCCAGAAAATCTCTTACCGAATGGCTTTCTCCAGTGGCGATGACGTAGTCCTCAGCCTCCTCTGCCTGCAGTATGAGCCACATTGCTCTGACATAGTCCTTTGCGTAGCCCCAGTCGCGCCGAGCGTCGAGGTTGCCGAGATAGAGCTTCTGTTGCAAACCCAATTTGATTCGCGTTGCTGCGCGCGTGATTTTGCGGGAAACAAAGGTTTCGCCACGGCGTTCGCTCTCATGGTTGAAGAGAATGCCATTACAGGCAAAAAGTCCATACGCCTCACGATAGTTCACGGTGATGTGATAGGCGTAAGCCTTTGCGCAGCCGTAAGGCGAACGAGGATAGAACGGAGTCTTTTCGGTCTGAGGCGCCTCGCGAGCTTTGCCGAAGAGCTCAGAGGAAGACGCCTGATAGAACCGGGGACGAATACCAGTTTCGCGAATTGCTTCCAACAGGCGCACAGTCCCCAGGCCCGTCACTTCTCCGGTGTATTCGGGCACATCAAAACTGACTCGCACATGCGATTGGGCGCCGAGATTGTAGATCTCGTGCGGGGCAGTCAGGCGGAGAATGGTATTGAGAGAGCTCGAGTCGTTTAGGTCACCATAATACATTCGCAGTCGAGCATTTGGTTCATGAGGGTCCTGATAAAGATGATCGATGCGTTCGGTATTGAAGGACGAAGAGCGGCGGATAATGCCGTAAACCTGGTACCCTTTTTCGAGCAACAGCTCGGTAAGGTAAGAGCCATCCTGTCCGGTGATGCCGGTAATAAGTGCGCGTTTAGTCATCAGTCAAAGCTCGCTTAATCAAGTCAACCTACTCTGTATAGTGATCAGAAGTGACTGGTCAAATTCTTGGTGTCTCTTGTCTCTTAGCGGCTAATGTGCTTGTACGATTGGAAAGTATCAGCAAATACCTTAACTAAACGCGCTCCTTTCAGCAAGCCATCTCAAGTCAAATAATCTTAAACCAGATAATCTCAAGTCCGATAATCTCAGGCCAGATATTCTCAGGTCAGATAATCTCAGGGTAAGGAAGGGCTGCTTGCAGGGAACCTGGCGATGGTTCCGAATTAAGAGGGTGAAAGTCCCTCCAGGACAAGGAATAGTCAACCATCCTGTATTCACATCGAAGAGCGTAACACCAGCTATGAAGTAATTAGGCACCCGCTTGG
>DATEUF010000175.1:0-3821 GCA_035283325.1 Pyrinomonadaceae bacterium | reverse complement strand
GCGTTGCGGATGGCGGCCTGCACGCGCTCACGCGATTCCTGCACCGCCGCGTCCGGCAACCCGACGACCACGAACGAGGGGAGGCCGTTGGCGGTGTCCACTTCCACTTCGACCACCGCGCCCTCGAGGCCGATGACGGCGCAGGAATAAACTTTGGCCAACATAGGGCCAAGTGTATGTGAGATGGAGGGGATGGTCAAATGATTGAGACACTTCGCGGCTATGTACAGACCATAGCCACGAGGGCATAGCCCAGCTTGTCGGCGCGTTGGTTTCACGGAGTGCTCACGCGCGCGGACGACGGCGGATCTAGCCAGAAGCGACAACGTCCAGCGTGAGCACGGCGGCAAATGCCTGAAAAGGTGGCCTTCCACTAAGCAGGTATAATCGTCGGTGACTGTACAAGCCTCTACCACCCAATGCCCAAGATATCGCATGAGCACTGACGGAGTATACGTCGCGGGTTTGGTGATTCGGCAGCGTTATGAAACGACCTGGTACTGAAAGCAAATCCACGAACACGCCGCGCACGAACATCCCGGCTGTGCTGACCAGCTTTGTCGGGCGCAAGCGTGAGATCGCAGAAATCCTGCAGCTGTTGGCGTCCACACATTTGATCAGCCTTGTAGGGACCGGTGGCTGTGGCAAGACGCGCCTGGCTCTTCGCGTGGCGGCGGAACTCACTGACCAACACGTACAGGGCGTTTGTTGGGTGGACCTTGCCCGACTGGCGGACTCCACGTTGGTTCCCCAGGTCGTCGCAAAAGCACTGAACGTGGTCGAACAGTCCGGAACTCCCTTGATGGACACGCTGTTGGATTCGCTCTGTGACAGGCAAACGTTACTGGTACTCGATAACTGTGAACATTTGTTAGCAGCGTGTGCGCAACTGGTAGAAGCCTTAGTAGGTTGTCCCAACCTAAACATCCTGGCGACGAGCCGTGAACCTCTCGGCGTTATCGGCGAGACGCTTTACCCGGTCTTACCCTTAGCGCTGCCAGCCGCCCATCTCTCTGTTGACGAAATCAGACAGGTTGATGCGGTGCAGTTATTCGTAGAACGTGCTCGAAGCATCCTCCCAAACTTCGGCTTGACGCTGGATAACGCCGAAATCGTCTCCACCATCTGCCGCGATCTCGACGGTATCCCCCTGGCGATTGAGCTCGCCAGCGCCCGCGTGAGTGTCCTGAGCGTGCAGCAGATCCAAGAACGCCTCGACCGCCGCTTTGATCTGCTCGTCTCGACAACGCGCGCCGACGAGCGGCATCGCACACTGCGGGCTGCAATTGACTGGAGCTATGACCTGCTGTCCTCTTCGGAACGACTCCTGCTGCAGCGGCTCACGCTTTTTACCGCCGGTTTCACCCTCAGCACGGCTGAATCAGCGTGTGCCTGGGGTGAGATCCAGCGTGCCGAGGTCCTTGATTTGCTGTCATCGCTTGTCAGCAAGTCGCTGGTTGTGGCGGAGACCCTACAGGGCAGCGAGGCCCGTTACCGCCTGCTGGAGACGATCCGCCAATACGCGCAGGAAAAGCTAAGCGCTTCGGGGGAATGGGTTTCAGCCCATGACGGTTACCTTGCGTGCTTCTTGCGGTTGACTGAGGAAGTTGCCCTGAAATTGCGAGGACCGTACCAGCAGTTGTGGTTTAACTGGCTGGAAACTGAAAACGACAATATTCGAGCGGCGCTGGCCTGGGCGCTGGAACAGCAGCGCATCGAGGCGGGACTGCGGATCGGTACTGCCCTCTACTCGTTCTGGCAGACACGCGCTTACATCCGGGAAGGTTACACCTGGTTCGAGCGATTTCTGAGCCAGGCAGACGACAGGGTTCCTCTAGCAGTGCGCGCGAACGCCCTCACCTATTCGTCCTTCCTCGCTAGTTTCCTTGGCGACGCTGTTACAGCAATGGCTCGCGGGCAAGAAGCAGTTGCCTTGTGTGAGGCCGCTGGCGAGGAGGGCAAATCTCTGCTTCCCTTTGCCCTGGCTGGTGTGGCTTCCGGAGCAAGGGCGGCAGGTGACTATCAAACGACGTATACGATCGGCGAGCGACTCGTCGAAGTGTACCGGGAGCTGGGTGACCTAAACTCGCTGGGAATCGTGATAATGATACAGGGTGAAACGGCCATTGCGCTAGGTAAATACAAAACGGCTCACTTACTGCTCGAAGAAAGTCTGACCCTTGCCCGTGCAGCAAGAGACACCTTTCTAATTGCAGCAACACTCAATGACCTGGGTGATCTGGCCCGCTGCGAACGACATTTCGCTCAGGCGCACGCCGCTTACGAGGAAAGTTTGTCTCTCTGGCGCGAACTTGGCTCGGTGCGTGAAACTCCGGTCACGCTGCACAACCTGGCCTACGTTTTCTTGTACCAAGGTGATGTTGAACGCGCCCAGGCCCTGTTTCACGAAAGTTTGGAAGCACAGCGCGCGCAGAACAATCGAGAAGGTGTTTTGAAAGGTCTGCTGGGCTTTGCCGCCCTGGCCTCGGCGACCGGATTGGCGGCGGAGAGCGCTTGCTTATATGCGGCGGCTGTTGCTAACGGCCGAGGAAACTCTGCGATCTTGTGGCCGCCGGAAAAGATCGAACATGAACATTATATCGGGCTGGTGCGTGCAAAGTTGAGCGACGCAGAATTCGAGGCAGAGCAGGCGCAGGGGCGCGCCCTCTCTATGGAGCAAGCCATTGAGTATGCCCTCAATCTGCCCTTCGGGCTGCCGAAGCCCTCACAGAAAAGACTCGAGCCATTACAGGAGTTGACCGAGCGCGAGCGCGAAGTCGTGGCCCTGATCGCGCGCGGCCTGTCTAATGGCGAGATAGCAGATGAACTGGTTCTCAGCAAACGGACTGTCGAACACCATATAGCCAACATCCTCTCCAAACTTGGCTTCACCAATCGGGCGCAAATCGTCCGCTGGGCCATAGAAAACGGGCTAACAAAGGCATCGAAATAAGCTTCCCAATCATCACAACCTCAATTGGGAACAGTGGGGCGGTTGTTCAACACTGAACAACCGCTTTTCTGTCTACGCAAAAGCGTGAAATAGGTACACAGATAGGTGCGCACACTCATGACAATTCGGAGTGTTTCTGTCAGAATTCAAACCAACAAATGAGATGGGTTATTCCCAATCACCGGAAGTGGATGGCGATGCCGGTACGGTTCGGATTGCAACGTCGCTGTGAGAGAAGTGAAGCCCAGGTCTACAACTCAAAAGGAGAGTTGCCATGTCAGCACATGTCAATTTCGCCCAAAATGCCCGCTTCAAGGTTGGATGGATCATCTTACTCATCATCGCCGCTCTAATGACGCTGTCGCATTTTAGCCTGATATTCATTCTGGATGAACCCAACCTTTTCACCGGCTTTGCCGCCTTCAATTTCTATTCTTTTGTCGTCATCCTGATCCCATTCCGCCGGGTCGAAAAATGGGCCTGGCTCATCACCTGGATCCTCCCAATCGGTTTAGCGATCCCCGCCGCCACCGACACCAACATCGCCATTTATTATTTCGGAATTGTTGCCGTGTGTGTGCTGGGGCTGCTCCTGACGATGCGAGACTTCTTCTTGAAGAGATAGTAATCCTCGCAATGCTGATTATTCCGTTCTGCATCGTCTGATAACCCTTCTGACCGTAGTTGCATGGCTATTGGAGTAAATAGGAGTGAAAAGAATGCGCACTCCCTTAACAACTGTCCTGTCCGTCGTCGTCTACGTCGATGCTTTCATGTGGCTTGTCGGTATGGTTCCCACCCTGTATTACGCATTCTCGCAAGGGCACCTGCCAACATTCGGAGGCATTCGACTCCTGAGCGGGCCTTT
>DATEUF010000174.1:0-10412 GCA_035283325.1 Pyrinomonadaceae bacterium | reverse complement strand
GACTCCGCTCGAATTCCCCTAGCGTCCATACAGGACCCGCACACACCCACTTTCGCTCCATGGACGGAAAGCGACTTGAGCATTCGCTCAACGTTGTAGTACCCGTTGGGAGTGTTCTGTCCTGCAACGGCGCAGCTAACGCCGTCGCCGATTAAGAAGAGATAGATTCTTGTGCCTTCGGTCTTCGCCAGCGAAACTGCCAGGCGCAGCCCGTTATAACTCCGCTCGCTGCCGTAAGCAGCATCGTTAAGAATGACAAGGTATTTCATAGTAATACTCCTCTCGTACTCCTATGTCGCTGCTCGCTACCATCCGAAATGAAGCGGCGGCAAGTCGTGGCGAATGCGGGCAAGGTAGTACTTCTCGAACACTAGCTTGAGGTATCGCGCCCACTTCCCCTTCTTATGCACGACTTTGTTCCTAGGCGGCAAGAATGGATCCGCGGACAGGTAGAAGGCAGTGTCCCCGGCGTCGGCGATGCAAGTCGAGGGAAGCGACAGGCCATCCACTTTAGATCCGCCACGGATCTCTGCTGCGATGTTGTGTGCTGCGGCCTCCGCCATCAATTCAGTCATGTGACCGGTCTTGGGCACTGCCACCGGGACCGGCGTCTGACCTGGCGGAGCGATAGCGACTGCCACGCCAACCGCGTACAGGTTCCCGAACTTCGGGCTTGTTAGCTCAGACGTCACATTAACGAACCCTCTCGGGTTTGCCAGACCGCCGACTCCGCGTACGAATTCGGCTCCCAGGAAGGAAGGGATCACGAGCGAAAAATCGAATCCCTGCTCGTCCCCATTCTCGAGGACCAATTCTTTAGGCCGCACCTCGACGACCTTGGCGTTGACCGTTGAGTCTATGTCGCGGTCTGCGAATTCGTCCTGGATCATTCGCGGCGACATGCCGATTCCACCTACCCCAAAATGTCCCAGGAAAGGCTCTGGAGTAATGAAGTTCAATGTAAACCTGTGACGTTTCTTCGCTCTTCGGAGCACCGTGTCGATCATCATCACGATCTCGTAGGCAGGACCGATGCAACTCGCTCCGGCCGCCGCACCGATGACAACGCGTCCAGAGTCGCCGGCAGTGACCCGCGCCAGCGCCTCTCTGGCGCGGACCGCTTCTTCGACAGTGAAAGTTGATTGAGTGTGGCCTGCGGCAGCAGGACCCAGGCCGGGCACCGCCGCCCAATCCAGCTCTGCCCCCGAAGCAATCAGCAAGATGTCGTAGGTAAACGTTTGAGACTCGGTACGGACTTCACCCTTATCCGGGTACAGCTCGCGGACCTCCTCGTTAACGAAGCAGACGCCGCGGCGGGTGAGCGCATTATCGAGCGGCACCTGAAGCCGTGCAGGGTTACGCCATCCTAGAATCACCCACGGCAGTGAAGGTAAAAAGGTGAACTCCGCGTCCTTAGAGATCAAGGTGATCTCAGCGTGATTCCCAAGCCTCCGCCGGAGCGCGTAAGCAGCGTTGATTCCGCCAAATGAGCCTCCAACGATCACGATCTTCTTGTGACTAGTACTCTTACTCATCGTATCCATCACGTTTCTAGCTGTGGGCCGCCGGTCGCTTTTGCGATCGTTTCTGGTTTCTCGTCCGCTCTCGTTCCAGGTGTTTGGTGAGGATGCCTTCGCGGCTCATCTGTTCGTAGAGCACGTCTCGGATTAGATCAAACGCTTTGAGCATCCTTGGGTTGGCGAGGCGGTAGAAGACTTGGTTGCCCTCTTTCCGCGATGAAAGCACAAGCTGCCGCTTCATCATCAGCAGGTGGGGGGACACAGTGCCAAGCGCGATTCCCAACTGCTCCGCAATCGCCGCCACGGTCATCTCCGTTTCCCGCAAGGCGTTCAGAATCATCAGACGCGTCGGGTTTGAGAAGACTTTGCACATCTCCGCGTGGCGCTCGTACAGCGCTCTGGACAAGTCGCCACCGGTCTCAGGTCCTCGAGAGGGCATCGCCTACCTCGCTACTCTAGAACTCGGGTACTCTACAGATATATAGAATACTCAGATGGCTCTCGTTGTCAATTGAGCCCCGGCTCAATCCGGACCATCTGATGTGGGTCAGCACAAAGGCCAGCAGGGAGTGAAGGTTGAAAGGTCTAACGGGTAGTACGAAGTTGATGGCAGTAAGAATCTAAGCAGAGCGACATGTTGAGATGTGCCAAAGGTCGGCTTCAATGTTTCAGTTATTCGTCACAGCACGTGTCACCGCGAAGTCCCTCTATCCCTTCTTTCACAATTATCGGGACCATGACGAGAGCAGCGACAGGATCAGCCCACCACCAGCCAACTAATGCGTTAAGTAAGAGACCAGCAAGTAGGATCGCCGACAGATAAGTACAAAGTTCCGTCTGCTTGGAGTCGGCCATCAGTGCCGCGCTTCTAAGGCTCCTAGCGACCGCTCTCTTCGCGCGAACGAGCAATGGCATAACGATTAGAGAGGCGATAGCCAGAACGATTCCGGGCACACTCTCGCGCGGCTCTTCGCGACGTATCAGCGTTTTGATTGAGTCAAAGCTGACGTAAGCAGCCAGCAGTAGGAAACAGACACCGACAATTCGCAGCGTAATCTTCTCGATACTTTCCCGCCGTGATTCGTCAGCATCAGAATGCAGACGCCAGACCAGAGCCGCACCGGACGTGACTTCGATCAGGCTGTCAAAGCCGAAACCAACCAGCGCAATACTCCCAGCCAGTAGCCCAGCGACGACTGCTATGAGTCCTTCGAGGCTGTTATAAGCAATAGTGAAGTATTCGAGCCTGCGCCCTCGTCTGACTAAGCTGGCCCGATCACCTACTGCTATCTGGACATTGTGCGCCTGCATTATTCAATCTCTGGGGCCAATACATAATCACAAGCACGCCGACTAACGCCAACATCGGCAACTCCGGCAAGGCAGACCGCCCCGTTTACTCTTCGGCTACGATCAGTCCGAACCGTGTTAAACCTCCTTCTTTTGTGACACATCTCAATTACTCGGTTCTTTACAGTGCGGCATCATCTAATTCGCCGGTCTGGATACGCACGGCCTGCTCAACAGGCCAAACGAATACTTTGCCGTCGCCGGGATTGCCCGTGTGGGCGGCGCTCACAAGAGTCTTAACGATCAGCTCGACCATCTCATCGTGCGCAACGATCTCGATGCGCTCCTTCTTGACATATTCTACGAAGTCCTCACTGACGCGGTGCGGTGCACCTCTGGCGTGGCTGGACTTCTCGCGACCGAATCCGCGGACGTCGGTTACAGTCATGCCGGGAAAGTCGTCAATTTCTTCAAGCGCGCTTGTCACCTTGCTCAACATGAATGGCTGCACTATGGCGGTTATAATTCTCATCACAGCACTCCCTTCGAGTCTCTGAGGCCATCCGGGATGGTCTTTTACCAAACAGCCCAAATAGCATCACCAAGACATAAGGCCTGAGCGTTGGCTTGTTAGCGTTCACTAGCTCACCTCCTTCGTAACTAGAACTCAACTCGTTCGCGCTCAAACCAACCATAAAGCGTGGGTAGAATCAGCAACGTCAAAAGCGTAGAGGTAATGAGACCGCCGATCACAACGGTGGCAAGCGGTCGCTGGACTTCCGCGCCGGCCGAGGTAGCAAGCGCCATTGGAATAAAACCAAGGCTGGCGACGAGTGCTGTCATCAGCACGGGCCGGAGCCGCGTCATCGCGCCTTCCGTGACCGCGTCCGCGAGCGATTTTCCTTCGTCTCGCAGTTTGTTGATGTAGCTAACCATCACCACGCCATTGAGCACCGCCACGCCGAAAAGCGCAATAAACCCCACCCCCGCGGAAATCGAAAACGGCATTCCACGCAAAGCGAGTGCGAAGACCCCGCCGACAATCGCAAACGGAATTCCCGTATAAATCAACAGTGCCTGTTTCGCTGAGTTGAACGTGGTGAACAGCAAGATGAAAATCAAAAACAGCGCGATTGGGACGACGAGCATGAGCCGGTTACTTGCACGTTCGAGGTTCTCGAACTCTCCGCCCCATTTCAGAAAGTAGCCCGGCGGCAATTGCACGTCTTTTTCAATTCGCTGCTTGGCTTCATCTACAAAGGTTGCGATGTCGCGGTCACGGACATTCGTGGATACGACGATGCGGCGGCGCGTGTCATCGCGCGAAATTTGCGCCGCGCCTTCGACCAAGGCAACATCCGCCACTTCCGAGAGCGGAACTCGTGAGCCGTTGGGCGCGGTCAGAAGCAGATTCTTAACTGATTCGATAGTTTGGCCGGCGTCTTCATTGAGGCGCAACACTAGATCGAACCGCTGTTCGCCTTCAAAAACTTCGCCGGCCTTTTTCCCTGCAAAGATTGACTCCACCAGGTCGTTAACATCCTCGACATTCAAGCCGTAACGCGCAATGGCAGCGCGGTCAGCTTTGACTCCCAATTGCGGTAAGCCAGTTGTGGTTTCGGCTTTGGTTTCAACTGCACCTGGCACTGAAGCGAGAACGCGCTCTATTTCTTCGCCCTTTGCGGCCAGTGTGTCCAGGTCATCGCCGAAGAGTTTAACGGCCACATCCCCGCGAGTGCCGGCAATCAATTCGTTGACGCGCATTTCAATCGGTTGCATAAATCCAAATGAAGCGGCATCCGGCACTTCCGCTTCCAGCTTTTTCGACATTGCCTCGACGAGTTGTTCTTTCGTGCGTCCCGTTTTCCATTCGTCGGGCGGATGAAGCAGCACAAAAACATCGCATTGATTGAGGCTCATCGAATCGTTGGCTACTGCCGGAGCGCCGCATTTTGAAACAACCTGGCGGACTTCGGGGAAAGTCTTGACGACTTTTTCGACTTCGGTCGTCGTTTTCGTAGCTTGGCTCAGGGAAACGCTCGGCAAGAGCATGGTTTCGATCAAGATATCCCCTTCATCGAGTCGCGGAATAAACTCGCCGCCGAGAAACGGAAATATCACGCCTGAAATCAGAACCAGACCGACGGCACCCGCTAAAACCCGCGAGTGAAACCGCATTACCACAGTGAGCGCGGGTTGGTAAATCCGCTTTGACCAGCGAATCAGAAAGCTTTCCTTTTCGGAAACCTTGCCGCGCAAGATGAGCGAGAGCATTGCCGGGACATAAGTTAACGACAGAATTAGCGAGCCGAGCAGAGCGAAAACAACCGTCAGAGCCATCGGCACGAACATTTTTCCTTCGATGCCACGCAGAGAAAGAATCGGCAGATACACAATGCCGATGATGGCGACGGCGAAAACGACGGGACGCGCCACTTCCAGACACGCCTCCAATATTGTCCGTTCGGGCGGCTGATGTGATTGATTATGCTGCGCTTCCACACGGCGGCGGACAGCGTTTTCCACCATGACGACGGCGCCGTCAACAATTAATCCGAAATCGAGCGCGCCCAAACTCATCAGATTTCCCGACACATTGAACATTCGCATTAAAATCGCCGCGAAAAGCATCGACAACGGAATGACTGTTGCCACCAGTAACGCACCGCGCCAGTTTCCCAACAGCAGAAGTAAAACGATGATAACCAGGATAGCGCCCTCTATTAGGTTCGTGGTAACGGTCGCGATCGTCCGCTTGACGAGTGCGGTGCGGTCATAGAACGGTTCGATCTTCACACCTGGTGGAAGGGATTTGCGAATCTCGGCGATGCGCTCCGTGACGCGTTCCGCGACCGTGCGCGAATTTTCGCCTTTGAGCATGATCGCCATTCCGGTGACGATCTCACCTTCGCCGTCAGCGGTGACCGCACCTTGGCGGATCCCTTTGCCTTCAACGATTTCACCCAAATCCTTAACGAAAACCGGAACGCCTCCCTTTCTGGTCTTAACGACTATGTTGCCGATGTCTTCAGTGTTTTCGACGAGTCCCACACCGCGCAGTAAGTATTGCTCTGCACCTTTCTGGATATAACCCCCGCCGACCGTGCCGTTATTACGCGTCACGGCCTCGTAAACGTCGCGCAGAGTCAGACCGTAAGACTGTAATTTTTCGGGTGAGAGTCTCACCTCGTATTGTTTACCGAAACCGCCGTGGGAATTGACTTCCGTAACGCCCGGAACCCCCATCAGTTGGCGTCGGATGTTCCAATCATGGATAGTTCGCAAATCGGTAGCGCTGTATTTACCGCCGTCTACGGCTTTGACTTCGTATTGGTAAATCTCGCCTAGACCCGTGGCAATCGGACCCATTTCCGGAGCACCGATGTTTGATGGAATTTGTTCCCGCGCGGTCGCGAGCCGCTCCAGAACAAGCTGCCGCGCAAAATAAATATCGGTCGAATCCGAGAAAACAATCGTCACGTTCGAGATGCCGAATTTGGATACTGAACGAATTTCTTCGACGTTTGGTAAACCACTCATCGCCACTTCGACTGGAAACGTAATTTGTCGTTCGATCTCAAGTGGAGCGAGCGATGGCGCGCCCGTCAATACCTGCACCTGCACGTTGGTCACATCCGGCACGGCATCAATCGGGAGATTAATAAGGCTGTACGCACCGGCCGCCGCCATAATTGCGACAAGCAGAAGAACGATAAGCTTTTGAGATATTGAGAATCGAATCAGTGCGTTTATCATTTAGTTTAATTCCAGAATTCGTGAGTCGAACTAGTGTTCGTCTCCCATCGAAGACTTCAGCATCTGCGTCTTGAGCGTGAAGCTGCCTTTGGTTACTACTCGTTCGCCAACCTGGAGTCCGCTAAGCACACGTTGGTATCCGTCAGCGACTCCGCCGAGTTCAACGTCACGCACAACAAAGCTGCCTGCCTCTCCCTCTTGAGGAATGAATACCACGTTACGATCACCGATGCGTTGGACCGCCTCGGAGCGCACCATCAACTCCTCCCCAGCTGTGCCTGAGCTTGCCTGAAAGCCGACCTGAACAAACATTCCGGACTTCAGCCGCTCCCCGGGATTCGCTACCTCGATGCGCACGCGCGCTGTTCTCGTCTCCTCGTTAAGTCGCGGGTCGATGTAGTTGACACGGCCAGCTATGGCATTGTCACCTAGACCTGCGGAGCGCACTTCTGCAGGTGTGCCCACACGAATGCTTCCGACCTGGGCTTCTGGGACGTTCGCAATAACCCAGACAGACGAGATATTGGCGATTGTGAATAAGGGTGTGCCTGCCTGAATGCCGGCTCCCGCATTCACGGAACGCTCGACAACTGTCCCAGAGGCTGGCGACCGTAAGGCGACCAGGGAAGTATCTTTGCTGTGATCATGGCGCTCACCTTCGGGCACGGACACACCCAAAGCTCGGAGCTGGTCGCGGATATGAGAAACGTCAACGCGAGTGGTTTCGACGGCTGCGGCTGCTTCTTGAAGTTCGCGGTTTAGGGAAATATTGCTCTGAAAATCGAAATTCGCCTTTGCTGTTTTGAAGGCTGCTTCCGCGGCTATGAGGTCTTTGCCTGCACCTGCGCCGAGTTCGATCAGACGTCGCGTGCGTTTCAGCGTTGCTTCGGTTTCCTCCAGCCTGGCTCTTGCCGACAGAACTGCCACACGATTCTCTGCGCGCTGGACACGTTGTAGGTTTCGCTCCGCAAGAGCCCTGGCTGTCTCGGCCTCGTGGAGCTTGCCATGCATCTCCGCAATTTCAGGACTGGAGATGACCGCCAGCACCGACCCTGCGCGAACCACGTCACCCTGTCCCACGTTGACGCGCTCCACACGGCCCGATACGAGCGGCGTCGCCTGCTGACTCTGCTGCTGATTCGTCTCCACCGTGCCGGTCACTCGAATCAATGCTACGGCCGGTCGTTGCGTTACGCCTTCGATCTCAATAGCGGTAGCCGCCAGAGCTTCGGGTGACAGCTTGATCTCGTCGCCAGCGTGTTCGTCTTCGTGACCAGCTTCACCGGCTTCTGTGTTTACTTTGACGTTGGTGTGCTTAGGATCGTCGCGTGTCCACTCCACCAACGCTAAGACGACGACGATGGCGAAGATAACAACAAGGGTAACAATCGCGATGTTGCGATTTCGGGGCGAGCCGAAGCGGTAGCGCTTTTCGGCTGCGACATCGTAAACGGATCGCTCGCCAGGCATTTCCGGCCCTTGCGTGACTGGCTTGCCATCGCGTGTAGTGTTCGGCTCGTTGATTCTTGATTGATCTGACATGACTGCTTACCTCGCTACTAATTAACTGGTATCCCGAGCGCCGCCTGAAGATCGGCTAGGGCGCGATATTGTTCTGAGAGCGCCTCAGTAAAATCTCGCTGCGAATCCACCAGTCGCCGTTGCTCGTTGAGAAGATCGGTAATGCTGAACTGGCCCAGTTCGTAAGCCGCGCGGACAATCCGGATGTTGTCGTTCGAGCGGGCAATCACACCCTGTTCGAAAGTTGCGACCGCTGCCTGCGCCCCCTCGTAACGTGCGTACGCACTCTCCACTTCAGCGCGCACTACCGACTCAAGAAACTCACGTTTCATTCTGGCCTGAGAGATAGCAGCGGCAGATTCCGCTTTCGCTCCTTGATTGCGGGAGAAAACAGGGATTCCGATCGATACGCCGAAAGTTAGTAATCTATCTCGATCATTCCGCACTCCCACCGGGCTGTCTTCATAAGACGAGCGGTTGAGCGTGTAACGGGAAAACGCCGTCACATCTGGCGTTCCGTTGGCGCGCTCAAGCCTGAGGCCAGCCTGCGCCACTTCTTCATTGAGCAAGGCAAGCTTCAAGTCGGGCCGGTGGCGCAAAGCAATGTCGATCGCTGCCTCAAGTGAGGCTGGTGGCGCCGGCAATACCGGAGTGAAGAGATCCTCACGTAAACGCAACGGTTCAGGGGCCGGGATGCCCACGAGATTCTTGAGTCGCAGCAACGCCGCCTTGAGTCGCCCTTCGATTAGCGCCCGTCGCGATCTCAGCCTGTCAACCTCTACACGCAAGAGGTTTAGCTCGATAGGCGCGGTCTCGCCCTCGTTGACTCGCGCCTGTACAAAACGGGTTGTCTGTAAATCGAGGTTATTGAGACTCTCTGTAGTCTCTAGCTCGCGTAACGCGGCTAACGCATCGACATAGATTGAGCGCACCCCGGCAGCCAGCCGTCGCTCACGGTCCGCGATATCAGCTTCAACAGCTTCAACCTTCGCTTGAGCCAGTTCAATTCGCCGCCGCCTCTTGCCGCCCAACTCGAGCGGCAAAGCTACTCCGATGCTTGTCTCGCTTTCCCCTCTCGAACTTGTATATTTGCCGGTCGTCTGCTCAAAATCGAGAGTCGGATTCGGCCGTAATCCCGCCTGTCGAAGACGCGCTCGGGCGCGCTCTATCTCAATACGCGCGGCCGCCAATTCACCGTTTGAGGCTGACGCTCGGCGCACTAGATCGCTCGATGAAGTTCCTTGCAGCGGATCGAAATAGGGCAAAAGAGCTGGGGACGGCGGCGTAGCGCTCGATGCCACCGGCGTCTCGACCTGAGCCTTCACAACGGCTGTCGGATCCTGTGCGAAGCCGGGAGAGCCCGCGAAAGCTACCGCGAGAAATGAAGCAAGCAAGGCGCGCCACCAATTCTGGTCGCGCTGAAAAAAGATCATCACCATCGCCTTTCCTGAAAGAGTTCCGGGCTGGAGGGCTTGATACTCCGCAATCAAAACCAGCGCAGGGCGCTGATGGAGTGCGGGAGCAGACAGATCTCTGCTTGGGAAACCCCTTAAGAGTTATTCAGCGGATCGGAGACTATGCCAAGCGAGGAGGATGGTAGGGACCTTGTAGAGGGGGTGAAGCCAAATCAATCTTTTTCGGGCCAGCGAATACAGAATCGACTAGCGGGACTGCAATAGGGGATATGGCGCGCCCGGGCAACACGTGGGTGCAGCAACAAAAACAATCTTCATCCGAATGAGTGGGTTCGGACGGCGAGTCTTGCCTGGATTCACCAGCGTCGGTCGAAGAGGCCGCTTCACTTCCAACGCCAGTAGACGATGCAGCTTGAACAAACCTCCGGATGCCCATTTCACCACCACAGAACTGAGGAACGGTGAGATCTGCCCCTGTGTAAACGAGGAACAGGATAGCAACCACGCGAACAACGCGCTCTCGCATCACTCCTTTTGGTATTCTGTACGAGGTCATCTAGCGAACCCAAACCTTAAGACTTGTAGCACAAGCGCGAGTTAAGGGTCAAAAGTATAGTATCTCCGAGTGGCCAGTACGTGGACAAGATAACTCAATCGAAGATCTGCGACCGATGGGCGTCATACTAATTATTAATTTCTTCGTCCGACACAGTGAGGTCTTTGCCTAAGTCGTTGCGCATTAGCTCTCCATAGACTTCGGTCTTTATCACTTCGCGATATTCAGGACTCTTCATCCCGCGGAACTTCGATCCACCGTCCTGCCGGCAGATAGGATAGAGTCGATGCCATGCGCGCACTGGTATCTATCGCATGTTCATCGACGTATCCATAGCCGGCCGAATCGTAGCCG
>DATEUF010000173.1:0-2470 GCA_035283325.1 Pyrinomonadaceae bacterium | reverse complement strand
TACCATTCGCTTGTGCGACCACGACGGCGAATTGCACTATAACGAAGACGTGAGAGTCTTCCATCAGATTTCAGGTAGTCTGTTCAAACAGTCCGTCACTATGTCTCCGTATCACAGACAACCCTTCAATGGTTCTTCAGCGTGGGATAGCGTTAGGCCGCTATTCGATATTCCCAATGCATCCCAAACCGATATTACGGCGTTCTTTGCACAGCGCCGCTAAAACCCCACTTAGACTTCTTCAATCTCAAGTTTTCTAATTTGATGGTTTCTGCACAATAGGGGCATTTCTTCGTTTCTGTTTCTTCGGATATATTTGTAACCCCTTTTGGATTCAGCGGTCAAAGGCTCTGCCACCAGTAGACATGAGATAAGTCCATTCCATATATGGCAAGCGCAGAATGATTCTGTCAAGGGGGGCTTGGGTCATGGCAAGTCCACGACATAGCAAGGAGACACCCCCTTGTGTTTTCAGACAAAGAGCGTCTGGGGAATTGAAAAACGGTTCGCCAGATGCACGCCATACCACTAAAGTTACGCCATCAGGAATTGCCCCGATTGGTTGCACCGTGTAAAAGCCAAGCTGAGAAACACCTAAGGCAATTACAGCAATCAGTAGTAGGATAACGAGCGGATTAGTTTTTCGTCGTTGTGGTGTACTGGCAGGGGGTAGAGGATTAATGTTAGGGGTGTGCGGCTTAGTCAAATCGAGTCCGCAGAGAGGACAAGTCTGTGCTTCCTCTGGAATCATTTCAGCGCAGTAGGGACATTTCTTGGTTTGTTCAACCTGCGTTTCGGGGCCAGATTGCTTGGGCTCAGCGGTTTTGGGGAGCGGAGGAGGTATGGTCTTGGGAGTTTCGACTTGAGGAACAACCTGAAGTTTTGCCAATCTCTCACGAGCAAGCACATTACTCGGATTGATTTTTAGAACTCGTTCAACACAATAGATTGATTGCTCTGGTTTTTCAAGAAGATCAGCCAGCATCAACCAGGCAGTCTCATTATTAGGTTCTTGCTTAACAATGCCCGCTAAAATGGATTGCGCTAAAGATATGTTTCCGCCCTGAGCGGCTTTCGTGGCCTGTTCGAGCGCGGCTTTAGTATCCATAGCCCCTCCTTAGAAAGGATGCAAGCCGACAGTCAAAGAGTATATATCTAAACAGGAGGTTTGCAAGCAGGCTAAGTCAATCCATGCCCTCTGTCGGAATAAAAAGGCTCTCTCTGTATTCGTCCGAGCCTATTGCCAAGCACATAAAGGTAGGCAAGTATACCCTCACATCGCGTATCGCGGTAAAATGGCAATGCTGAGGGCGTTATGGACAAAATGGGAAAGACGGCAAGGAAAAGTTTCGGAGTTGAGCTATGAAACCGTACATCTTTGGTCTCCTGCTCATGCTCCTCGCCGCCTGCAGAACCGGGACGACGGAAACCCCACTCCCGACCGGGACTCCGCCGCCAGTGGTGACGGTTCAACCGAGCGACACCCCCGCGCCCACGCTCACCCCCGCGCCGCCGACGGCAACCTCCCTCCCGACCGAAGCCGTCACGCCGACCGCGGCCGGCCCGGCCACGCCCGATCCCAACCTGGGCGTGGGCGACGTGGTTTACGAGGACAGGCTGGACGGCAGCAGCGGCTGGGAGTGGCTCTTTGAGGATTCGGCCGCGACGTTCTCGGTCAACGGCGGGCAGCTCAACGCGGTCATGAAGCAGGGCAACATCGGGCCGCGCTTCTCGGTGCGGGAAGACCTCAAGGTCGGCGACCAGCAGTTGCGAGTGACGGCGCGCCCCAATCTGTGCTACGAACGCGACGAGTACGGCGTGATGTTCCGCATGGTCGTGGACTCTCAGAACAATTACCACGGCTACATCTTCAAGCTCAACTGCGGCGGCCAGGCCCGCGTGGAGCGGCTGGAAAACGTGGAGACCATCCCGCTCGCGGATTGGACGCCTTCCCCCGGCATCGTCCCCGGCGCGCCCGCCGAGAACACGCTCATGGTTTGGATGGCGAAGGACCAGCTCCACTTCTACGTCAACGACAAATATCTGTTCTCGGTCACGGACGCGACCTACGCCGAGGGCTTCTACGGCTTCTACCTCCGCGACCGCACCAACGGCGGCGAATCGGTGAGCTTTGTGAACCTCGTGGCCAAGGAAGTGAAACTGCCGTGACCGGCTGCCTGACCTGCGACGTGCTATCAGGCAAAGTGACGCCGCCCGGCGGGACGATTTACGAAGATGGGTGTGTGGTGATGAAGAGGTGGCTCACCTTGCCGATAAGCTGAGAGAAGAATTTGGCCGCCTCACGGTATAGATAGAATTCGGTATGCGTTTGAACCTCCGCCTTTGGCAGTGGCTGGTGCTGCTGGCGCTGCTGCTCGCCGATATCGGCCTGATGGCGTTGGCGCTCCCTGTCATCTTTGGCGATGCGGACAGAGACACCATAGCGTCCGCCTATTCATCAGGCGCCGAG
>DATEUF010000172.1:0-5362 GCA_035283325.1 Pyrinomonadaceae bacterium | reverse complement strand
ATTGCGTAAGAGAGAGAGAGAGAGACGCGATTGATCGTTTCGCAACTTGAGATGGAATCCAGGTTGCAGGCTGCTCGCGCGGCCACGTGAATTCCAATGTTAGGCTGTGGCAGGAGGTTCGATGTTCATAGAGCGTATGCTCGTCAAGCGCTTCCGACATCTGCGCGATGTCGAGCTGGGCCCATTTCGGAAGCCCGCGGAGATCGGCGAGTTGATTGTGCTCGCGGGCCCCAACGGAAGCGGGAAGAGCTCGCTGCTTGAGCTCCTGTCGCTCGGAATCGCCACTAGGTACAACTATCAATACTACGAAGCCCGGCAGATCTCGAATCATGCCTTCGGAATCAAGATCGCGCTCGCCGATTCGGAGCTCGCCGAGCTAGAAGCCCAGTCCCCGGACGAAGCTGTCCTCGAGTACGCGCGCCGGAACAGGGGATACTGGGTTCACGTCAACCTCCCGAGCGTGTTTGGACCCAACGAACAACCCGTCAACGACCGCGTTCACGCAGCAGCGTCGCGCGAGTTCGCCAACTTCGTTCGCCGCCTAGGATTCTTCATCCGTTCCGATCGCTCGTACGGCGCTCGCAGCTACAGGCGAGATCACATCTTCAACTGGAAGAATCGCGAACAACCGAACTACCTGCGTAATATCTCGTATTCTGCGACCAACGCTCAGTATGAAGACATGTACGACTACCTAGTCGAACAGAGCTACCACTACGTTTACGAGCTTGGTTTGCATACTCGTCGGCAGCAACGCGGTGAAGCTGGAACGGCGCCCGAGGACCCCCTCACGTCTTACAATGATCTGCTCGGCCGACTCTTCCCCGGCTATGCGTTCCAGGAAGTGGCTGCACAGGACTTCGTGCTCAAGGTCAAGATCCCTTCAGGAGACATTATTCCCTTCCAAGACATGTCTTCCGGCGAAAAGGAGGTCTTCTTCATTCTCGCCTTCTTCATTCGTAACGATGTCTCGCGGTCTCCCATTATCATTGATGAGCCGGAACTTCACCTTCACCCGGAGCTTGCGCGAAAATTTATACGTCAGATGCGCAAAATCCGGCCTGAGAACCAGATCTGGATAGCCACGCATAGTGCAGACCTGATTGATGAAGCTGGCCGCGAGCGCACGATCTATGTCAGGAGAAGGACCGATGATCCTTCCGTCGCCGAATGCCTCCCGGCTGATTCCGAGGAGTCCGAGGTCGCCATCCTCCGCGATCTGTTCGGCTATTCGGGATTTGTAGGCATCTCTCGAAGAATCGTATTCTCGGAGGGCGATGCCGCCAGTGCCGACCGCAAGACGTTCACTAGCCTCTTTCCGGAACTATCGGATGAGATCAAGATCATCCCAGCTGGTTCTGCCTCAAACCTGTATCGAATCAATCGCGCGATATTGTCCCTTCTGGAGTCCGACTTCGCGCGATGCGAGTTCTTCCTGATCCGCGATCGCGACTATTTATCCGATCAGTCGGTTGCGAAGCATTCTGCGATTGCGCCTGGACGCCTGTTCATTCTCGAGCGCCACCAGATCGAGAACTATCTTCTTGACGAGGAGGTGCTTGCGGACATACTCAAGTCAATCTTCCAGAAACAGGTCAACGCCGAAGAGGTTCGCGCGAGTCTGTTCAAGATCGCCCAGGCCAACTCGGCTGCGTTTCTGCGAGACATGGTTGTAACGAGGTATGCCGAACTGTATCAGCAGGAAGACTGCTCGATCGGGAACCACTCGCAGGCGATGCCGGCCATCACGGCCACTGGCGAGCCAAACAACGCAGTGATCGATCCGCTTCGAGCTTCGCTGCGTGAACGCATGGAAACTGTCAATCGGGAAGTAGCAGGCCGGCTCGAACCAGGCGCGCTTGAAGCTATTTTCGACGACTGCCAGAAGCAGGTGGTGTTGGCTTTAGACCTGTCCAAGGACGATTGGAAGAGGTTGTTCCCTGGCAAGTTCATTCTGCAACGGTTCGCCAAGGAGCACGATCTCGGACTTTGGCCTGCCCTGCAGAACTTGGCGATCGAAGCGATGGCCGAAATCCGCCCGACATCTGTATCGGACTTGAGAGGAATCTTTCAACGTGTCGCCGGGAGTGGGGCAGTCTAACGACGGCATGCAGTCTGACGGCGCTTCGCGCCGCAGCTGATGCCGATGGCGTTACCCGGCTATGCTTCACTCGTTGCTGGGAGAAGAATGACGAAACAAGCCAGCGCGACCGTGTCAACAACGGATGATGCCGCGCGCACCTTCGCCAGTGGCCAGCGCTGCCAGCGCGTCGTTGATGCCGTCGAGATGGTAGGTGTGTGCGTGACAAGTTCGCGGAGCTTCAGTTCACCCGCTTGATAGAGCGTGATGAGGTGAGGGATGTCCATCACCGGTCGCGTGCTGTTGCACCAGCGGCCAGCCAACATGCCGAAAAAGAGTTTGAGCGGATCAGTTGAGTCCGGGCGATTGAGTACAAACCTATGGTCCAGTCGAAAATCGAAACCTTCACCGCAATGCTCGCCGAGCAGCCGAAAAACGCCATGATCTGGTACGGCCTGGCCAGTGAACAATACAAACTGGAAAACTGGGCTGAGGCAGCCAAGTCTTTGCGCCAGGTCGTGAGTCTCAACCCGGATTATACGGCCGCCTATCAGATGCTGGGCACGGTCCTAGCCAATACTGATGACCTTGCCGGGGCACAACAGGCCTGGAGAGATGGCATTGAGGCCGCGCGTCGTACCGGCGCGTGGAAGGCCGGGCAACATATGCAAGCCTTGTTGGCGGGCGTTGCCGGCGCCAATGAGGCTCTCTGCCCTGACTAGGGTAGTGAAATACCGGTTGAAAATTCCAAGAATGGACCATGGCGGGCTTCTCAAAGGGGCAAGCCGCAAACTATAATTGGGTCGGCCTCCGTTCAACTAACGCAAAGTAGCACCAAAGGAAGAGGAACTACTGTTTTGACTTCAAGGGTTTCCAATATGCCCAATCCTTCAACTGCGGATTTGTAATGTACCTTTGGAATTTCTCACTGGATAGAGGAAGTGCAATCTTCGAAGTTTTTTCCACGGCTTCCTGATGAAAAAGCTCGTCGTGTAATGGTTGTCTTGCTAGCAAACGGCACACGATGACAGGTCGGTTAACCTCGAATTGATATTCAGTTTCTCCCATCTTCGAGACCTTGACCTGAAAATTGGAACCTTCGCCAATTATTGCTGTTTCCTTTTCGCCAAGTTTGGCGTGAATCTCCGCAGCAAGGCTGTTATTTACCTTAATGTCAAATTGCATTGACTCAATTACCGCATCGGATATCACCAACGCTAATTGATGGTTGGCTAACGCTCGTTTTAGGGGGGCGCTCTCAGGCAAACTTCTGATGTGCTCAAACCATCTGTCGTAATTCAGGTAGCGTTTGTAAGCTGCGCCCAAGGTAAGGGTCGACGTTATTAGAGCATTTCTACTGAGGCTGGTGTTCACGCCAACCGCTCTTAGCAGGTGTGGTAGGACGCTTTCAAAGGTCAACTCTGATTTATCCTTCTCGGTTAGCCTTATGGGTCCGCCCTTGCCTACTTCTGCGTAACCATTAGCTGTTAGAAATAGCTCTGGATCCGTAGGCGTAAGCATCCCGAGGCAGGTGAAGGTTGCGCACAGCTGATTTGTGGGGCCAGGCCTTTCTTTCGGATCCTTTAGCACAAACGCCGTGGCGATGCCGAAATTGTCCGTCGGATAAGAAAACCACTCATACTTATCAAAATCTGGCCCAAGTGCTTTCTTTACTCTCTTTTTTAAGCTACCGGGATAATCAGCAGCAAATGTGAGATTGATAAGCAGAGAGACCAGTAATAATGTGCTTGCCAAGATTCGCGACTTCATGGCTGGAACTCCTTTTGGAAAACGACTTGAGGTCAGCAGTGACTGCGCTTTTCGTCTCTGTTCTGGGTTGCAGGCTGGAGCGAGAAGGATGCGGCGGTCAGAAATGGCGGTCGCAGGCTCTGAGAACCAGCCTCTCAAAAAGGTTTCGAGTTTCGAGTTCCAAGTTTCGAGTTAGCTCGAACTCGAGTTTCTCACACCAAACCTTGTCATCTACACTTCAACAGTCTTACCAATTCACTGGTTTCAAATCGGGGCCGCAGATGTGGCCGAATTCGCCCGGTGGTTCCGCGCCTACATCGTGCGTTACGTGGCCGGCGTACCAGATGACCACGTCGTGGTTGCTGACGGGCTCGCCGTTAACGAAGCCGTCGAGGTTGGCTTCGGTAACGCAGCCCCGTCCGCCAGTCGTGCAATTGACTCCGTCGTCCAGTTCCGAGGCGCGATAACGAAGGAACCAAACGTCACCGAGCGGATACGGCCAATCCGGTGACGCTGTGGCCACACCATCCTCCGGTCCCGGAATAATCTCGTAGCCTTCGCCGGTCACGGTGTTCTCCACTCGCCACTTTCGCTGCGTGCGGGATCGCGCGGGCGCCTGATCTCGAAACTCTTGGTGTGCCAGGTTGATCTGCGAATCAGCGGTGGCTTGTTGAATTCGCGCACGCGGTTGTTTCCGGCCGTGCGAATGTCAAAGTCGAAGCGCCAGTAGGGATGGTGATGATGAACGTTGCAGACGCAGGAGTTTGTGCGGGCTGAGAAACCAAAGCGCGGACGAATGGCGCCATTCGCGTGCAGCCGCCATTCGCTGATGTAGCGATACCAGGCTGCCTCCAACTCGCTTACGAGGACCACTTCCTGTCCCTGGACGGAGATTCCTACGCCGAGAAAATTTCCTGCGTCCGAGCCCGTGTCGAGCATCGTTGTCGCCGGGGCGTTACAGAGACGGAATCCTGGCGCCACATCGACGCCATTTGCCTGAATCATCCCTTCCTCGTATTGCCAGTCGCGGTAGGGACCACAGGCATCATTGTCGTAACGAACGTTGAGGATCGGCTGGAGATAAGAAGGATGCGGCGGTTGAATCGCAGGCTCTGAGGACCAGCCTATCAAAAAGTTTCGGATTTCGAGTTCCGGGTTTCGAGTTGGGTGGAACTCGATTCAAAAAAAGTTCCGCGAGATGGACGGAGCATACTCTTCGCCTTATCTTGAAGTCAATCGTAAATGGTGAAATCAAAGATAGCAAAGGGCTAGGAGCGAAGAGCGAAGACCAAAGGGCAAAGGCAAAGGGCGCCGCCGTTAGGACTGTTGGATCGCGGGTTCCTGGGGCTTGCTTCGTGCGCCGGTCCTGGCTAATGTTGGTGACCTTGCCGAGGCACAACAGGCCTGGAGAGATGGTATTGAGACCGCGGATCGTACCGGCGCGTGGAAGGCCGCGCAGCATGTGCGCGCCCTGTTGGCAGGCGTTGCCGGCGCCGATGAGACTCTCTGCCCCGACTTGGGGGCAAGCCTGTC
>DATEUF010000171.1:0-15061 GCA_035283325.1 Pyrinomonadaceae bacterium | reverse complement strand
GAAAAGAATCAGGGTGAATGGCGGATTATGGTAGAGAAGCGTCGTTCCGTGTGGCAGAAACTCTCAGGCAAGAATGAGATGTCCGAATCGGACGAACTGCTTCAAACGGTGCGGGAGATCCTTCAAGCAGAACCGGGGTTTAGCAACCTGCATTCCGAGTAAGAAATCGTACATATTCAGGGTGGGTATCTGCGTTGTCAGAACACGCCTAAACACTTCTGCATTTTTAGTTGAATGATCTTACGGAACTCGAGGTGTTGAAAGATAGGAAATAGAGAAAGCCACTTCGCGACGTTTTCGTTTTTTCAACAAAGACCTTGGCCCGATGCGATTAAGCAATTGCGAAAAGGTGTAGGGGCCTGGCGTTTAGTGGGGTGGCTAAAGGCTAGGTAAATTCTGGGAAGCGAAACTTACTAGCATCCAGGTAGTCCTTGATCTGCTCTACAGCGATCCATCGCCGGTTCAAATTCTCAGCGACGGCCCCGGTAGTATTTGAACCAGCAAAAGGATCTAGCACTAGGTCTCCCTCTTCGGTCAAAAACTTCATGAAAAATTCTGGCAATGCTGAAGGAAATCTTGCAGGGTGGATTTTTATACCGGCCATCTTACAACTAAGAGTGTAGCTGTCATTAGCTGCGTTGTTACCGAACTTCAGGAAGTCCTCAGCCAGGGCCTCTTCAAACACATTCGACGAGATTGCGCCACCCGGATGGACCTTATCGAAGCTCTTTTTGATATTGTGGCCTGACGGTCTAACCGTTGCCCGCACCCCTCTGTTGTTCAGCCGAATCATGTCAGCACTATAAGGTTTCAGCACGTTACGGTTGTTTGCTTTTGGCCAAGGCGTTTTAGCTAGCCACCAAACATGCTCAACAGCATCCTTAACGCGAATTCTTCGCACCGTAACCCACTCTGCCGGCATAGGAAGTTTTGCTGGGTTGTACCAATAGAATTCTTGAGCAAGGTGGAAGCCTACATCCTCAACCAGCTGAATCAGGAGTTTGTACTGATAGACCGAACGAGTAGGGAATCCTTTATTGTAGCTACCGCCAATGTTAAGAACAAAACTTCCATCGCTCTTCAATACTCGAAAAAACTCGTGGGCAAAGCCAACGAACCAATCCACGTAATCTTCTTTTGGAACATTGCCATATTCCTTCTTGAAGTGGAGCGCGTAAGGGGGTGACGTAATAATTGCGTCAATCGATTCGGGGGGGAATTCCTGTAGAATGTTCTTCGCGTCTTCCAAATATGCTACACCTAAGCCGGTTTTATAATAAGGCGCGAAGTTAGGAACGCTGAACCGACGATAATCGGGTTTGAGCGAAAGCTGAGATTTTGGTTTCGACGACATCATGCTCCTACTAAATGTAGCGCTTAGCTTACACTAAGCTGCTCCTGAAGTTCATCTCTGAACGAAGTTAGCTTCATTCCCATTCGAGAGCAGAATGACGAAAAAGGAACAAGTTCTCAAGCTCTTAGAGGAGTGTACACCGGACGAGCGACTGCAAGTATTCAAGCATCTGCGAAAAGAGATTCCGCTGCACCCTTTGGAGATCCAGCTGAACGCGCAGGCCGAATTAATCCTCGAGGCAATGGCCCGCTCAAGTGATCTTACCATGCGGGGACTTCGCGGAATCATTGCTGAGTCAGCCTTTCTTGTGGATGTGCTACAGCAACTGAGGGGCTGGCAGGTGATCGAAATCGTCGGCGACGCTGCTTACGATTTTCTTATCGAAGACGAGATTGGAAGTGTTTCGATCCAAGTAAAGATGCAGCGAAAACAAAAAGGAGCACCATTCATTCGGAAGGGAAGGTTCGTTGTAGAGACTCAGCGCACGCGTGGCGGGAGGAACAAAGAGGGTGGGGCGACACGACCTTACAGGTTTGGTGAGTTTGACATTCTAGCGGTGTCTCTTCAGCCGGTGACAAACAACTGGACGGACTTTGTCTACACAGTCGGAACATGGCTTCGTTCTCGTCCCAACCATCCTCATCTCTTGGAAGTATTTCAGCCACTGCCACAACAACCAAATGATGACTGGACCAACAGTCTAGAAACTTGCATCCGTTGGTTTCGATCAGGTGAGAGACGAACCATCGAAGGATTCTGAAAGCCCTTCATTCCACTGTGACCGACTCTGCCAGGTTACGTGGTTAGTCCACATCACAACCACGCCGGACTGCAATGTGATAGGCCAGCAACTGCAGCGAAATGATCGACAGGATCGGGGACAAAAGACGGCTGACGGCTGGGATTTCTATTACATGATCCGCTACAGAGGACATTGTGTCGCCCTCCGTGAGCACCGAGACAATTTTCGGAAAATCGGATAGCATTTTGAAAAGCCAGGTTCTCTCACTCTTACTTCCCGATTCCCTGCGACTTTGACTTAGCTAGAGATCTTGCATCGATTAGCGCAGAATGTGGCTTTCCGCAGACGGCCGCCGCACCTAGTGCGCTTCAAATCACGGCCTTCGGACGTCTCAAGCTACTTCTAACGACTTCGTCCATGGGTTCAGGTTTCCAGCTGTGGCGATAGCGCCAGTAAGAAATGACCAATCCGTTTTTCGAACACCCCATCCTTAATTCTCCCTATGCGTATCCGGCGCGCCATTGGGAGCTTGATGCCGATGGCCAGCCTACTCAACAAATTATCGAAAGCCGCCGTCGTGCAGAGTTCATCACGCCGATACCGAAACCCAGGAAGCGAAAAACTTCAGAGCAGCAAAGGCAGATTGTTTTCGACGAAGGTCAGGGTCTGTCGACAGAGAAGCAACAGTACGATCCAACTCCCATCATCAATGAACTGCGCAGTTATGTGGACCACTGGCGAAGTCTAAACAATCCAAACGACTGGCAAGTCACTCCCGAAACCGCCCATCTCCTTCAGTATTGGCGGCATCACAGGTTCAACGATTTCCGGCCTTTCTTCTGTCAGATCGAAGCAGTTGAAACAGTAATATGGCTCAGCGAGGTCGCTCCAACGCTTGGAAAGGTTGGAAAAAAGTTTCTGGATCACCTTGCTAATGCCAACAACGACGCGAACCCGGAACTTATGCGGCTCGCGCTGAAACTGGCAACCGGCGCGGGCAAGACGACAGTAATGGCTATGCTCATAGCATGGCAGACGGTCAATGCCGTCCGCCGTTCCGGCAGCAAGAAGTTTACGCGCGGCTTTTTAGTTGTTACTCCTGGAATCACCATTAAGGATCGACTGCGCGTTTTGCAGCCCAATGATCCTGACAGTTATTACGAGAGCCTTGAGATCGTGCCTGCGGATATGATCGAAGAAATAAAGCGGACGAAGATAGTCATTACTAACTACCACGCTTTCAAACTTCGGGAACGGATTGACGTGTCCAAGGTTGGCCGCTCGCTGCTCCAGGGTCGTGGTGAGGAGTTGGACACTTTAGAGACTGAGGGGCAGATGATTCAGCGAGTCATGCCTGAATTGATGGGCATGAAAAATATTTTGGTTCTGAATGACGAGGGCCACCATTGCTACCGGGAGAAACCAGGAGTTGATGACGTAGCGGCACTGAAGGGAGACGAGAAGGAAGAAGCAAAGAAGAACAACGAAGCGGCCCGTCTCTGGATCTCTGGACTTGAAATGATCAACCGCAAGCTTGGCTTGCTCCGCGTAATCGATTTGTCCGCCACTCCATTTTTCCTTCGTGGTTCCGGATATGCAGAAGGCACGCTCTTTCCCTGGACGATGAATGATTTCTCACTGATGGATGCCATCGAGTGCGGAATCGTCAAACTCCCGCGCGTACCGGTGGCTGATAACATCCCTGGCGGCGAGATGCCCAAGTTCCGTAACCTCTGGGAGCATATTCGTTCCCGCATGCCGAAGAAGGGACGAGGAAAGTCGAATACACTAGATCCTTTGAGTCTGCCCGTAGATCTGCAAACTGCACTCCAAGCGCTGTATGGTCATTACGAGAAGACATACGCCTTGTGGCAGGAATCGAAGATAAAAGTTCCACCCTGCTTCATCATAGTTTGCAATAACACCTCAACTTCAAAGCTCGTGTACGACTACATCTCGGGGTTTCATCGGCAGAACGAAGATGGCTCAACTTCGTTGGAAAATGGTCGTCTCGCGCTATTTCGCAACTTCGATGAACACGGCAACCAGCTTGGTCGACCACGCACTTTGCTGATTGATAGCGAGCAGCTCGAATCAGGAGATGCTCTTGATGACAAGTTCCGCGCGAAGGCGAGTGATGAGATCGATCGCTTTCGACGAGAGATCGTCGAGCGCACGGGCGATCGTCGGCAGGCCGAGAACATCACCGACCAGGACTTGTTGCGGGAGGTTATGAACACGGTTGGAAAGTCGGGCCGACTTGGTGATTCGATTCGCTGCGTTGTTTCCGTCTCTATGCTCACTGAGGGCTGGGACGCCAACACCGTCACGCACGTGCTGGGGGTGCGGGCCTTTACTACTCAGTTGTTATGTGAACAGGTGATTGGGCGCGCGCTACGCCGGCAGTCATATGAACTCAATGAAAAGGATCTTTTCAACGTAGAGTATGCGGACGTGTTGGGAATTCCCTTCGACTTCACGGCTAAACCTGTGGTTGCGCCACCACAACCTCCGCGCGAGACAATTCAAGTCAGAGCCATGCGGCCTGAACGCGATCATCTCGAGATTCGCTTTCCGCGTGTTGCGGGTTATAGAGTCGAGCTGCCAAGCGAACGACTAAGTGCGGACTTTAACGCTGACTCCGTACTGGAATTGACGCCCGATCTAGTCGGCCCGTCGATTACAAAAAATGCCGGGATCATCGGTGAAGATGTTGACCTCAGCCTGGACCACTTACAAGACATGCGACGGTCAACGGCATTGTTCCACGTTACCCAAAGATTGCTGTACACCAAGTGGCGCGATCCGGGCGAAGAAGCGAAGCTACACTTGTTCGGCCAACTCAAGCGCATCACCAGGCAATGGCTCGACACGTGTTTAGTCTGCAAGGGCGGCACGTATCCGGCGCAACTAATGTATCAGGAACTCGCAGACATGGCGTGTGAGCGAATTACGGCAGGTATAACGCGCAAGTTGATTGGAGAGCGGCCGGTGAAGATTGTTCCTGATCCTTACAATCCGATCGGATCCACAATCCACGTGAAGTTCAACACGTCGAGGACCGATCGCTGGGAGACTGATGCGCGCCGATGTCATATCAACTGGGTGATCATAGACAGCGATTGGGAAGCGGAATTCTGTCGCGTTGCTGAATCACATCCAAGGGTCAAGTCCTATGTCAAGAACCACAATCTTGGCTTGGAAGTGCCTTATCGCTTCGGCTCGGAACAACGAATGTACCGCCCCGATTTCATTGTGATGGTCGATGACGGTCGTGGTGATGACGACCCGCTGCACTTGATTGTTGAAATCAAAGGGTATCGTCGCGAAGATGCCAAAGAGAAGAAATCCACGATGGATACATACTGGGTGCCGGGTGTGAATGACGATGGTCGGTACGGGCGTTGGGCCTTCGCGGAATTTACCGAGGTCTATCAGATTGAGTCTGACTTTGAAGCCAAGGTCGAAGCGGAGTTTAACAAGATGATCGAAAGCTTGGCCCACACCGGGAACGGATAGCCATGCCGGCTACTCGACTCACGATCTTCATCAGCAGCGTGCAGAAAGAATTCGCGCAGCTTCGCCAAGACCTGAAGGCTTTTCTGCTCGGCGACGCTGTGCTGCAGCGTTTCGTGGCGGATGTCGTTCTCTTCGAAGAACTCCCCGCCAAAGACCGCCGCGCCGATGAGGTGTACATCGGGGAGGTCGAGCGCTGTGACATCTATCTCGGTATCTTTGGCTACGAATACGGCTTCGAAGATCAGAACGGCGTATCCCCCACCGAGCACGAATACGATCATGCGACGCGATACGGGAGGACCCGCCTCGTGTATGTCTGGGGTTCCGACGACAAGAAACGCGCTCCCAAAATGAGGCAACTGATTAGCAAGGCTAGTGGCCAACTGATCCGCCGCCGCGTCGATGATGTCAGCGCGTTAACCGCCGAGGTCTACGCCAGTCTTGTGGATCACCTGGACAATATCGGCGCCTTGCGAGTACCGCCGTTCGATACCTCCGCTTGTGACGGCGCCACCCTGGCGAACCTTTCGCGTAAACGTATCGACTGGTTTCTTCAGACCGCTCGCCGTGAGCGTGGCTTCCCTCTCAAGTCCAACACTACGACGCAGGCACTGCTGGCTCATCTCAACCTGCTAGACCGCGGCAAACCTACCAATGCGGCCGTGATTTTGTTCGGCGCGAATCCGCAGCGCTTTTATCGAACCGCCGAGACTAAATGCATCCATTGCCACGGCACGGAGTACCGCCGCCCGTTTGCTTCTATGCAGGTTTATGGCGGCGATCTCTTTGAGCAGGCGGATCAGGCACGCGACTTTGTTCTGGGAAAGATCAACCGCGCCATCGGTACTCGCGCGACGAGCATCATTGCGCCAGCTACTTATGAACTCCCATTCGATGCCGTTGCCGAGGCTATCGTCAACGTGATCGCTCATCGCGATTACCATAGCAATGCATCCGTCGAAGTACGGCTGTTCTCCGATCGGCTCGAAGTCTGGAATCCCGGTAGACTTCCCGGAACGCTAGCACTCGACGACCTGCGCAAAGCACATCCTTCTGTGCCTAACAATCCCCTTGTTGCCGAATCGCTGTACCTGACTCGCTACATTGAGAGAGTAGGTTCTGGTACCCAGGCCATGATCGCTCTCTGCCGCGCAGCCGGTTTACCCGAACCGGATTTCGAGCAGCGCGCAGGATCGTTCATCGTAAAGCTCTGGCGCGATTGGCTGACAGACGAGGTGCTGGCACAGTTGCATTTGAACGATCGGCAGTTGCGGGCCATTGCCCACGTGAAGAATCGTGGAAGGATTTCCAATACGGAGTATCAGCAACTGACTGGCGCAATAAAGAAGACTACAACTCGTGATCTCAACGACTTGGTAGAAAAGAGCATTGTTCAGCGAGTAGGTATTCGGGGACCCGGCGTCCACTACGTTCTCACAAGGAGAAGGGACATAAAGGGGACATTGGGGACATGACTACAAATCGATCTGAGAAGGGACATAAAGGAGACATTGGGGACCTCGGCCGAATTCACCTCTGAGGCATTTCGCGTTCCTGTCGCTCACGGGCTAGGTTATACACTCATGCTTGGCTATCGCAGGCTCCTTGTGTTTGTTGAAAACCCGTTGTCTCTCGCAAAGAGATAAGACATACTATGGCCAAACTCAAAAGCTCTAAAAAACCAAAAATAAGGAAGTCCGTCGAGACCCTCATGCACGACGAAGCCTCACGCATAAATATTCCCACAGCCGAATACCAATCTGTTCTGCAGAAGGAAGAGCAACGACTTGTGCGTGTGACTCTCCCGCGTACCGCCGCTGGACTTGAAAGCGAGAAGGCGACGCGCAACCGTGATCTTGATCCACAACTGGTGTGGCGGGGCAAAGACGAACAGGATTGGTCGGATCTCGTTGTCCACGCGCCGCCGCTCTACATCCAGGAAAAGGTCCATCCCAAGGTGCTGATCGATGACCTCCTCAAACAGAGCAAGGAATGGGACTCGCAGGCTCCCGGTTTCCAGACGGATTTGTTTGCGGACTTTAACGGGATTCCACAAGGCGTGGATAAAACCGAGTTCTATCAACACGAGCAGAACTGGTCCAATCGAATGATTCTCGGCGATTCCCTTCAGGTGATGGCCAGTCTCGCCGAGCGCGAGGGTCTGCGCGGCAAGGTGCAGTGCGTCTATATTGATCCGCCGTATGGCATTAAGTTCAACAGCAACTTCCAGTGGTCCACCACCAGCCGCGACGTGAAGGATGGCAAGGTCGACCACATCACCAGAGAACCTGAGCAGGTCAAAGCCTTCCGCGACACTTGGCGCGACGGCATTCACAGCTACCTCACCTACCTCCGCGACCGCCTGACCGTTGCCCGCGACCTGCTCACCGACTCTGGCTCCATCTTCGTGCAAATCGGCGATGAAAATGTTCACCGCGTCCGGGCGCTGATGGATGAGGTGTTTGGTGACGGTAATTTCATTGCACAAATCGCTTCAACCAAGACAGCTGGGCAGACAGATGCGCTTCTTCCATCGCTTTTCGATACGCTGCTCTGGTATGCGCGCGACGCAAACGCAGTAAAGTTCCGACGGCTTTATCGAAGCAAAGGCGTAGGGTTCGATGAAATCGGGCAGTATTATTTGATCCAACAACCCGACGGCACCAGGCGTCGAATGACTGACGCAGAAATTAGCTCCGGCAATGTTTCCAGCCTTGGCGTGCCGTTTCGGAGTTCTGATATTTCGAGCAATAAGCCCTATAGTCTGGGGCGAATCCCCTTCGATTTCGAGGGAAGGTCATTCACTCCTCCAGATGGACGTTTCTGGACGCACAGCCCAGAGGGCCGTGAGCGTTTCAAAAAAGCCGACCGCCTAATTGCTAGTGGGAAGAGCGTGAGGTTTGTCGGATTTCTCAAGGACGATCCCATCTCAACGATCAGCAATCAATGGACCGATACTGGAGTTAGCGGATTTGCTGTTGAGAAGGTTTACGTTGTTCAGACCAGTCCAAAACTCATCGAACGGTGCATCCTGATGACAACAGATCCTGGCGATCTCGTGCTGGATCCGACATGTGGATCCGGTACGACGTCCTTTGTCGCGGAGCAGTGGGGCCGCCGCTGGATCACGATTGACACCTCGCGCGTAGCGCTGGCGCTCGCCCGGGCCCGCATCATGGGCGCGCGCTATCCGTTTTACCTGCTGGCCGACTTACGCGAAGGCCAGCTCAAGGAAGCCGAAGTCACGCGAACTGCGCCAAGTTCGCAACCCACGCAGGGGAATATCCGCCACGGCTTCGTTTATGAACGCGTGCCGCACATTACGCTCAAGTCCATTGCCAACAATGCGGAGATCGACGTCATCTGGGACCAGTGGCAGGCGAAGCTGGAGCCTTTACGCGAGTCGCTGAACGCTACGCTCAAGCAGACCTGGCAAGAGTGGGAGATTCCGCGAGAGGCCGATGCCAAGTGGCCAGACGCGGCGAGGAAGCTGCACGCGGAATGGTGGCAGGCGCGCATTGCCCGACAGCAGGAGATCGACAAGTCCATCGCCGCCAAGGCCGAGTTTGAATACCTTTACGACAAACCTTATACCGATCCGAAGAAGGTCCGCGTAGCCGGTCCCTTTACAGTGGAGAGCCTCAGCCCTCACCGAGTGCTGGGTGTGGACGAGAATGACGAACTAATCGACAACTCGGGCTATTCACCAGACGGCGATGAGCGTGATTTCGTGCGGATGATTTTGGAAAACCTAAAGACGGCTGGCGTTCAGCAAGCCCACAAAGAAGACAAGATCAGTTTTACCTCGATCACTCCATGGCCTGGCTACTTGGTTTGTGCTGAAGGTCGCTATCACGAAGGCGACTCAGACTCCGGTCCGGAGAAACGCGCCGCCATCTTCATTGGTCCTGAATTCGGAACTGTCTCTCGCCCCGATCTTGTCGCCGCAGCGCGCGAAGCCGGCGACGCGGACTTTGATGTGCTAATCACCTGCGCTTTCAACTACGATGCCCATTCATCGGAATTCAACAAGCTCGGCCGCATCCCGGTTCTGAAGGCGCGGATGAATGCCGATCTTCACATGGCCGATGATCTGAAGAACACTGGCAAGGGCAACTTGTTTGTCATTTTTGGCGAACCCGACATCGATATTCTTGGAACTGAAAGTGGTCAGATACAGGTGAAGATCAACGGCGTCGATGTCTTTCATCCCAACACAGGCGAAGTCCGTAGCGACGGCCCGGATGGCATTGCCTGCTGGTTCCTTGATACCGACTACAACGAGGAAAGCTTCTTTGTCCGCCAAGCGTATTTTCTGGGCGCGAACGATCCTTACAAATCATTGAAGACCACACTCAAAGCCGAGATCAATGAAGAAGCTTGGACTACACTCCACAGCGACACCTCGCGCCCATTCGACAAACCTGAATCTGGTCGCATAGCTGTAAAGGTCATCAACCATCTTGGCGACGAGGTGATGAAAGTTTTCCGCCTGCGATGAAGTTATAGCCATTTATACTCGCACCTGAGTATAAATCAGTATAAATCGCTGTGACTTTGCCATGGATCCTCTAAAGAACCCATTCTCACCGGGCGCCGGCTCGCCACCTCCTGAACTCGTAGGTCGTGATCAAATTCTGGAAGACTCGCGTGTCTTGTTGGGCCGCGTGAAGGCCAAACTCGCGGAGAAAAGCCTGCTGCTCACGGGTCTCCGTGGGGTGGGAAAGACGGTTTTACTGAATGAGATAGAGCGAATGGCGAAAGAAAGCGATTACCGCACTGTTGCCATCGAAGCCCATGAAGACAAGCCGCTGGGTCCGTTGATTGCCCCACATCTTCGCTCTCTACTCTTCGAACTTGATCGCATGGCCGGGGCCGGAGACAAAGTTAAGCGGGGTCTGCGTGTGCTGCGCAGTTTTCTCGGCGTTCTGAAAGTTACCTTCAGCGATATCACCATCGGATTAGATATCGATCCTGAAAAGGGATCTGCTGACAGCGGCGACCTGGAAATCGACCTGACCAGTCTGTTTGTTGCCATTGCCGAAGCTGCAGAAGAAAGAAAATGCGCCGTAGGGATCTTCATTGATGAACTCCAGTACTTCAACCACAAAGAGCTGGGAGCACTAATCATGGCTATGCATAAAATTCAGCAGCGGCAGCTTCCGCTCGTGTTGCTGGGAGCGGGCTTGCCGATCCTGCCGGGACTGGCAGGCGAATCAAAATCCTATGCGGAGCGACTCTTTAACTTTCCGGACATCGGCGCCCTTTCGGCGGAGGACACTGCCAAGGCTCTTCGTGAGCCGGCAAAGGCCGTTGGCGTTACCATCGAGGCTGCTGCGTTAGCGGAAGTTTTTCGTTTGACCAAGGGCTATCCCTATTTTCTACAAGAGTGGGGTTACCAGGCTTGGAATATTGCCATCGCCAGCCCGATTACTTTACAGGTAGTTCGCAAGGCCACAGCAAAGTCGATCTCGCGTCTGGATGAGAACTTCTTTCGCGTGCGTTACGATCGACTTACTACGGGAGAAAAGAACTTCCTGCGGGCAATGGCGGAGTTAGGACCAGAAGAGCATCGCACAGGCAGTATTGCCCAAATCCTAAACAGTAAAGTTACAAGTTTGGGGCCTATGCGGGCTAGACTAATGCGAAAAGGCATGATTTATAGCCCGGCTCACGGCAAGATGGCGTTCACTGTACCACTCTTTGATGAGTTCATGACTCGTACCATTCCTACCTTTGAACCATAGCGGTAGGAATCTCTACCACGCCTAGGAATAATGGAATTCCGTATTGCTGAAACGTTTACGGAGAGCCTTGGCAGGCTCACTGGCGAGGAACAGAAGGGCGTAAAGATGACAGCCTTCGAGCTACAAATGAACCCGGTAAACCCTGGCATGCAGCTGCACAAGATAGATAAGGCAAAGGACACGAGTTTCTGGTCAGTAGGAGTCAGTCGCGATATTCGACTGATCGTCCACAAGACCAGCGCAAGCTTTCTGCTGTGCTACGTTGACCATCACGACGCCGCTTACCAATGGGCGGAGCGAAGAAGACTCGAAGTCCACCCAAAGACCGGAGCAGCACAGCTAATCGAGATACGCGAAACGGTAAAAGAAATCACTATCCCGAAATACGTCGAGGTGGAGCAGCGAGCACCTTTGAAGCCACCGTTGTTCGCTAACATCTCTGACGAAGTTTTGCTTGGCTATGGGGTGCCAACCGATTGGCTGAAAGATGTACGCCAAGCCAACGAAGACTCCATTCTAGACCTGGCCGAGCATTTACCAGCCGAAGCAGCTGAGGCACTCTTGAATTTGGCAACCGGTAACCCGCCGCCCGTGCCTCAACCAGCCGCAGCGGGAGCCGATCCATTCGAGCATCCCGATGCCCAACGACGCTTCCGTGTGATGACCGATGTCGAGGAGCTGGAGCGGGCGCTCAAGTACCCCTGGGAGAAGTGGAGCGTTTTTCTCCATCCGGCTCAGCGGGAGTTAGTTAAAGGAGATTACAGTGGTCCAGTTCGAGTATCGGGTTCGGGCCGGAACCGGCAAAACCATTGTTGCACTTCATAGGGCCGTTCATCTGGCCCGCACTAATCCCGATTCAAGGGTACTGCTCACGACTTTTTCCGACACATTGGCAAATGCTTTGCGGACAAAACTAAGACGACTCATAAGCAACGATCCCCGTCTCGGTGAACGAATAGAAGTTCACTCTCTGAATGGGATTGGCCGGCGACTCTATCAGTTGAACCTTGGGAAACCACAGCTCGCAGATCGCGAGATCATACGCGCTACTCTCGAGGAAGCCGCCGGCAAGGTAGAGGGGCACAAATTCGGCATTCGCTTTTTGCAGACCGAGTGGGAGCAGGTTGTTGATGCGTGGCAGTTGGAGAACTGGGAGGCATATCGGGATGTGACGCGATTGGGGCGGAAAACGAGGCTTCCCGATAAATAGCGGAAGGTACTGTGGTCTATCTTCGATCAAGTGCGCTCCAGTCTTAAGACTCGGAACCTGATCACGGACGCAGAGGTGTTTACGCGTCTGGCTACCCACCTTGCCGCGAGCAAGCATCCGCCTTTTGACTTTGCTGTGGTGGATGAGGCGCAAGATGTTAACCCATCCCAGTTGCGGTTCCTCGCTGCGCTGGGCGGCGGCCGACCCAACAGCCTGTTCTTTGCCGGCGATTTGGGACAACGAATTTTTCAGGAAGCATTTTCGTGGAAATCACTGGGCGTTGATATTCATGAACGCTCGAATACGCTTCATATTAACTACCGGACGTCACATCAGATCAGAATGCAGTCCGATCGGTTGCTGGCGCCCGAAGTGTCCGATGTTGACGGCAATATCGTAGAACGTGGGGGAACGCAGTCGGTTTTCAACGGCCCGGTCCCTACCATACTGACTCTCGACACGCCGGAAGAGGAGATCAAATCTGTAGCTCAATGGTTGGCCGGATTAGCGAATGACAATGTTAAGCCACACGAGATCGGTGTTTTCGTGCGGTCCGCAGCTGAACTTGATAGGGCGCGGGCGGCCGTGGATCTGGCTGGCCTACCTTTCAAAGTGCTTGACGAGCATTTGGAAACGACAAGCGGTTATGTATCGATCGGGACTATGCACCTTGCCAAGGGTCTCGAATTTCGTGCTGTAGTTGTTATGGCTTGTGACGATGAAGTGATTCCTTTGCAGGAACGAATCGAAACGGTAACGGACGAAGCGGATCTCAAGGAAGTCTACGAAACCGAACGCCACCTGCTTTACGTTGCCTGCACCCGTGCGCGTGATTTTTTGCTTGTGACAAGCGGAGATACGCCATCAGAATTCCTCGACGATCTGCATGCGTAACGTTCCTACTGCAAACTGACTCGCTCATCCAAGGTGTTTTCCTTTGTACAGTTTTCTATGGCATCAAAGCTCACAAAATATGACCTGGATAATGTTACAGATTACCTAGAATTTGAGTCATTCTGTCATGACTTAATGTCGAGGGAGGGATATAAAGACATCGAGCCGTTGGGGGGCAACAAGGACAAGGGACGTGATGCCATTCATGTGGATAAGTCGACGGGTACAGTGACTATATTTACATATAGCGTTCGTGAAGATTGGGAGGAAAAACTCTACGAGGACTTGGAAAAAATAGCTGTTGTGCATAAGCATCATTGCGACCGTGTCATCTTTCTAACGACTGGTAGACCTACGGCGACTGAAAATGACAATGTAAAACAGGATGTCAAGAAAGAATATGGCTTCAATCTTGAGGTTTATGACCTAGAGCGAATAGCAACGTTAGTCGATAATCAGTACCAGGATCTGAGGTTCCCTCATTCCAATATCTTCTTTGTTTCTTCACATGTAATTAACACTTTCTCACCAGGTAATGACCTCGACCGAAAAGCCTACGCAGAATATCTTTTGAGATTGCATGAGGAGTGGCTTCACAGATACACGCCTCTGCTCGCGAAGCATCGTGAAGTAGATACGTATGCGGTTCTGACAGGCTCAAGCCGAGCGGACACACCTGATATTCCCGTTGGCATGATTCCGGAGGCCGGTGTGGTTTCCGTGCTGTTGGGAGAGTCTGGTTCCGGCAAGACAACGGCTCTCTGGAGAATCTGTGTTGAGGCCAGCAAGGCCATCGTCGACGGTAGATCGGAAAAGCTCCCGGTTCTTCTGAGCTTGAAAGGGTGGTCCAATACCCAAATTTGTAGAAATTTAGTTCAGGATCAATCCGACCTTTTGGATACAGGTCGAGAAGCATTGGGCTTATCACTTGGAAGCAATCGAATGATCGCTATTGTTGGCGATCTAGAAATCTTCATAAAGTGAGTACTCTTTGGGGGGATCGGATAAGAAGAGCGTTTCGTGGGGAACAACGTTACTTTCCGGGGTAATACTCGATTTTTCAAGGTACGACTTAATTCTTCGTAGACAGGTGAATGGCGTTTTCACCGCTTCATTCCACCGTCACCGACTTTGCCAGGTTGCGTGGTTGGTCCACATCGCAGCCACGTCTCACTGCGATGTGATATGCAAGCAACTGCAGAGGAATAATAGACAGTATTGGCGAGAGCAGATCGCTGACGGCCGGGATCTCAATGACGTGATCCGAGACTACTGATGACATTGTGTCGCCTTCCGTGAGCACCGAAATCACAATGCCCTCCCGTGCCTTCACTTCCACGATGTTTGAATGAGTTTTCTCGTAGCGGAGCTCCGATGAACGGTTGCCCTCTTCGCGTGTGTTGATGAAGAGCACCGGCAAACGTTCGTCGATCAAAGCATTTGGTCCATGCTTCATTTCGCCTGCTGGATAGCCTTCAGCATGAATGTAGGAGATCTCTTTCAGCTTTAGCGCGCCTTCGAGTGCGACCGGGAAGTTAATGCCCCGACCGAGGTAGAGAAAGTCCGTCGATCGAAAGAACTCTTTTGCCAACTCC
>DATEUF010000170.1:0-3790 GCA_035283325.1 Pyrinomonadaceae bacterium | reverse complement strand
CACGGCGCTGGTGATCTCTCACGACCGCTATTTCCTCGACCGGACGGTGAGCCGCATTGTCGAACTGGAGGGCGGGCGGCTGACGGAATACATAGGCGCGTATAGCGATTATGCGGAGAAAAAGGGCGTGGGGGAGCGGGGGTGAGGTGTGTGGGAGGAGAGAGGCGACTGATCCCTGGCGTGCTGATCCAGGTCTGCGGTTTTGACGGAGACGTTATCTTCGCCCACGACGGAGGCGCGGAAGTGCAAGTCATCCGATGTAGGGTTCTGCAGGTAGTCTGTCATCGGACGCTCTCTACTCCGCTGCGGTTTGGCCGGGCGCTGGTGGGTGAGGGCGAGGCGGCGAGCGAGGGAGGAGGTGAGAGAGGGCATCCCTGTATCAACTAAATTTCACGCTGAGCTTAGCTTGCAGTTTGGTATTCAGCACCCTTACAAATTTGTCTTTGTTTGGAAGGCTCGGGTTGTGCCGCATTGCTTGATACACCTCATCCACTGCGGTCGAAACGAAGCGAGTCGGAGTGATGGTCAAGCGATCATTTATTCTCACGAGATCGTATAGGGCGAATCGCGACGCGTGCTCGGATGCGTAGCCATCTTTCTTCAGGCCATAGCGATTGACCAGGTTTGCGTAGATATATTCCTGGATTACCCAATAGCATTTTATGCCCCAGGCTTCGTAGACGATGCCCTTATTCAGTAATTGGGTTATTGATCGTTTGATAGTGTCATAAGTGTTCATACCAAATTGATAGTTCTGCTTTTGTACATCTTCACCTGCGGCAAAGTCGCGTAAACCCTGCACAATCTGTCCAGTTCCGGTAGTGGAGTCAGCCTGAAACTCTACGGTCACAAAATCATCAACCTCGGCCTTCATCGGCTTATGCCGAACCAGCGCATAATCAATTGTGCCCACATTCGGAAGTTTAACTTCGGGAAAGGGAATAACGTTACTGAAGTTGCCAAAGTAGTGCAAGGCGATGTCCTCTAAAACACGGGATATGCCTTCGATGGTGCCTCGTTCCTCGAAGCGGCGAGGACAGGTAGTATTGATCCGGCCGTGGTGCTCTACAGCACATACCCCAAATGGGTAATCAATGAGGCGGCTCTTTTTGTTGCAGCGGGCATTTACAAACGGGCACCAGTGCTCCTCACGCACTCGTTGCGCTTCTTTTGACCTGTTCCAAATCGGATACCCAAAAACCTCTGCCGGGCGATTACCTGAACTTTGCGTCATTCAACCTCTCCCCTGAATTAGATTTCTCCAGATAAGCCGAAGCTCGGTTGAGGAGCGTTCGTTCTCTAGCAACCACCCCAGCGCAGCCCCACATTGTCGGCAGAAATTCTCGCTCTCACTCGTGTCTATCTTTGTTAACGGTAGCCATCGCCCGGATGGCAGATCCCCATCCAGTGCAAGCACCAAGATCGTGTCGTGCCTGATCGAATTCAGATTATTAATATGCACGGAAACCGGATGCTCTGAGGATACAACGTAGGAGTTCATCAATCTGAAGCCAACATGCCTGAGGGCAATAGTCAATTCTGCCCAGGCATTGGGATCCCAATGATGAAAGGTAAATACCAAGCGTCCAGTGTGGCGTTTCAGCACGCGCCCACTCTCTCGAAAGATACCCGAAATCACGGTCATAAAACCAGAATCGTCACCGGTCGCCCTAGTCGCTACAGCGCTTTGCGTCTCATCATAAGCCCAGTTAGCTTCCTCCGGAAGCAAACGCGTTAGCCATACTCTAAAGAAGGTCGCCAGATTACTGTATTGCACATTATCGTAGTAGGGTGGATCGGTAACGATGAAATCAACCGAGTGGTCGCTGATAGGCAAGCGGCGCGAGTCACCTTGAATCAACCAGAGGGCTTGGCGAGTAGTCGCCAAAGCCACTTCATCGAAAACTTCTGTGCCTCCATCCCACTCGCCCGGAATCTTGACTACCTGCGTCTCGCCTTTGCGATCAATCTTTCGCTCAACGGGGGTTACGGCCCATTTCCGCCCTCGCACAATGCGGTCTCGGAAAAGCAGTTGCAGATTGCCGGAGGACTTTTCGCGGTTGAGGGGATTGTTCTCTGCGACCGTGTACTGGAACGCATAAGCATGCAGAGCAAACACGTGCCGAATCGCTCCAGGCCGGCGTTTGAACCAACCCTTGTAACCACACAGCAAGGAGTTGAATTCGAGTGAGGTGGAAACTAGCAAGGCGAGATTGAGCTTGGCCACGTCATGATAATTGCTCAGTAAGTCAATAGAATGATACAAATACAGCAATTGGCGCGACGAAAATAGATCCAGATACAAGTGAATATTTCGTGAAATCAGATCGCCCGACTTAGGGCCATTCTGTACTGCAAAATCCTCCACTGCTCCGAAGTCCAGAGTACCTCGCTGCTGCTCAGCTTCACGAATGCGCTCCAAATCGGCCGTACCGGGCGAACGGAAAAAGACCCCATGTTCAGGGCAACTGCCTACAACCGCTACAAGCGTATAGCGAGCATAAAATGGAACGTCGAGCAGTTCCTGGTATTTTTGTTCGCAGGTTGGGCATATTGTTTCGGTCTTGGTGACGAGGCGCGTTCCTTTCGGAGGGTCTTTGGGAGCACGTACAGTGTCAGAGATTACCCAATTTTCCGGCCAAATGCGGAGGGTGCGATCCTCCTCTTGGCGGAGTTCGTACTGGTCAAGCTGCACGACTTCTCCACAGACACATCGCTTGCGCAGGCCGTAGAGGGCATATTGAGCATCAAGCGTCTGTTCGCAGTTGGGACATTCGGTTTGGAAATAAGAACCTATCCGCTGGTACAGATCGTCAAAGAATCGATCAAAGGCAGCCTGCAAATCCTTGAGCGAAGCTTGAGTGAGTGTAGCGCGTGCCTGAACGATGGGTATCGGGTCTATATCTGCACCGATGACATTTGCTCCAAGCCGAATCGCTTCGTGCAGGGTCGTGCCGCCGCCCATCATAGGATCAAGCACGATTTTGCCTTCCAAACCACCTGGCGCGTAATAATCGCGGCGCTGAGGGTCAGGCACAAATTGCTTCAAGATGGTGCGGAAAGTGGAGCCGCAGCGTCTGGCCCACCATTTATGCAGGTACGTGTTAGGGCGAAAGAGATGCTTATTGAATGCTTCTTGCTGAGCGAGTTGATTAGCAAATTTCTCAGGGAAGGATTCATCAATGGCAATAGAATAATCCGCCGTTGGGGGGCGGAACACTTCGTCAAGCGCCAACTGTCGGATTTCCTTGACTCTCTTGGGCATAGGGATAAGTATAGCACGCGGTTGATTGGTGAGTTCAATTCGTCCCCGAACAATGCCGCCCTATCCTTCTTCTGCTTCTCCCGCACGGCCTCGTCCTCCCAATACCCCACCGCCGCATACAACTCCAGCCCGCGCTTGCGTCGTGCGTCTTGACGACGATGGGCATGGGGATGGAGTGGCCGAGCGCGCCACCGAATGAATCCATCAGTCACTATGCCTTAAACCGTTGAAAGCTGCTCCCCTCTCAGGCAGTTTCCCAATCTTCAATCTGCAAGCCTTCAACGCGGCTGAACTCGCGAACGTTGTGAGTGACCAGCGTGAGGTTGTGGGCGAGGGCAGCGATCATCAAGTCGTAGGGGCCAATCAATTCAATACACGCCGGGTTTCGTAGTCGCCTTGCGGTTCACGCGTCAAAGGCTCACCGGCCCACGCGCCAGCCGTCTGCTCGAAGAAGCCGGGCCGCCATCCCATCGCCTCAGGCAAATTAACGGGGGCAGATGAAGCCGGGTGAACAATCACCATCAC
>DATEUF010000169.1:0-5231 GCA_035283325.1 Pyrinomonadaceae bacterium | reverse complement strand
TGCCAGCACAAAGAAGATAAGTGGCAAGCCCGGATAGCCGAGGACACGGAATGAAGTCTCAACACGCATCAGCATTGCGGCTCCCACGATCAGGGCGGCAAGAACCAGACCGAGCGTGATGCGGTTAGCTACCTTCTGAAGGCCCTCCAATACCACCCTCTCGTCGATCGCGTCCACCTTCAGTCGTAGATCGTTGTTGCCGAACGTATCGAGAATCTTGTTAATCCGGCTGGGTAGCTTCTCCGCAAATTCCTTCAACTCGACCATGCCGCTCATCAGGTTGGCGGGCGCGATGGTCTTCATAAGATTCCGCTGCAGGATCTCGGTACTAGATCCGATCGACCATACTTCACCAGGAGCATGGCGATGTCCTTGTAGCGCTTGAGCCGTTCTGGTCTTAATGAAACCACTCGATGCTTAATCCTTAATCAGCAGTTTGTCAGGTGCAAGTATAGCCCGCGCTCCCTTGTGCTGCCAGCACCGCACAGGACCATCAGAACTGTGGACACGCCGAGAACAAGGAGTGCCTTTCTTTGTGCGTGCACCACAGATGTAAACCTCTTCTTCTGCGGTGTTGACGATGTCCGGGCTAACTCCAGCTATCGGAGGTGACCTTGACTGAACTGGAGTCGAAGTTGCTCGCTGCAGAATCAACGGCGGAGGCGCTGGGCGCATTGTCCTACCGCTCAGGAGCCCGACGGCAAAGACAAGCGAGATCAGAATAGCAGGACGTGTAAACCGCTCTTTTCGCAAACGCCTCGCACATTCGGCGCAGAATTGCCCACTGGTCCATGGGTGCCAGTGCATGCGAATAACCTTCTTGCCACATTCGCAGCAGAAGTTTGGACGATACATCGATGACTCCGGTTAGGTGGAGTTGAGCTGTTTCCCTGGTCGAATTATAGGATTCCGCTTCAACAACCAGAAACAGTTGTGGCTGATCGTCTACCCTGTTGCTTTTGCAAGAATCCAAGCATTGTGACCTGTTCCTTCAGGAGAACCAATATAGAGATCCGAAGCTCGACAGTCAGCGGCTTTAGCCGGACGTCCGGACACCACCCATCATGAGGAACTGGGAGACGAGAAAAGCAACTAGATTGTCTGTTCCGGCGTCCGACGTTTTACTTACAGAGTCTGAACTGGGAGCTTGGTTTGCCAAACTCGTTGACTGACGGGCATACTCGAAGGAACAAGAAATACTGCAGGTTTAAGAACGTTAAATGATCAGGCCATTATCCCCCGCAGCCAGCTTTTTCCCACAGGCCATAATTCTCCTAACGCTCCTCCTGAACTCGACTGGCACTGCAAAAGCTCAGGATGTAGATGATGTTGTCCGCACCGACGTTTCGCTCGTCCAATTGAATGTCGGCGTGGTTGATCGTCAGGGTCGAGCCATCACTTCACTATCGCGCAACGACTTTAGTATCTATGAGGACGGCGTCAAGCAGCCGATCGTGTACTTCGAACCCACCAGTGCACCGTTTAGTCTTGTTCTAATGCTTGATATGTCAGGTTCGACAGTCAATTTTCGACAGCAGCTGAAACAGGCGGCGTGGCGCTTCCTTGATGCCCTCGCACCCGAGGATCGAGTCCAGGTAATCCAATTCAATGCAAGAGTAAAGACGCTTGCTAACTTTTCGACCGACCGTAAGAAAACGGCTTATGCAATAGAACTAGCCGCCGGAGCGGGAGACACCCACTTTTACGAAGCCTTGAGATATGCCCTGAGTGAGCTCGAGAAGGAAGGCAAGCGGCGCAAGGCGATCGTGGTGCTCACGGATGGGCTTGATACCCACATGCGCAACTCGGATCGGCAATCCGCGGTGAATGCAGAGACAGACGAGGCCGCTCTCAAGGCAATCAATCCGACGGCTGCAACGGAATTGAATAGGGTTTTGAGTTTAGCCGACCGGCTCGGAGTGACAATCTATCCCCTGGCATTGCCCTCAGGCGATCCGAAGCGTTTGCCGCTGCCTGATCCGGTTATTAACGGTATCTATGGCGCCGCGCGCTCGCGTCTGCAACTGCTTGCCGACAGGACGGGCGGACGACTGAATGAGATACATCGGCTCGACCAGATGGCGCGGTTGTACATGGAGGTGGCTGCAGATCTGAGATCACTCTACACCGTGGTGTATCAGCCGCCGGGCGAACGAGGAAGGGACGGGAAGTGGCGCGAGATACGTGTTGAGACCACTTATCCCGCGCTGATTGCTCGCACCAAGCCGGGCTACTTCGCCCGGTAGGGAACTCCTCCGGATCGCGGGCGTCCCCGCCCGCAAATTTTTCTTTCGGATCGCGGGCGTCCCCGCCCGCATCTTTTCTTTCGGACCGCGGGCGTTCCCGTTCGCCCCTCTTTCGCAACTCCTGCATCCCCGCCCGCACATTTCCTCCGCGTTAGACTATTTACCATTTACCATTTAATATTTGGCACTTCACGCACCCGTAGCTCAGCTGGATAGAGTACCTGACTACGAATCAGGGGGTCGCACGTTCGAGTCGTGCCGGGTGCACCAATTAAATGAATAACTTACGGGTAGCAGTTGAGGCTGCCCGTTCCTTTTTTGGAACCAAAAGCGAACCAGTTTTTAGAATCAGTGTGTGATTTCCCAGAGAAAGCGCTTGTTATTCCTCTGTTGATTGAAGCGTACATTCGATGTGGTATCGCTTAATGCGGCGTGAGGTGGTATCAACGGCCGACAGATCAATTACCCATCCGTCAACGAGGTCGGCGCAATTCCAACCGCGAGTGCAACGCTTTCCAACTTAGCAACAAGGTTGACGAGCTGCTCGACTTCTTCAGCGATTGTAGAATTCAGTAAAAGCTCCAATCCTTCGATTCGTCGAGACGTTCACCTTAGCAAGCCTACCGGATCCGTCAAGTCGATTTATCCACAGGTCGAGTTTCGGTGATCCGCAGTATATCAACGAGTCGCTTCCCGGACAGCGTCATTCGAAATGGGCGGTCGTTTTCCAAGATCTCGAGGGGCCGCCGCTCGAGGCGCATCGCGAGGCCGTAGCCGCTCAGCCGTTCGCAGCGTGAGTAGAAATCATCCATCTGCATTCTCAGGTAACCGACGTCGCGGAGCATCGCAACTATCCCGCCACTTTTATAAAAAGAGCCCGGGTCCATCGTGTGGTTTTCTTGGACCAACGGAGCCTGGTGCTTGTAGAGATGCCGTAACACTTTGAGGTCATCATCGGACAGCTCGTCGAGAGCGTGAATGTAGGAGGCGGCATCCTCAAGCTCTCGGTCGGACTTCTCGGAGGCGACCGTGTTGGCGATGACGGCTGCGAACCTTTGGGCTTTCGCCTGGCTCGCGCCCCAGAAGATACGTTCGACGCCGACTGCGATTAGCCGCTGGATACGCTCGTCTGACTGCACCTCTTCTTTGAGGGCGTCCAGATCTTTCTCGAGCGCTTCACAGTACTCGAGGATCTGCTCTTCGAAGAACGTCATGCTATTTTGGCCTCGCGACCTGATGAACCCAAGGATCAGCGCCAGGAGCCAACCCACATTAGGAATAAAGGGGATGAGACCCTTCTCAATTATCTCATCAGCCAGTTCGCTCGCGAGGTCTTGCTTCTGAGACTGTTCGCGAACCTTTCCGGCTCTGTCGTCAATTCTTCCCATCGTGCCCTCTCTCCTATAGCGTGCTGCACGCGAGCTAGCCGGTAAAGCATCTCCCTAGGGCGGCAAGCTTGTCGCAAGGGTCTGTCAGTGCGCTATGAGCGCGTGGCCCGCTTGCTCGATTCTGTGCGCATTGCCCGGCGGTGATGACTCTTGTCTCAAACGGCTCTCCACGCTGGCTAAAACCGACTTGTTAATCCTCGATGACTTTGGCCTCAAACCTTTAACCCAAGCCAAGCGGCTCTACTGGAACTAGTCAATGACCGCCACGGCCGTCGTTCAACCCTGCTGACTAGTCAGCTGCCGATTGATCATTGGCATGCTTACCTTGGCCGATGACCCAACCGTGGCTGATGCCTTATTGGATCGCCTCCTGAGTACTGCCCATCGGCTGGAACTGAAAGGCGAATCCATGCGTAAAGGAGAAAAAGCCTTGAACGGCTAATACGTCGAAGCAGTAAATATCAGCGGCCAGCGTCAGGCGATGACGGACTGCTCACGATCAACCGGAACACCTGCTCACGATGAACCGGGAATCACTGCTCACAATCACCGGAATACGCAAGAAAATCAATTACTCTTGAAATTTCTTCTGCACGTTCAGAGCTTTGAAAGGTGCGAAGGAGCTTTTCCAATCCACCGTCGATGAAGTTCCCATAACTGATCAATTCGTCCTGCTTGATCGTTTTGTCCGCAGCAGAAAGTCGTCTTCGCGATATACGCTTACGCAGATTGCTTATTGTAAAGTATTCACTCTCAGAGTGACGGACTGGTTGCCTATAACACAAGGAAAGCACGGTGTAAATCGCTCTAACCTCACGCTCAAAGAGTTCATTAGTCGAGGATAAATCCAGACCGCTGGCAACTGAGATGTTGCTTGTAACCAACAGTCGTTCGACAGAGTGCGTTATGTCGTTACCGTGCCTTTTCAGAGTGAAAGTGTGCATATCTCTGGCCAACTTCTAAAGGCCCAACCTCGCTGGTAATTTCGATGTTTCCCTGAACGATTGGATTGACTATGGTGTCGCCCGTATAAAAACGTTCGCTAATCTTCGGCTGGACAAGTATGCCGCTAGGACTCAACTCAGCTTTAACATGAAAAGATGTATCGGAAGTATCTGCACAAGATCAGGTATATAGATTGCGGCCTAGTCTCCAATCTCATATCCACGAATGCTTGCCACTTGGACTGATTGCGTCGCATCTTCCTCATTTTTGAGGCTTAGATGATCGTACGGGAAGTTCCGAAGATAACTGGACGCGACTTGATTTTCGTTTTGAGTACCGACAAGCCGGAGCTGAACTTCCAGTGAGGTCGGATCGTGACGGTCAAACTCTACTGTTGCCACTATTGGACAAAAATCACGTTCTTCGATTTGCACATTTCCGCGAAACTGCAAACGGTAAGCAGTATCCTGCTTCATGTTGGTTCGGCGCGTGTCAACGACTTTGAGACACTGACCGATAGGAATTTAGTGTCGCATTAGGTGCGAAGCCAGGTAAAAACTGGCTTCAAAAAGTATTTGGAAAAAATCGTGGTCCACATTTGACCTGTAAGCGATTTTTAAGACGCAACCCATGATTTAGTAGCTCCTGATTT
>DATEUF010000168.1:0-20614 GCA_035283325.1 Pyrinomonadaceae bacterium | reverse complement strand
TCTCCGATGAGCATCTGGGAGTTCCGCGAGGCGAGACGCCGGCTTGAAAAGCAAGGAGTCAGGGAGATTGACGAAGCGCTGATATTCCGATCGTATGAACAGATGCGGGCCATTGAGGAGCAGGCCAGGAATGAGACAAAGCACGTTCGCCGAAAGAACCAACAGCGACGAGCCAACAAACAGATTTACAAGCCAGGGGCAGCGGTTGAGAAGACACCGAGCGAAACCGCCCGGAATGAGAGCGGCGGCACTCTGCCAGTAGTGCACCCGTTCGATGAGTTAGAAGAGCTTTAGGCAGCAGCATTCGATGCTACAAGCTGTGAACAAGAACGCGTCTCATCTGAGTCCACCAGTCAGAGCAGCGCTTGAGCTGAGCGATGAAGAACGGATTCAACGAGTGCGCAGTCCCCGCTGGATCGGCTATCCGATGGCCAAGTGCATTCTGGATCGTCTCGAAGACTTACTTACTTATCCGCCGACGCACCGGATGCCGGGCTTGCTACTTGTTGGCGAAACTAACAATGGCAAGACCATGATTATCAATCGATTCAAGCGGCTCCATCCGGCCAACGACAATGCGGAAGGCGAGACTATTCATCTGCCGGTCTTGATTGTTCAAGCACCGCCGACTCCCTCTGAAGGTCGTTTCTAGGACACCATTATGGAGAAAGTGGCCTGCCCTTTCAGGCATAACGACTCCCCCGGCAGGAAGCAGTTTCAAGTCATCACGGTCCTGCGCCGAGTTGGTCTGCGCATGCTGATCATTGATGAGATCCATCACGTCCTGGCCGGGAGCCTGTTGCAACAACACAATTTCCTCAACACGATCAAGCACCTGAGTAATGAGCTCCAGATTCCTATCGTCGGCGTCGGTACTAGAGAAGCTTTCAATGCCCTCCAAACTGACCCGCAGTTGGCCAACCGCTTTGAGCCGGTTTTCTTGCCAAGATGGACCATCGGCGATGGTCTCAAGCCCAAGGCCGATCCTTACTTGCAACTGCTGGCCAGCTTTGAATGTATGCTGCCGCTGACTCGACCGTCGAACCTCACTGCGCCGGCGCTGGCGCTCAAGATTCTCTCGTTGAGCGAGAGCCTGATCGGAGAAGTTTCGGCGATCCTCACCAAGGCTGCAGTAAAGGCGATAACCTCAGGCAAAGAACGAATCGAGCTCCGGCTGCTCGAACAAATCGAGTTCACTCCGCCCTCCGACAGGAAGTGGCGAGCCGAGGCGAAGGCGGCGATATGATTGAAGCTGGTGAGACTGACCTCACCGGCAGAGTATGGCCGGTGCACTTGAAGCCGCAAGAGGATGAGCTTTTGTCCTCCTGGCTCGCACGGTTGGCACTGGCCCATGGGCAAACAGCATCGTCGTTTTTCACCCGAGCCTGGCCGGGTCGTTATCTGCTCGCTCGAGATCTGGATCTATGGAACGATCAAACAGCGTTGAAGTTGTTGGCAAGGAAAACTAATACTCCGCTGGCTAGAGTATTTGCCACGACTCTGGCCTCGTATGAGGGTTGGCTCTTTGTAGACCGGCCACGTCAGAGCCATGCCCCCTGGATGCTTGCGCGCCATTTGAACGTGCGCCCGCAGAAACACTTCGGCCTGCAATTCTGCCCCTGGTGTCTTGCTTCAGATGAAGAACCATATTTTCGGCGCTACTGGCGCTTGGCCCTGATGGTCCTATGCCCGATACACCGAGTACTCCTGCTTGACCGTTGTCAAAGCTGCGGTGCAGCCGTCTGTTATGAAAGACAAACGGCAAAAAAACTCGGCAATGCGGAACGCTGGATGTTGACGCAGTGCAATAAGTGCAATGCCGACCTGCGAGACTCCGCAACAGACCGTTATTGCATCAAGGTTGATCTTGCGGAGTTTGAGTTCCATGTATTCCTTGCAACTGCCCTGAGACACGGATGGGTTGAGATGCCGCAGAATGGCATGATCTACTCGCATCTGTTCTTCTCCGGTCTGTATCAGATGATGGGCCGACTGATCTACGGCAGAATGGCCGGCCCGCTCAAAGCAGCACTGTGGCAAAGCTACGCAATCGACTTGCCCCTCGATTTCTTGCTAGGAAAGAAGTTTTTTCTCGAGCGCCTCAACGTCGCGCAGCGACGCGGTTTGCTCCAGGCAGTTAACCGGTTACTCGAAGAGTGGCCTGACAGGTTCATTGAGTTTTGCCAAGCCAACAAGTTGAACAGTTACTTCTTGATCGGCGATAAAAAGGTCTTGCCGTTTTGGTACTTGCGAGTCGTTCGTGAGCATTTGACCAAAGGAGCGCGTAAGGTTTCAAACGAAGAAGTCATTTCCACCGTCAGCTACGTGCGCAATGAAGGCGGCCAGCCGTCGGCGCCAGAACTCAATCGGTTCTTGTCAGATCACATCATAAAGCGGGCGCGACGAGCAGGATTGATTGTAGCCAAAGAGAAGCAACATCCTGGCCTGTGTCGTCACTGCCAGGCGACTCAGCGGCAATTCAAAAGTGGTTTTTCACGTCATGGTACGCAACAATTCCGTTGTGGAGAGTGTGGCCGCATATATCAGCAGCATTATGAAACTGGCAGAAAAAGACCAAGCACCATTCAACTGTCTTCTGAAAACTCCAAGACGCGCGCCACTCGGGTTGTTTCTGGTGGATCATTGGCCTAACAAGAGATGTGATGGCGGACACACCGACGGTTCAGCAGAGCAAGACTCTGCCCTTTGTTTTCTGTGGTCGACGCTTTTTGCCGTCTGAGATCCAGTTGATCCGCGACGTAGTCTCTGATTTTCGCGCTCTGAGTCGCACCGAGATTGCGCGCACAATCTGCGAACTGCTGGAATGGAAGCGCCCGAGCGGTCGCTTGAAGAACCACGAATGCAGGCTGCTGTTGGAGATGCTGAGTGCCGCTGGCTTGGTGAACCTGCCAGCACTACGAGAGAGCGGACCACACGGGCCGCGCGTCCTGATGCCCACTGAGAACGGTGTAGAGCAAGAACCGCTCATTGGCAGTGTCGGCGAACTTGCCCCGCTGACTCTGACAGTTGTTCGCAGCGGCCTTGAAAGCGCCCTATGGAATGAGTTAGTTGCTCGCTACCACTATCTGGGATACAGAGTTCCGGTCGGGGCTAATTTGAGATACCTGGTGCGCTCGGGCTCAACGAAGCAGGTGCTGGCTTGCTTATTGTGGTCCAGCCCGGCTTGGAAGATGGCAGCACGGGATAGTTGGATTGGCTGGACGAATGAGGAGCGGGCGCACAACCTTCAGCTCGTGGTAAACAACTCGCGGTTCCTCATTCTGCCCTGGGTACGCGTGCGCTATCTGGCAAGTACAATTCTCTCTTTGTGTGCGCAGCAAATGCCCACGGACTGGGAGCACATTTACGGCTATCGCCCTCTGCTTTTAGAGACGCTAGTGGACGCGCAGTTTCGCGGCACCAGTTACCGGTCAGCGAACTGGATCGATCTGGGAGAGACGCGCGGACGTGGCCGGATGGACCAGCGCCACGAGGCTCACGGGCGCGCGGTGAAGCGCATCTACATCTACCCGCTGTGCCGCGACGTACAGCGGCGACTCACACAAGACTCCGCGCCGCACTGGATCCCGTGGGAAGAGGTGTGATAGTTGATTGGTTGCACCTCTCAAAATAGAGGACCACTGGTGGAGGGGCTTCTTCAGCTCAGCCAAGTGATGCACAATGCCGCGTTTCTGAGTATTATGGAGCACTTTTGATAGATACTTAGGATGTTCGACGGACGCGCCGAGATGACGACCGTGGCCGGGTCGCATGCGCTCTCCTGAACTGGGCCGCGTCCACACGAGTCCCTCCGGCCGATAGGCTCGCATTTTGCTGTGAGGCCCAGATCGTCTACATCCACAAGCCGGACGACGAGTACCTCGGTGGTGTAATCCGCGATGCACTTGAAACAGTATCTCGGCTCGAAGCCCCTGAGGGTTGTTTTCTTGACTGGAACCGGAGTGCGTGTCTAGGATGACGCCACTGCCCTTGAAGACGGAGGTAAGCATGGGAAAAAGATTGGTAGTTTCCTGGGTTCTTCTACTTGGTTTCGGCGTGGCTGCGGTCTGGGCCCAGAAGTCCAAAGATGCGACCATCGTAGACCCTGATGTGCACCAGGTTGTATTCCAGAATGACCACGTTCGCGTGCTCGAAGCCCGCGCCGCGCACGGCACGAAAAGTCCGATGCACTCACACCCGCCGCTGCTGGTCGTCAGTATCGGCTCCGCCCGAGTCAAGTTCACTTCGCCGGAAGGGACGAAGCAGATTCTGGATCTGCGCCCGGGCATGGTGTTGTGGCTCGATGGAATCGAGCACTCTTGGGAGCTGCTCGCCGGGGAAATACACGTGGTTGCGGTCGAGGTTAAGTCAGCGCAGGCTGCCAAGGCCAAACAATCACCCTAAATTGTCAGCAGTAGTCCCCGCAGCAATGCGGCCCTCTCATCCGCCGCACTACTGCGAACTCTCCCGGCGAGTCAAGGCCCAGGGCCACGCCGCCCATCAAGCATGGGCACACTAAGGGCGGCCGTGAAGTTGCCGTCGGATCCCCCCGCTGATGACTCCTCTACCGAATTAAGAATTAGTGTGGCGCGGGGATGAGGTTCAAGCTTAGGCGCGATCAACGAGCCGCCACACAATTTCAGGGTTGAACTAACGAATTAAGAATTAGTGTGGAACCAGTTGCAGCGGACTAGCTTGCCGCGCCTGCGCTGGCGCAGGATCGACGCGTCGATTCGGCGGCAAGTGTTCCGCTGAACAGCAGCACTGTTCATACTGAATGCCTTCTTCGCTCTGCTCCCCATGATCTGGGGCGCAATCTTGTCGTCATAGGACCACCTCCGCCTCAGGCAACACTTGCGCCATCGCCAACGGCAATCGGAGGCGAACCAATGCCGAGACTCGTCAGGCACCAATCTAAAATAATTCCATCATCAGGGACCACCACCTACCCTCAGTCGCATCCTCTTCTGTAATCAGTCGCATCCTCTTTTGTATAGTCGCATCCTCTTCTAGAAATCACATTCACACACCTGATCTAGTTTCCCCTCTCCGGGCCGATTGTGCCACGAGAGCCCGTCCGCACAACTCTCCACTTCGTTCCGAGTGCTCCACTTCGTTCCGCCCCTTCGGGTGTGCGGTCGGGCACCCACTCGTGTCCCAAACGTCCCTACGAGGGGGAAACACTCTTTTCAATACCTCAAACCAAAACACTCAACTCTCGAAGGGAGCACATCATGGACACTCACACAAAGACATCACTCGATATTCCCAAGTGGTCAGCTTTGCTGGTTGAAGCTGTCAATAAGCCAGGTCTGATCATGCAGGCTTATAGCGCGTTTCATCAGTACAGCGTCGGCAATCAGTTGCTTGCGCTCTTTCAATGTCAGGTCCGGGGACTGGAGCCTGGACCAATCAATACGTTTCCTGGATGGGAGGCCCTTGGCCGCAACGTGAAACGAGGAGAGCGCGCCCTTGTTCTATGCATGCCAATCACCCGCAAGCGCCGCGATGAAGATGCGGAGGCCAATGAAGACGAGGCGAACAAAAAACATACTTACACCGCCTTTGTGCACAAGCCTCGCTGGTTCGTCGTCAGTCAAACGGTGGGCGAAGAATTCACGCCGCCAACATTGCCGCAGTGGGACGCCACGCGAGCGCTTGCTGTCCTCGATATTGAACAGATCGCTTTCACTGGCACGGACGGAAATTGTCAGGGATACGCCACGCGCAAGCGGCAGATCGCGATTAATCCTGTAGCCCAACTCCCGACCAAGACACTCTTTCATGAAGTCGCTCACTTATGTTGTCTTCGAAGTCATGTGGTGTTGTTGAGCCAAGTGGTTTGGAATGAGGCATCATCTCTCGCTGGGCCTCACATAACTTTTTGTCGGGATTCCGTTAGCAGCTCATCTCTGGTCGTTGTATTTCTCTACTCAATCTCCCTGACAATCGAGGAGCAGTAACCAACTAACGATTGTTGAGGAGGACTCAATGATGAACCAGAGTGTCCAAGAAGTTTTCTCAGGACGTATCGATACGCCCTATCACCACGATGGCCCATTCGCTGAAGAGCGAGCGCGTTACTTGTCCCATCTGCGCGAACGTGGTTGGGCACGCGAGACAGTAATCGGTACTGCGTGCAAACTGGCCGCCTTTGTCGCGCATGTCGACATCAGCTGCGAGAGCCATGTGACCGTAGCGCAGATCGAGGCAGCGGCCGACGACTGGATGAAACAACCAGTGCACCACTTCCGCCGGCATAAAGGACCACACAAGGCCCGGACGAAGTTTGTTAGCGATGCCACGAACTGGCTTCGTTTCCTGGGTCGTTTGAAAGAACCTGAATGCTCGCCGGCTCCCAATGCTGATCTGTTAGCGGAGTTTGAAGGTTTCTTGGATCAGGAACGTGGGCTTTCTCCCAGGACTATCACGACGCGACACACCCACGCCCTAGCCTTCCTAACCTGGCTTGAACAACAACACCGCCCGCTGAGCGAGGTCACCATTCTGGACGTGGAACGATTTCTGGCTTTGCCGCGAAGCCGCCCCTGGAGTCGCGTCACCGTCGCTGGTTGCGTCGCTTCCCTGCGTTCGTTTTTCCGCTACGCGGGAATAAGAAAGTGGTGCGCACCTAACATCGGTGAGGCTATCGATGCGCCGCGTCTCTACACTCTTACGGGACTACCCGTTGGACCTTCCTGGACTCAGATACGGCAACTGATCGCCAGCATCGGGCAGGAGCAGCCTGGCGACATTCGCAACCGCGCCATCATTACGCTGCTGGCCGTTTACGGCTTCCGCAGCAGTGAAGTCTGCCGTCTAAAGCTTGATGATCTGGATTGGGAGCGAGAGATCATTCTTGTGTCTCGCACCAAGCAGCGCCGCGAGCATCAGTACCCGCTGGTGCGGGAAGTGGGCGAAGCCATCCTGCTCTATCTACGAAAAGCGCGCCCACGGACAGATCGACGCGAAGTCTTCCTCCGGTTGCTGCCACCCTATGAACCACTGACGGTGGGTGGTCTGGGAACAATGGTCTATTTTCGGCTGAAGTCTCTTAACCTCACGCTGCCACACTACGGACCACACGCTTTGCGCCATGCCTGCGCCAGTCATCTGTTGGCGGAGGGGCTATCTCTCAAGGAGATCGGTGACCACCTCGGACACAGCGATCCGCGCTCCACTCGTATCTACGCCAAGGTTGATCTGGAAGGCTTACGGGAAGTCGCCCGTTTTGACTTGGGAGGTTTGCTATGAACCTACAACAAGCCGTCGACCAATACGTGTCGCACAAGCGCTCGCTCGGCATGCAATGTAAGACGATGGCGCGTATCCTACGCGCTTTCTGCAAGTCAATCGGGGATGTCAATGTCGATGAGGTGAGAGAAGAAGCCGCGAGCGGTTTCATTTACGGGAACGGGCCTGTCACTTCCAATCTGCACGGAAAGTTTCATGTTTTGCGCGGCTTCTATCGTTACCTGTTGAGCCGCGGATACATCACACGCTCGCCGCTTCCCACTCAGATCCCGAAAGAACCCGAGCGGTTAATACCTTACATCTACTCGCGCGAGGAGCTGCAGCGCGTACTACAAGCAGCCAAGAAAGAGAGGCACGGATGCAAGCTTGAGGTCCATACCGTGCGGACGCTGCTGCTATTGCTCTATGCTGCGGGACTTCGTATCAGCGAGGCGCTGCGCCTCACACTAGCCGACGTGGATCTGGAACAACGTCTGCTCACCATCCGCGAGACTAAGTTCTACAAGACCCGTTTAGTTCCGCTTGGTCCTGATCTCACCCAAGCGCTCACCGTCTATCTTGCCGCTCGCTGTGAGCGGGGCCATCCAGCACCAGCCGAAGCGTTCTTGTTGGTGACGCGACATTCTCTGCCAGTGAGCGTCCAGCTGGCTGAGGACACATTCAAGCGTTTATGCCGAAGGGTTGGCGTACGCCGCAAAGATGAAAGCCGCTTCGTACCCCGGCTGCACGACCTACGACACGCCTTTGCAGTTCACCGACTCACAGCCTGCTACCGCGCGAAGGGGGAGATGTCCAACAACTGCTCGCACAACTTTCGACTTACCTTGGGCACGTGGAGATCGACTCCACACAACGCTATCTCACTTTGACGCCGGAACTGCTTAGTCAAGCCAGTAATCGATTCGAGCAGTATGGTGCTCCGGAGGTGCCTCATGACTGAACAACCTTTATTAGGACCATGGATGCGGCGCTTTCTTCTGGAGCATTTAGTCAGTGAGCGCAACCTGGCTCGTAATACGCAGCGCAGCTATCGCGACACGTTTTGCTTGCTCATCCCTTTTGCCGCCGAGAAGCTGCAGCGAAAGGTAGACAAGATAAGGATCACCGAGATCTCGGCCGATCTGGTGCGCAGTTTCCTGGCATATCTAAAGGAGGTGCGGCACTGTGGCACCAACACGCACAACCAGCGCCTCGCGGCCATCCATGCCCTGGCTGTCTTCGTGGGCAATCGTAGTCCGGAACATCTCGCCTGGTGCAGTGAAGTACGAGCAGTACCATTCAAGAAGTCGGCCAGGACGGTCATTGATTACCTCGACAAACCGGAAATGGATGCATTGTTGGCTGCGGCAAAGCTAAGGCAACTCACGGCACAAGGTCGCCGGGACCACGCCATGCTGTTGTTCCTGTATAACTCCGGCGCCCGGGCGGAAGAAGCGGCGCGCCTTAAGATCGCCGACCTCCACCTCACGCCCGCAGACTGGAACGGACAAGCCTACGTGCAGATCCAAGGTAAGGGCGGCCGGACGCGTCAATGCCCACTCTGGCCGGCGACAGTGCGCGAGCTCAAGACCTTCATTGCCAAGCGGGAGCCGCAAGAGCACGTCTTCCTTAACCGCCTTCTGCAGCCATATAAACGCGGCGGCATCTACGATCTGGTGAAGCGCTATGGACAGAGAGCGGCGTTGGCCATGCCTTCAATTGCCGCCAAGCAGGTCAGCCCACACATCATTAGGCACACGACCGCCATGCATTTGCTGCGGGCTGGTGTTGATATCAACACGATCCGGGGCTGGCTGGGCCATATCGCGCTGAGCACTACCAACATCTACGCGGAGATCGACCTGGAGATGAAGCCGAAGGCACTGGCCAAATGCGAGGTGGAAGGAGGATCAAAAAGCGATAAGCACTGGCGGGACCAGCCTTCTCTGATGGAGTTCCTGCGCACCTTGTAGCGAGGCCGAGGGCCGAAAAGTTATGTGGTTGCTGACTAGTGAAGTTTGCGACAACTGAACGGCTTACGGGCTCAGCACCACATAACTACGAAGACAACATAAGTGGGCTTATGTTCTGCAGAACATAAGCCCACGTGATCCTGGGGCACGTTGCCGAAGCAGACTTTACCGATACAGAGCGCACGCCAAAGAACTTGCGCGAAGTCGAAGCGGAGGCAGTCGCGCTGCTTTGCTGTGAGGCGCTTAACCTAGAAGGCGCTGATTACTGTCGCGGTTATATCCAGAACTGGTTAAGCCCGGTAGTTGGTTCCAACGGCAAGGCAATTCCGGAAAAAAGCGCACAAAAGATCTTCCGGGCCGCCGATCAAATTCTGCGAGCGGGCCGAACCGACGCTACGGATGAGCACGAGCAATGAGGTTCGCTAAACAACGAAACGGTCAGGCAAGCGCAGCAACGCTCGCCTGACCAACACACCAAACTTTCCCACATAGGAGAAGATTCGATGCTAAGACAAAACTCTAACACAACCCGAGCAAACATCGGTGCTCGTTTCCCGCTTGGCGAAACACTCATCACGGCCGGCGCGCAAGAAGCGCTCGATATAGCTGGACAGACTGCCATCGCGTTTTTGCGCCGGCATATCTCTTGCGACTGGGGAGAGGTTTCCGAAGACGACGCCCAGGAGAACGAGATTTCACTTAGGGAAGGCTTCCGTCTGCTGAGTGCGTATAGGACTTCGAAGGGCCAAAAGATTTGGATCATCACTGAAGCGGATCGGAGCGCGACCACAATTCTGTTGCCGAGCGAGTACTAGTACAAAAGTTGCAGCGCGAGTGTTATAGGAGCACTCGCGCTGCTCTGCTCCCAGAAAGATCGTCTTCGTAATGTCTGTCGCAGTTCACATCGAAGAGACTTCGAGCACACTAACTGGTGGCCGGCTGAAGTGTAAGGAACTTGAAGAACTTTGCGCTGAGGCTAAGCCGTTGGTTGGTGAAAGACTGCTAACGGCGCAAGCTATGCGTTTGTTGATGCGCATTGATAGAGACTTGAGGGAAGCCCGGTGTCAAATGAATCAAGACTGGTTCCGCAGATTGATGAGAGTTCGGGGAAGAGCGGTCTCACAACTTCGTAGGCGCTGGGAAAAGATTCACCCAGCTCTAGCGCTGCAACTGGGCCGCCTTCGGCGGCGATATCACGCTCATATCGCGAGATATCTTCATGAGCCCCCGACTGCTATACCAAAGCCCACTGATACACATCGCTTTTAAGACCGATGCGCAGATCTCGAGCAGAGACCGCGCGGAGTGCCCATGTGAGAGATTTCTTCCGTCGATATAGAATGCTTAAGCACTCTCAGGATTTCTTCTGCTCTTGTGGGTACTTCTTAGAGATACCTAGCAAATTCACGGAGCAGCAATTAACATAGTAAGTGGTTCACAAGGGCCGCGAATGAACGGAATTGAAGTTAGTCTGACTATCTCTTCACTGTGTGAGGAGTTGTATCATGTTGACGGAAGAGGGTTCTCGAGAGCGTATGTGGGGGAAATATCCTTCACTGAGAAAAGCGTTGGAGAACAAGCGCATCCCTGACTCCTATTATGGCCCAACGTCAATGACAACATGTTCGATGCAATGGTCCGCTTTGTTACAATCGCAATTCTCGTCCACGAGTATCCTCAAGATATCATGATCTATCTGACGAAGGAGTTCTCAAAGTAGTTCGCAATTCCTCAAATCTATTTTCAAAGGAGTCTTAACGTGAGTCAGGCAGCAGCCACCAAACCAGCCCCAACCGAACACGCGCCCGAGTTTTCAAAGTACGTCACGCTTGTGGCGGAAGGTGACATAATCCAAACCCTGGAACAACAGATCGAAAACAGCTTGTCGTTGCTGCGAACTATTCCCTCCGACAAGGCCAACTTCCGCTACGCCCCAGACAAGTGGAGCGTGAAGGAACTGTTGGGCCATGTTATCGACTCGGAGAGAATCTTCAGTTATCGCGCCTTAAGTTTTGCACGAAACGACCAAACTCCGCTGCCGGGGTATGAACAAGACGATTACGTGCGCGATGCAGACTTTGATAGCCGCAACCTCGCCGACATGGCGGAGGAGTTCGCGACTGTTCGTCGAGCAACGATTCAACTCTTTCGACCCTTAAATGAAACGGAGTGGTTGCGACACGGAAAGGCAAACGAGAATGATGTCAGCGTTCGCGCGTTGGCTTACATCATTGCCGGACACGAACTGCATCACATGGGCGTCTTGCGCAGTCGTTACTTGCAGAGTTAGGAAGACCCTCATCCGGTAATAGGATGTTTTGATAGCGAGTCCGCAAGTAATCTGGGCGTTCGCCGGTTCCTTGGTTGGTCCAATACAAGACATTGGCTGCTGGCCGATGACCGAGATGCATGAAGAGCTATGCCAACAACTTGGAGCGGACGGCCTTCGGTCGCCGCTGAAGAGCACGTTCTTCACCAGCTTCCGGGCTGAAATAGATGGATCCTAATCTCACAGCAGGCATCATAGGTGCTGCATCTGCGCTTGGCGGATCCCTTATTGGCGGCCTATTTGCCATGTGGGCAGGCAGCCGCGCACATCGAAGGCATCTTGAGCTTCAGGAAATCGAGTTTCGAGGACAGATGGAATTAAAAGCTCGTGAATTGATGTTCGGTGTGTATCGCTCAAAGAACGAGGAATTCAATCGCGAGATAAAGGAATTGGGAGCGGTGATCGGGAAGCTTGGGATGGTTATGCATCTCTCGGATATTGAAGAGAGAGAAAAGATGGAAGCTATGATGGCGTTTGTCGGCACAGTCCGATCGTTAACAGACCCAATCATCGAAAGAATCGGCGAAATTGAAAGTGAGCTGAAAGGTGCTGGCCTATTGAGCAAATTTGAATCCCAGCTTACGTTCGTAAAAACACACCTAACTCCAGACTTAGCAAACATCACACCTCAAGAAGTTGAGACTAGCTATCAGAATTTGTCCAGAGCACTGGCTTATGTCACAGCCTTACAGAGCAATCTAGTTGAAAAGAAGAGTGAAGAATTGTTCGGCGAGTATTTGCCATCGAAGTTCACTGGAATAGTATGAGTTGTTCCGTCGGTGGCCTGCATATAAGCGCTTGCAGTTGAACCGAACTCAGCAGGGCTCTCAGCGACAACTGCTCGAGGAAAAGCATTGTCACGTACACAAAAAGCAGTTCTCTTTTCTGCACTTGTCTGCATCCTCAGTTTGGGACAGGCGCACGCTCAAGTCCGACTTAGTTCCGACGAAGCTGAAAAGCTCTTGATTGAACAACCAACGGCCGTCTACCCTGAGATTGCTAAGGCTACCAGAGCAAAGGGTCTTGTGAGGGTTGAGACGATCGTCTCTGACCAGGGAGTGGTTACTTCGGCGAAGGCAATCAGTGGCCACCCACTGCTACAGAGTGCTGCTGTAAATGCCGTGAAAAAGCGCAAGTACCAACCTTACGTGGTTGGCGGTAAGCAAGTGCCATTCATTACGATTGCGGACGGCCTCTTTCCTCCGGGCGCTCTCACTAAGGAACAGAAGCAGGAGTATGAACGACAGGAGCAACTTGCCAAACAGTACTTCCAGGGGAGGGACAAGTGTCGCAATCTCACCAAAGGGGAAGATTGGAACGAGGCTGAAAAGGTTTGTAGTGCTGTCGTGGAAATAGCCGACCAACTGTCAGATGACCGGTCACTGGAGAAGATGGGCGCGAATGAGTCTCTTGGTCATGTCTTGGTGAGGCAAAAACGCTATTCGGAGGCTATTGGACACTACAATCGTGCCCTCAATGCAGTGGGCACCACTTTAACGGAAAGGGATGCTGAGCTAGGACGGCTTTACGGAGATCTGGCAATCGCTCATCACCTCATGCGTGACTTGGATAAGGCGCGAGAGTTCTACAAAAAGGCCGAGAAGATATTCCAACTCGCCTATGTGTCGATTGGCGACGGGGACTCCGATGAATTCGTTGAAATAATGAAGCAGGATTACATGAAGGCTCTGCGGAACCTTCTTGACTATCACTTAAGAGCTGCTCAAGATGCGGGCGCAATCTCTGAGGCAGAGGAAATTAGAAAGCTGATGAAAAGCCTGCCTTCAAAGTGATATGCCATTCATTACGATTGTGGATATACTCTTTCCTCCGGGCGCTCTCACTAAGGAACAGACTGTCCAACTACCTAACTGACCGGTCGAAAGCTCGTCTTCAAAGATGTCATTTTGGACTTATGATACGTTCAGTTTCAATAGTCTCCCAGAAAAATAGGGTCATGGATCTCATGGGCTGTTTTTGGTCGCTAACCTCTCGACCGAGTCCCAGAGGAGCCTTACCATTTACCCAAACTCCTGGACGGGCTACACACTTGCAGAATCGAGTGGTAAACACCCTTGTCGCAACGCTAGCGCTGAGCTGGCTTCTAACCCTTCCAACTCATGCTCAAGAGAAGCAATCGGACAGGGAGCATGATCAACTATTGGGCCAGGTTGAGTCCGTCCGATGGGAAGGCGCAACTGTCACTAACCGCTCTGGTCAGCTCGTAACTGGGCCGCCTGAGTGGTTGTGGACGGACACCTACGACTTAGCTGGGAATATCATTCTGAGAAGCTTCAACAATGGTGACAAATTCGTTTTCAGCTATGATTCTGCTGGCAACAAAACCTCAAGGGAATACATAAGAAATAGTGAAGTGCGCGCTAATCCGGGTGTAAGTGAAAAGTCTCAGGACGTTCGACTCGATAACGGTACGGTGGTACATAATCGGATATACAAATACAAATATGATCGTAGGGGATTAAGGACAGAAGAATCCATATATGCAGAGAATGGCTCACTTGTTGAAAAAACCAAGTATTCCTATGATGCTAAGGGAAACCGCATACAATCCATTAATGTTCAAAATGGAAGCTCGCAAGTTGCTAAAGCCGTGTTCATATACGGCGACACTGGAAAAGATCCCACACAGCGGAACCTCCATGTCGAGACCCATGGAGGACGCGGCGCGCTTGATGCCAGAGAGTTCTACCAGTACAAGTATGACGCCGCAGGCAATTGGATCAGAAGAATTACTGCGAGGGGATACATTAACCCAGATTTTGTAGGAGCAACTTACCGAATCATCACGTATCATAAGGGGCTCCCCTAAGAATGCGCGCTGCATTTCTAATACGGTTATTTGACTTGTTCGATGAAATCGAAGTTTGTTGCTGATCGCCGCGCCCACTACTGACGCTATCCCGCATCTAGGTCCGATGAACGCCATTCCTGATTTTGCTGACGCGCTGGCACAGTTCCGCCGGTTCTTATTCGAGAATGGTCATCCGGCCGACGTTTTCTGGGTGTTTCGTGATGATGTGTGGAAACGATCACCCACTCACGTACTCGTTAGATATCCGCCCGACACGCAGAATCTTGCTCTCGCTCAAAAAGTCTTTGCGGAGGGTTGCGAACGTGGTGTCGTCGAGGTGCCCGCGATCGCAACTACCGGCGAGAAGGTTGCGGCTACAGTCTGGTTTCCAAGGTACCCCCCATGAAGAGGTTTAAGGCTGGAGTTGTGGAATGAAGCTGACGATCTCGCAACCGCTGCCGCTTGCGCAAACGGTCGGCGCTTTACGTTGGTCGGTCCTCAGGTTGCTCCCGCGCTTCCGGCACTATCAGAAAGCAGAATTTGTCATCGGCACGAAAACATGGGCCGCCGCACAACCATTGGTTGGCCCGAGAGCGGTAAAGGCATTCTCTGTAACTTGATTGCGGTAATGGGATCGTATGCAAATTGCCGCGCCCGCTCAACTCAAACATTCATCCTCTAAAAATTGACCTATGACGAAATTGCGGACTATTAACGGCTCGCTCTTGGTAATCGCGATCAACTTAGGGGTCCTCCAAACTCAACTGTTTGCACAAGCCACAGAGTTGAAGGCGCGAAAGTTTGACGAATTTACAATAGGAATCGGTGGGCCTCGATCGTGGTGGATTAGTAATGTTAATGAGCAAGAAAAGGAGATGAAGACACGCTTACTCCGTTACGCCAGACAACTGCGAAGAGAACGGGCGCGGGCTTACATTATTGGTTACAGCCCTCGAATCGTTGAGTGGGCAATTTACAATAGATCCTATGGAGAAATGAGAGCGGGTCAGGCTCGGGAAAGGCTCTCAGCCCTCTTTGATTACAGACGTATCACAAGCGTCGATGGGGGCTTTCGTGATATTGCGACCACGGAACTCTGGATTGTCCCAAAAGGCGCACAGCCGCCACAGCCGACACCCACCGTCCGGCCAGAGGAAGTCTCACACTGCCCCTTTGTGCGTGTCATCGGATTACCTTACGTTCCTAAACCAATTGGCCCATTGGAGTTTAAAGCGATGATTGAAGTGAATGATGAGAAGCTGCGGCCAAGATTTGCATGGACAGTATCACAGGGACAGATCATCAGAGGTCAAGCTACAGATACAATCAACGTTGAATTGCCAGTCGATGCTTCTGGCGCCATAGTTGCGACCGTAAACGTGATCGGTTATTCGCTTGAGTGTCCCGTTGAAATTACTAACGCAACTGTAAAGACAACAGTTGGCATCAGCCATTTTCTATTCGATGAGTTCGGAAAGATCCATTGTGAAGATGAAATGGCCCGACTAGATAATCTAGCAGTGACATTACAGAATAATCCGACCTTACAAGTGCATGTTGTGCTTTATGGAGGGCGAGTTGGGTATCGTAACGAGGCACTGGCACGCGCTGCTCGAATGAAAAGCTATCTAGTGCAGACTCGCGGTATCGAAGCCGAACGAGTTATCACAATTGACGGTGGTTATCGTAATGAGTTGTCTGGCGAACTATGGCTATCATTGAGAGGCACAGAAGCGCCGGTAACGATGACTGCGGTTGACAGAAAATACGTGAAGATAAGGGGTCAAGTTAAGGCAATAAATTCCCCATGCTCGTATGGATGATAGGAATACTTACTGACCTCAATACCGCATCTCCATGCCCTTCTCAATGTCCTGAGCCAGCTTCGCTCCCATCCGACTTATAATCGTTGAAATGGCCTGAAGTTTTGGGGAATCAATCGCTGCTTTCTGAGTGAGCTCGGCGCCGGTGATTCTTCCGGTGAATTCGACTCGCGTCGCTTGATCGTTGAGGCTTTGTGCTGTCCGGTGACCAGAGATTGACGTGCCGGCGGCGGCGTAGGCAGCGCCTGCGGCTTCTTTGCCCTGTTGCACAGAGATCGAGGCCATCCGATCTCCCGTCTCTCGGTTGGCCTGATTTACATCGCTGGCGTATTTGCTCGCGTTTTGATTAGCACTGTTGACGTACTCGATTCTCGCGCCATCGTAACCCCGTTGATGCAATGTTAGTGGCAAAGCGCCGTATTTTCCGTCTGAAGCGGACGAGACAATGCCGGTCACGCCTTTGCGGCTGAGATCGACTAGACCACCCGCAATCGGGATTTGATTAACCCCTTTCGACCATTCCTCTTTACGCCCGACCTGAGAGTCGTTATTGGCTTCGTTACCTTGGCGCTTGCTTAGTGCATTGTTGTCAGCGAGGGTACGGTTTCGACCATAATTTGAGAGCTTCTCATTGTAGCCCTCGACTCCCCGAGCGGCACTGCCGAACATCGTATATGCCTGATTCACCCCAGCACGAGCCGCAGCCATCGCCGCGCCGGCGGTCGCCTGTGCCGCCGAGAGGGCTGAGGCCTTGCCTGCTATGAAACCGGCCTGGTTACGTAACATGCCAGATTCGCGGTTTGCCCTGGCTTCAGTAGTTTGCGCGTCGTATGTGCCTTGGGCCTGTGTGTTCTGGGCCAGCTGATTGATGCCGGCTGCGGCTGTTGTGCTGTAAGCCTCAACTCCGGTACCAATAACCATTGCAGCGAACTGCGACATGGCAGCCGAAACTCCTTCATAGATTTGGCCCATCGAAAATCGATACGCGAGATACGGTGAGATCCATAGGCAGCCGCCAGCAATCGTCATCATGAAAGCCGCGATTGCCACCGTATGGACGGGCGAAGCGAAGTTGCTCTTGATCGCGTACATGGAAGCATAGTCCCACGCATACAATGGTTCTGAATCGCCCAGAGCCATCGCCACATTGCCGAATAGATATGCCAGTGCGCGAATGAAGTAGCTCACAGCCGGCCATAGCAGCGTCAAGACAACAGCTCCCCAGACGAACGGATACGAGACTTTGTGGGCGAGCTTCTGATCGATTGCAACTGCCATCATTAAGGGAGCTGCAACCTTGAAGATCAGGACCAGCACGCCACCCAGGAGAAGCAACCAAAAGTCGCCAGCCTCTAGAATCGTGCGCGAAGCGTTCAGCCAATTGAAAAGCGTCGGCAGCGTGTAGGAAGAATCATTCAACTTTTTGTCGAGGTCTTTAATGGTACCCTCACTGTCGTAGAGCACGCCGACGAAAGTGCCCGCAGTCGGATCAGAAGGTCTGACAGTGAAATCCCGCCCATCAACTTTCACAGTGAACGTGCCCATCGTCAGCTTCTGATAGGATTCATTGAAGCTGTCCCGCTGCGCTTTATAAAACTCAAAGAGCAGAGACCGACCCGCCGTGCCCTGCATTTCATTGCCTTCGGCAATCTCCTTTCCAGTGGCGGCCATTTGGCCGACCAGCCAGACACTTGATCCCACCAGTTCCTACTGGACGAGTGCAGCGTGACAAGTTCACCAGCAAACTCCTCGGCAACGAACGTCCCATTTGGATTTACACTCCGCACGGCTACTCGGCCGCTAAGAAGGCTTACGGTTTGTTGGTACTTACAGACGGCGGTCTTTAACGTTAATACGGCGCGCGTAGCAACTACTCTCGATAACTTGATCGCAGCGGGTTTAATACCGCCGCTCGTCGCGGTGATGGTAGAGAACCCTGATCGCTGGCGCGAACTGTCTTGCAGTTCAGCGTATGCCGACTTTTTGGCTCAGGAGATTGTTCCCTGGGCGCGCGCTAACTACCACGCGACCGACCGTCCTGAGCAGACAATCATCGGCGGCACGAGCTTGGGCGGATTGCAGGCGGGTTGCGTAGGGCTCAAGCACGCGGAGGTTTTCGGCAACGTGCTTTCCCAGTCGGGTGCTTTCGCGTGGAAGCCCGATGGCGAAAAAGAGTTCGAATGGCTGAACCGCCAATTCGCCGCCAGCCCGCGTCTGCCTTTGCGCTTCTCGTTCGAAGCCGGACTGTTGGAAGGGACCTGGTGGTGGCGTGATCTCATGGCACAGCTACCCAATGCGCCGCCTGCTAACTTGATAGACCCCACACTGCTCGCGGCTAACTGTAATTTGAGAGACACGCTCCAGAGCAAAGGATACTCGGTCCACTACACAGAATTTAATGGGAACCACACTTTATTTAATTGGCGTGGGACGCTGGCGAGTCACCTGATAGCGCTCGTCGGTCTCAAACCAGAGCCTAAGATTTCTGCGCGGGCAATGAATGATAGTCAGCCCGTCGCGCGATCCTCAATTCCCGAGAAACCGATCGCGACAGCTCTAGTCAAAGTGGCTCCTGGTCTGTTGCGGCAGTACGTTGGCAGGTATGAATTGGACCCGAAGTTCGCGCATGATTTCGTCATCTATGTAAGCGTCAAGGATGATTCTTTGTGGGTGAAGCCTTCTTACCTGAGGTCGCGCCGGGTCATGGCCGAATCAGAGTCGAGGTTCTATGACAGCGAACTTCCCGATCTGCATCTCGCCTTCATCAAAGACAAAAATGGCAACATCACTGGTCTCACTCTCAACAGTGGGCAGGGGGACATGCTCGTGAAAAAGATGCCTCCGCCAGTGCCCAGTCTCACCGGCAATACAACTTTTAAGTTGAGCGGACACAATGACGCAGAGGCCGTGGCTATCTACGGCTCATTCAACGGTTGGATTCAAACCAAAAACTACTGCGGGAAAGACACTGACGGATGGGTTTGTCGTCTTGATCTAGCACCCGGCAAGTACACCTATCGGTTTCTGGTTGATGGTGTAGGGTTGACCGATCCGACCAACCCTGCCACCGAAGATGACGGTAACGGTCATCTCGATTCGGTGATCGTCATCAAGCCGAAATAGACACGGCAAATCAGAGTTTTGCAACGCCGAGATAGACTGCCTCCCAGTTGATTGGTGCCCCCGCAGGGATTCGAACCCGAACTAACAGATTATGAGAGCTGTTGAAGGGTATCAATGAAGTTAGACCAAGCGCTGCTGTTGTCTCTGGCCGCCTCATAGAGTTATTCTTCGTGCATGTCCACTATCATTGAAATTGAGAAACTAGCTTTGGACTTGCCCGACAAAGAACGTGCAACTCTTGTGGCAAATCTGCTTGATTCACTTCCCGGTATATTGTCGGAGGAGGACGAAGGCGTTGCTGAGGCTCTGCGCCGTGATGCGGAGGCTAATGTGAATCCAGATGCGACTGTTTCTCTCGCCCAATTGGACTCGCAGATTCAAAGCCGGCGCAACTGATGCGTCGGGAATTTCATCGCCTGATCGCATCTGACATCTCGACCATTATGACGTATTACGAGGATGTCGGAGGACCCAAACTCGCAGAGGAGTTCTACAGCGAACTACGTCAATTCTTTCAGAAGGCAGCCAATAATCCCGAAGCTTACAGCATTCGCGAGCGGGATCTCAGGCGCGTAAACCTCGAAATGGTCGTATCCATGTCTTCAGAAACTCCGCATAAATAACCTTCGTAGCCTCCGAATACCACTCTGATCTATCGCAGAGCTCCGTCTGTTTATAGTGGTCGATTAGATCTCCAAAGAGAATGGCTCGTAAGCGCTGGCGATTGCAGACCTCGTTTATGCTCACTCTTAGTCCGTTGACAGCTGCCAGCGCTAAGTCTTCGGTAGGGTATTGTTCTACAGATCACTGCCGTACGACGCAAACGTTTCCCAGTCGCGTCGATTTCTCGCCAGAGAATTCCCACACTGATGGACCATTCTTGCGCTTCGTACATCTGAGATGACCACGTTGATGTCGTATCGTCATTTTTATCCTCCAGTCTTCTGCTGCTCAACTGTGATAACTACGCGAAATGGCACCGACACGCGAAGAAGGCTGAGTTGATCTAAGCAGTCTGAAGAATCTTCATATGACTAGATTACAACCCATCTCATAAATGCCTCGAGTCCCCGAAGCCTAATTCTGACCATCTCGCTTTTGTGGTTCAACTTCCGGATTACTCGTGACTTGAGAGCATCGCGGTAGTGTTGAGCTTGTACGAAGCTCAAATGAGTGCATGGGCGATTTTGAGTCAACCGAGGAAGCGTTCTGTTGTCCAGATTTCAGAGTCACGACCTGGGCACTTTGCATCGATCCGCCGTTTGCCAAATTGATTCGGGGTTGCTGGTTTGCTACGGTCGTCGTCATGTCCGAGCGTTCC
>DATEUF010000167.1:0-9442 GCA_035283325.1 Pyrinomonadaceae bacterium | reverse complement strand
CGGACAACTTGATTTATTCCTACCAGTCCGGCGCGCTCAACGAATCCTACTCGGACATCTTCGGCGAGACGGCTGACCTCTTGAACGGCGTGGACGCTGAGGGCGGCTCGAACAACACCCAGCCGATGCCGGTAATGGTCTGGCCGTTAAAAGTCTTGCCGTCAACGAGCATTGCATAGGCGTGGTTGGGCACGCCGGAATTGGCGTGCACGCCGCCGCCGTCACCCGAGCCGCAGGAATAGTTCGCTGACGTGGTTTTATCCGGCTGGCCATAGCGGGTCGGATCCCACATGTCGCGCAAGATTCCGAGCGCCGGCTGGTTAAAGACATTCACGTCTTCGCCGATCTGCCAGCGCTGCCCGGCCGGCGGCGGCTGGGTGTTGTTCGAGCCGCCCTCGGCGTCCACGCCGTTGAGAAGGTCAGCCGTCTCGCCGAAGATGTCCGAGTAAGATTCGTTGAGCGCGCCGGACTGGTAGGAATAAATCAAGTTGTCCGTAAACTGCGTGTAGGCGTGGCCCCACTCGTGTGAGACGACGTCGTCGGCGTCAAAGTCGGGGCAGTAGTTGGTCGAGATGCCGTTCCAATAAGCATTCGGACATTGGTCGTTGGCGAGCAAGACGCTGTGCATGGTGTGCCCCAGGGCGTTATAAGAATCACGACCAAAGGCCGAGCTGAACATGTTGTAAGTGTGCCCGGCAAACAGGTAGAGGTTGTTGATCGGATCGGCTCCCGTTGTGCCCGGAGGCGCTCCCGGCGTGAACGGGTCGCCTTCGTGACGCACGGCGAAAGGCCCGTCATTGTCATACTCCGGCGTGTAAATGATGCGGTCGAGGGCCTGGTGGTTGAGTGCGATGCGGTTGAGGACCGTGCCCTTCATCGCGTCAATCCAGATTTGGCTGCGCGTCGCTTTGCCATCCGTCACCTCGACGCTGTAGGCCAAGACGCTCTGTCCCTGATAACCCTCAAGTAAACCCGTGCGGTAGATGCTCAATTCGGTCTTGACCAGTTTGAGCGGCGCGCTCCCTACCTGCTGCTGCAACGCCGTCGCCGCGGCCCGCGCCGCGCTTACGGCAGGCGTCTTGCTCACCTGCACACCCGGCACGTAGTGGCCGTTGACCGCCGTGATGCCCAGACTGTTCATGTGAACGATTAGCTGCGCACCGAAAACCTTCAAGCCTTCATAGGTTTGATCAAACCTCACGTGCGTGCTGCCGATCTGATCACTAGAAACCTTATTGAGTTGCAGTGAGCTGGCTGCTGTCGTGTTGGCCGCGCTCGGATCAAGAGCCAGGTTACGCTCTATGTCGGTCATGCCGACCACGCCACCGTTGACAGCCAAGAACGCGCGCGCGCGCTCTTCAGGCGTCAACAAGGAGTTATCGGCTGAGAGCACTGCCGAGCCCGTCGCGCGCACGAAACTATAAACTCCCGTCTGGCGGGCGACATGCGCTTCGATCTGGTTGTTCGTTGCGGTCCGCAAACTGTCCAGCGCGAGCCTGGCCCCAGGGCTGGCAAGCGCCTCGGTCTGTACGCTCTGCTGTCCCGCTTGAGGGGCGCCGGCGCGCACAGCCTCCGCAGAAGACATAAACGATGGGCTCAAGAGGGCCAGAAGAGAGATCGAAAGAGTAAGCATCACAAACAATGTGAGCCAGGTTAATCTACGGTTGCGCATGGTGGACTCCTTCTTTAGAAATCAGATCAATACCAGTCACGCTGCCTGCAGTGACGGCCGCGGCCGGAAGGCGCGTGGCGCCAAGGGTCAGGGTGAGATCCCACTTGCCGTCCGGCAGCTTGGCCATTGTGACCGTGAAGGGCACGTTGCTTAGCGGCGGCGCGCCGTCCCCAAGGTCTACGCTGCATAGTCCTGAGTAGGTCGCTGGACCACCCACTTGGGCGGAGCCGCTAGTGGGGTCGCCCACAACCACAATGCTACTGGCTACGCCTGTCGCGGAGGTGCCGACGAGCGTGCTCTCAAAAGCTCCGTTCGCCGTGCCATCCCCTCGCAGTGCAACTCCCATCCCGAAACTCAGCGACGAGAGCGAGACACCGTTGAATGCCGCACCCGCCGGTAAGACCCCGCCCCCGGCCCCGGTTACCGCCGTCTGGCTCTGCGCCTGCATCGATTGAGAGCTCCACGCCAGCGTCGGTCGCGATTTAGGCGGCTTTCGGAACATGGGCTGTGGCTCCTTGCAACAGATCAAATGCAACCGAATCCAACGAGGGTGGGGCGTTCTGTCAGTTCAATAAACTAATGTCGCACGTTCTATCAGCCTTGCTAATGGCTCTTCGTTTTTCTTGGCTCTTACTCTTAAATGAAAGTTCTTTGCCGAAATGAAAGTTCTTTATCGACGGGTACAAATGAAAGTTTCTTTGCCCACAGGTACAGGATAATTTTGGCCACTTGAGAAATTCTTGAGGTGAGCGTTGCCAAATCTTGAGTTTTTAAAACCGGTTGGGCAAACGGGCGCTCACTCCCTTAAACCCTCAACAAAACTAGCGGCGCGAGCGCAGGGGAGGCGCAAGGGGGGGAGAATCCATAAACGTCGGGCGTCTCGATAATTCGTCATTCTGTAAGAGACGCTACGCGCATGACGTGCGACGCGGTATCAGTGCGGCGGGCGCGATGTCCGATTACAGAATGCTCGATCGGATGACCGTCCGCTTCTTCTTCAAGTATCGTGGCCACTCAAGTCATGTGCTTAGAGACGCGTCACGGTAACGAGTGGGTGCCATTAAAGGGGGGACTTGGCGTAACTTGTCTGGCGTAGCGTGTCTGAATTCAAAGCCGACGGCGAGGCAGACTCGGCGATTCACTTGAGTATTATCAGTAAGCGATCCAGACAGTGATGTGGGCAGACGGCCGGACGAAGCTCTGGCAGAGATTAGACGAGCGCAACAGCTCGACCCTCTATCGCTGCCTATTAATATGACACGGGGATGAATTCTCATTGGTGAACGGCAGTTTGATCAGAGCATAAACCAATTATGGAAGACCTTGGAGATGGATCCGAAACTTTCTCGCGCATCACCTGCTCGGCCTCGCCTACCAACAAAAACGAATGTGTGACGATGGGATAGCGAAGTTCAAACAACTCAAAATTCTGTCAGCGCGCAAGCCGCTGGCAATCCTCGCAGGGACATGCCTATGCTGTGGCAGGAAGGCGCTGGGAGCGCTAACCGCCCCTTTCACGGCGGCAACACGGGTTCGATTCCCGTACGGGACGCCTACGCCCTAAAGCTGTGCAGGTCGTCCCAGCAGCTCGCGAGTTCACTAAGATCGAAGACGCGTCAGCAACGCCATAGGTAGAGTGGTGTGACACAGGGAGTTGCTTGCCTACTTACGTTGCTGGGCAATTCGGAGACCTTGCTTGTAAGAGTGATTCATATATAATCGTCGCCCCTCCCCCCTTTGAATTCATTTCGGACCCGATGATTTCCTAACCTTATTTGGCAAGGAGTACACCCTGATGAAGAACGTCTTCGCATTCTCAGTTTGTATCGCTTTGTGCGTGAGCCTAACTCTGCTGACTGGCGCTCAGGTACAGACCCCAGACCCCGGCCCCCCTCAGTTCCTTACCCGGCCAATCTTGCTTCACGTTGGCGAGGCCGGACTCGAACATGGTAACTTTGTTTTTGGTAATGAGGCCGCCATACCGGCTCCCTTAGCTCCAAACCTCGGAACCGCGAGTTATGTGGCTCCCCTGTTCGACGCTGCTGCTTTGACCGGGACTGAATATGACGTTTCCGCCAGCTCAGACTCATATGAAGGTGAAACCAGCGCCGCCGGCACAGGCATTTTAGTTGGCACCTCAAATCATATCTATCCGGGAAACTGCAGTGCGTCGGCACCACAAAATGGATTCGGCGATTGCGCGGTGATGGCTTGCACCTTAGACAGTAACGGGGCGTTGATAAGCCAGACCACGATTTCGCGCAGGTGGAATGGCACTACCTTCGGCATCACTTTCGACCCGGCTGTTGATTACGATAAGAATGGGAACTTCTATTTCTCATTTGGCGGCGCTCCCCTGACCAAGAACTATCCAAATTCTATCGGCGTAAGCAAATCATCGAACGGAATAAATTGGTCTACGCCGGTTGCGGTCACCTTCAATCAGGGCAAGAATTTTGACGACAAATACTACATCGCAGTTGACCGCAGCAACAGCGCCTTCGCCAATCGAATCTATGTCTCATGGGATCGCAACTCCGGTTTCAACCAAATTCTCTACATCTCTTATTCTTCAAGTGGCGGCGCATCCTGGAGTGCGCCAATCAAGGTGAACGATGGGACCACAAAATCAGAGCGCGTCATCGGCGCCTACCCAGCTGTCGATCATAACAGTGGTGTGGTGTATGACTCATGGCACGACTACGCCAGGAATATTATCTACGTTGATAAAAGCACGGATGGCGGCGTGACCTGGGGACGAGATGTGGCGGCCGCAACCACGCATGCGGGCTTCGGGTCCAACATTGGGTGCGTCGGCGGCCGTGCACAAGGCCCGGCTCATGCGCTTAAGATTGGACCGAGCGGCGCTTTGTACCTGGTTTATGCCGATCCAGTTACCAGCGGACAAAACAGCCGGGGCTTCGACATTCTCTTTGCCAAATCGACGGATGGAGGGTCTACTTGGTCGCTACCAGTGGTTCTCAATGATGATGTCACGAGCTCCGACCAATTTCATCCGACTCTTAGCGTTGAGCAGGGTCCAGATAGCAAAGACAAAGTTACGGTTACTTTTTATGACCGGCGCGATGATCCAAACGATTGTTTGACGTATGTATACGCTGCCCAGAGCACCAATAGTGGTGCCAACTGGTCGGCAAACGTAAGAATAACGTCAGCGCAATCAAACTTTGACGGAAACCCAAATGGCCCTGGCGATTACTCCTCCTCAGCGCCCTTCAGCAGTGCTGTATGGCCATTCTTTAGTGACCACCGGCCGGATAACCCACAAACGTCAACGGGTGGCGGATTTGATGTCTATACCGTGGATGTTCACTGAGATAGGCAGACACGTCGACAGACGCGGTGGGTCGCCCAAAGTAGCGGCCCACTGCCCTGATTGCAGAAAAGTGCAACATTAAAAAGCGTGCTAATTTCGAGCACTTCAGAAACATTTTCCCGCTTAGAATTCGTTCTGCTATAATTGGGGTTACTCTCCTCCTGCCCCTTTGACCTCAGTCCCGGCAAGTTTAAACGACCTAGCGATGGAGGGAAATTCATGAAGAATAGTTTCGGAATATTGAGTCTCGCAGTGCTTTGCATGGTTGTACTGGGTATGGTGAGCACCGCTTCGGCACAGGGACGTGGCAGCGGTCGGGGTCACGGCGGGCCACCCGCCGGGAGCCAAGGTATGGGTCAGCCCGGCGGAATCGGTGTCGACAGAGGATTAGGCATCTCCTCAGAACGCTCAGTGGGGCGCGCTGACACGGGCCGTGAGACGGCGTCGGATCGGTCGAATAGGCGGTCCGATGCTGGACTCGACCGCGCCCGGCTACGAAGCGATAACGCTCGACGCGCCAACGAGGAATTGCGGGCGCACCCATACATGGCGGCACGGCTTCACACCACAGCCAATGACCTGCGAAACGGTTACCAAGCAGCACTCCTGACGAATCCAAATTTGAAATTTGGCCAGTACGTGGCCGCAACGCGACTGGGAAGAAACCTGGGTTCGCGGCATCCTAACATTACCCGCGATGCAATCCTGGCCGGACTTGCAAATGGTAAGAGCATCGGTCGAACTCTTCAGAATTTGGGTTTGAGTGAACAGTCGGCAAATGCGGCGAAAAAGCAGGCGGAGCGAGAAATCAGAGAAGCGAAGAAGGGTTAGATTAAGTCTATTCTTGAAGGCGAGCGGCCAGACGGCTTTGTAGTGTCTGGCCGCTTTCCTTGTTCGGGGGTTACACTGTAGTTCATTTCTTGCTACATGGGAGGCGAGATGGCGAAGAGAAAACTCATTGCTCTGTTGTGCGCAGTCTGTTGCGCTGTGACCACGACCGTTTTTTATGCCGCGGAAAGTAAGGCACAGTCGAGACAATACATAAACGGTACGATTGTCAGCATCGGTGGACGGTCTACCAGGGCCAGACAATTCAGCCTCATAGTCAACAGTTACACCACTCCGGGCCAGGTTCGAGAGTTGAATGATGCTCTCCAACGAGGCGGTCAGGACGAGTTGCTCCGTGCTCTCTCCGGAATGGACGCAGGCAGAGTGCGGATTGGTTCGGGTGTCGGCGTGACTGCAAACGCAATTATTGCTGAACCGTGGGGCGAGGGCGGCACCAAACTGACGGTCTTTTACCAACGCGACGTCAGGTTTTTTGAGTTGCGTTACGGTACCAGATCACAAGACTACCGAATCGGATATGTCGAAATCTTTCTGGACCGCAACGGCCGCGGCGAAGGGACATTGATTCCGGCGGCGCGCGTCAGGCTGCGGGACGGAAACACGTGGGAGGTTGAAGACTTCGGCGTCTATCCGGCTCGTCTAATGGGCCTGCGAGCAAGCGGCAGGATCCCGGTAGGTTAGAGCCCTATTTTCAGTCACGGCCCACCCCTAACGCGTCGGCCACTCGGTTGATGTAATTAAACCAGGACGCAATCAAAGTGATCTGCAATATGCCTCTGTCGTCGAATCCAACCGCGCGCAGACGATTATGATCCTCGACTGAGACACGCGTCGCGTCGCGCGTGATCTTGGCGACGTAATCCAGCATGGTTCGGTCTTGTTCAGAAATTGGCGCCGTCTGATAGTTCTCTTCTAAAGCACGGACCAGTTCTTCATCGAGTGTCACGCGACGCAGAAACTCTGCGTGAGACTCGATTCAATAATGGCACCGGTTAAGTACTGAAACTACTGTGGTGATCATCTCGTGCTGCCTGCGGGTTAAAGGCAACGAGGGAGACATCAGCACACCAAAGCTGGCGAAGGCATGATAGAGAGCGTCCGGAATCAAACTATGGGAGGCGACAATTTCCGAGGTCTGGCCATCGCCAGTCGGGTGAACAGGCGTTGCATACTCTGCTGGATAGAGCTCGCGCTGCGATTCAACAGCGCGTTTGAGTTTTTCATCGGCTTCGGTGAAAGGCACGGTTCGGATCCACGTCATACTTACATGGTAAATCGCAGTTTCAGAATCGTAAAATGCTGAACGCAGAATCATGAAGCAGCAATCCCGGCAAAAGTAGATATTGACTATCGTGTTGGGCAGTTTTACTCTAAAGGGTTGATTTTGGCTGGACTGGAACAGAAGATCTTTTACAGAGCACCAGCGGGCAAAGTTAGGAGAGGAGGCTGGGCAATGGGACTCATGAATCGACTCCGAGAACATCGCGAGCGGCGGGCTTACGAACGAAACGTTAAGTTCCGAGAGCGACATACTCCCTACGGAGTCATGTATGGGCAGGTACTCGCTTATCGCAGAAACACGCAGCAATCTATCGGGAGAGCAAAATCCCCTGAAAGGGTAGCGGCAAACAACGAGATGAAGGGCACTGTCAAAGAGGCATTCCTGAGCCATCCGGCTGCGACCGAAGAAGACTTTGAGCGCTGCTGGCCCGCCATCCGTGATGAGATATTCAAGCAATACACGCTGAAAGTCCTGGAAATAATGTGCACTTAGGTCCGCGCGCGAATCCCGCGCGCCTTATGGCAAACGCCCCCAATTAGCAGTTTGCACCTTCCTTATTGTTAGTCATCCCTTACGAACGCCTTCGTACTCAGTTTTCTTCTGTTAGGCTGCCTGTCCAACCGCTGTTAACATAGACGCATCAAAGCGGATTCCGGTCCATTGTTCAAGTGACGGGATTTTTTGATGAGAACTATTACTTCCAGAATTCTGGCCATCTGTGGCTTACAGCTGTTACTACTTGCCGGCTTCAACATCTCTCACGGCCAGAGTCAACCGGGCAGTGACGTTGTGATGGTGCTGCCATTTGAGAACACGTCGAACCGCCCAGACTATAACTGGGTCGGTGAAAGCTTTGCCGGCTCGCTTGCCGAGCTGCTCAACAAACCAGGTCTGATTGTTGTTACCAGCGATGAACGGGAGCTTGCTTACCAGCGACTTCGTCTTCCCGAGACTGTTATTCCGTCGCGCGCGACTGCGATAAAGCTTGCCCGGGAAGCCAGGGCTTCCTTGATCGTAATTGGCACCTATTCAGTCACTCCTCCTCCTCCTCAGGAGGAACGCAAACCCGAAGCAAGAACGAAATCAGATACCAAGGAGAAACTACCATCTGAAGCTTATGTCCAGGTGACGGCACGTGTGATCAAGGTAAATGAGGGACGCACCCTGGGTGAGGTCTTCGAGGGCGGTTGGGCCACGCGTCAATTCGATTTTGGCGGCCCACTTACCACGCTGCAGAACATTCAGGGAAGGCTCGCTTATCAGATTCTCTATCAGCGCGACAAGGCGCTTCCCTTTTCGCAAAACCAGCTTGTGCAGGAGGCAACCAAGATTCCTCAACGGGCCTTTGAGGCGTATGTAAAAGGAGTGCAGTTAAGCGACCGAGATCCAAAGCGCGCAAACTACCTAAAGAACGCAATGCTCTTCTACGCAGACGCGAATGGCGGCATGGTCTACCCGCAGGCAGCTTTCGAACTCGGTCGCTTCTACATGATAGACGGCAAGTGGAAAGACGCTACAGAGTATTTCACCAGATTGCAAAAGAAGGATCCACATTACGCAGAAGCGGCATTCTATGCTGGCCTGGGTTACGCCAAAATGGGAGACATCGGGCATGCACTTGCTTCGCTGGTGCCACTCTCAGCCGACATGCCCTTGATCGGTGTCTACAACAATGCCGGCGCAGTGGCAATTCAGGGTGCGCGCGAGGAAAAGAAAGAAGAAGAGCGAAAACGACTGCTCGAACAGGGCACGACGTTTCTCGCCCGTGCGGCGGAGTCGGCTCCTGACGACCAGATGGTCCGCTTTAACTACGCGTTTGCTTTGTTCCTCGCGGGAAAGTATGCCGAAGCCGCCGATCAGTTGCGTCCGGTGATAACTGCCAACCCGAGAGACGGGCAGGCATATTTCCTGTTCGCCAAGTCGCTGGAAAAAATTGGGAAGACTGAAGCCGCTAACGCCGCCGATGATCAGGCCAGACGTTACCTGCAGAGCTATGCCAAATGGCAAACCGAATGGCAAAAGACGCAGACAGCGAGTGGCGTCTCGCTAAGAATGCGCGACGTTTTGAATCGTGATGACGTTTATGACCTGATGCGCCGCAAAGAGCTTGCCACTAATTCCGAGGTCAGCTCGCCAACTGAGGACTTGCTGGTAAAGGCTCGTGAGCTATACCAGGCCGGCCGCGACGATGAGGCCCTGCCGGCATTGCATCGCGTGGTGATGATTGAGCCCACCAACGCCGAGGCCTACCTTTTGAGTGGGCGAATCAACCAGCGGCGCGGGGACCAGGAAGCTGCCATTG
>DATEUF010000166.1:0-11820 GCA_035283325.1 Pyrinomonadaceae bacterium | reverse complement strand
GTGATGTACGAAATGCTCGCTGGACAGTCGCCGTTTGCGGGCGAAACCACCAGCGATGTGATCGCGGCGATCCTGACGACCGAGCCGAAACCGCCGAGCAGTTTCAATCAAGAGATTCCCGCGGAACTCGACCGAATAGTTGATAAAACTCTGGCGAAGAAGCGCGACGAACGTTATCGAAACGCGAAAGATTTACTCGCGGACTTGCGGCAGTTGCAGAGGCGCCTTGAATTTGAAGTCGAAGCCGAGCGTGAGTTTGGAGTCACCCGCTCGACTGCAGAATCAGATCGATCGGCAACGCGAAACGATGAGGCGACGAGCGTTTCCACAACGGAGCCGCGCAATTCAATCGCCGTGCTCCCCTTCACAAACCTGAGCGCCGATCCAGAAAACGAATACTTCTGCGACGGCTTGGCGGAAGAGCTGCTCAATGCCTTGTCGAAGATTGACGATTTGAAAGTCGCGGCGCGGACATCGGCGTTTTCCTTTAAGGGCAAGAATGTCAAGACGGGTGAAATCGGTAATGCTCTCAACGTCAAAACTGTTTTGGAGGGCAGCGTCAGAAAATCGGGCAATCGGTTGAGAATTACGGTTCAACTGATTAATGCGGTGGACGGCTATCATCTCTGGTCAGAAAAATATGACCGCGAAATGAAAGATGTTTTTGACGTGCAGGATGAAATCACTTTGGCGGTGGTTGAAGCGCTGAAGTGAAATTGTTCGGCGATGAAAAGGCGGCGGTGCTGAAGCGTTACACTGACGACGCAGAGGTTCACGAGTTGTTCTTAAAGGGACGCTATTACTCTTACAAATACACGGCTGAAGGATGGAAGCGGGCAATCGAATTCTTCGAGAAGGCAATCGAAAAACAGCCGGATTACGCTCCGGCTTACGCCGGAATGGCTGCTTCCCGCGGGTGTCTCTGGTTTTTCGGATTACTTCCCGCCGAGCAAACAATTCCCCAAAGCAAAACAGCAGCGATCAGAGCGTTGAAAATTGATGAAAATCTCGCGGACGCGCATCTGTCTCTGGGAATCATCACCTTTTTTTATGACTGGGAATGGGAGAAAGCTGAACAACAGTTCAAACAATCAATAGCCCTGAATCCGAACAGCGCTGAGGCTCTTTCATACTACGCAATGTTCCTCGGCTTTGAAGAGCGTTTTGACGAAGCGATCAGCCGTGGCAAACGCTCGCTCGAAATCGATCCTCTCTCGCCGCTTATTAATATGAATGTTGGATGGACGTATTTTTCGGCTGGCCTTTTAGACGAAGCCTTAGACCAGGCCGGCAAGATTATGGAGATAGAGCCTGATTTTTTCGGAGCTTACTGGTTAAAGGGAGCGATTTATCTGAGCGAAGGAGAATATGAAGAAGCCGTCAAGGAATTAAAAAAAGCGGTGTCACTCGGCGGTCATCAAATTGTTTTGGCGGACTTAGGCTCGGCTTACGGCTTGGTGGGTAAAAAAGAGGAAGCCGCATTTATTCTTGACCAACTGCTCGAAATGCGGCGGCGGGAATATGTTCCCGCAATTTGTATAGCACGGGTGTACTGCCGAATCGGAGAGAATGACAAGGCGATTGAGTGGTTGGAGAAAGCATTCGCGGAAAGGAACGGCGAGATGGTGTTTCTGAAAGGAGAAATTGCCGGAGCAGCCGACGGCGATTCGCTCAACAGCCTTGGCAACGACCCTAGAGTGATCGATCTTTTACAGAAAATGAACCTACCTTGATACTTTGCTATCTACAAACAAGACAAAATGACAAGGAGAAAAAAATGAGCCTTTCAGCTGAGAGCGGAATTCGTGAAGCAATAAACTACTACGCCGAAGGAATGGGAATGGCCAATGTTGAAATTCTAAAGGAAGCATTTCATCAGCAGGCGATACTGTGCGGTTATCTCGGCGAGGAAATAATAGCCGCGCCAATCGAAGGATTGTATGACTGGGTTAATTCAAATCCCGCCCCGGCAGAAACCGGAGAGATTTTCGGCTGTGCGATTTTGGCAATAGAAGTCACCGGCAGGGTAGCCGCGGCGACACCATCGATCTTAACGGTCCTTAATGACCGGGCGGCGCTGAGAAATAATGAGGTAACTTAGGTCATCGCCCTTTACAGTAATGACTTGAATCCGTTTAAATTGGTAACGGAGGAGGCTCGAACTCCCGACCTTGTGCAGCGATCGAAGGTTGCCAAGCATCTTGAAGATCGTGATATCCAGTGACATCCCATTACCAGCCGTTGTCATGCGGTCCGGACACAAAATGGATACACGAGAACACAGAGAATGCGCAGCGCGGCCAGGGCCGCAACCAAAAATAAAACAACGCTCCATGACCCACTTTTTGGCATTATCTGTTTGAACCAACAAACGGATAGCCGGAGGCGAGTCATGAAGCGTTTTCTGGAACGGCACAGTAACCGCATAACTGGAACTCTTTCGGGTTTTGACCGAGTGCTGTTCCGCGGCACTTTGCGTTCGATAGTACATGTTAAGGGCTTGGAGATCTTTCTGTACAGCCAACATGTGTTATTCAAGGATTTTGGCCGCTATGCTGAAGGTCTGTCGCAGCGGATTATCGAGCAGGCGAAGAGCACGGCCAGCAAGCTCGGGCGACCTTATCAATATCTTTGGTCTTCTAAGGCCTCGAAAGAGGAGTTGGCGTTGGAGATCATGGAACGAGATGGCATCAAACAAGGGCTGATCGCTGTGTTTGCTTGTGTCGAACCCTGCCAGTCCTTTGATCTGCGAAAGGATGCGGCCACGAAGCATTTGAAACTCATCTCGACGGAACGTAAATGTCTGCACCTTTACTTCTATTATCTGGATCGGGAGTTTGGCTTGATGCATGTGCGCTTGCAGACTTGGCTGCCGTTCAGCATTCAGGTTTGTCTGAACGGACGAGAGTGGTTGGCTAAGCAAATGGATCGTGCGGGCATTACCTATACCCAGCGAGACAACTGCTTTACGCATATCTCTGACGCTCCGCGCGCGCAGAAACTGATGGATCGTTTGACAGCCCGCAACTGGCGTCCTTTTCTGGATGCACTGGCCCAAAAAGTGAATCCCTGGATCCACCCGCGCACCGGTCTCGACCTGCACGGCTACTACTGGAGCGTGCGGCAAATGGAATATGCCACGGATGTGATGTTTTGCAGTTCCGCTAGTCTGGCTGAGCTTTATCCCTTGCTGCTGCGCCATGCCATGTTTCAGTTTGGCAGTGAAGAAGTAATGCGGTTTCTGCAGCGCCGTACCGACAAACGTTTTAGCGGGGAGGTCAGCAGTGATTTGCAACGACGGGTGGAAGGTATCAGAGTGAAACACCGGGTTGAAGAGAACTCGATCAAAATGTACGACAAGCAAGGCAGTGTGCTGAGGATCGAGACCACGATTAATAACCCCAAGCGTTTCAAAGTCCGGCGCGAAGGTCGGCGCGCGGGCAAGCTGGTAATGCGATGGATGGATCTGCGCAGAGGCATTGCTGATTGCCGCCGCCGCGCGGAACTGAGTGCTGCGGCTAACGCCCGCTATTTGGACGCGCTGGCAGTGGTGGGTCTGGAAATTCCCTCTTATCGGTTGTTGGATCGCGTCTCCCGACAGATCAGAGGCAAGCGTCACTATCGGGCTTTGCGACCGATCAGTCCTGAGGATGCCAGCTTGTTTCAACTCATTTTGCATGGCGAACATTCATTACAAGGCTTTCGTAACCGAGACCTGCGCCAAGCCTTGGAGCCCAGCAACCAAAAAAGCAGTTCCGCCCGCATTAGTCGTTTGCTGGCCCTCTTAAGGGCCCACAAACTCATCTATAAGGTGTTCAAAACTAACTACTATCGAATCACACGAAAGGGGCACCAAGTTATGGCTACTGCTCTCAAGTTCCGGCAACCAGATCTTGCTCTTCTGGCAGCTTAGCTTCTTGCTAAAAAAACAAGAACCTTTTCGTTTGCTACACAGAGGAATTAGGACGCGACCCCAATTGTCTTGTGGAGCTAAACTCAGCCACGATGCCTTTAGGGTCAAAAGAGAAACAATCCGGCTCCACGAAACAATACGAAGCATTTATCTGAATCAACATTAAACTCAATGCTTCGAGTTATTCGTATAATTTGTGTGACTTCTCACATTCATAGTCAATTGTTTGACAGGGAGATCGAAGACAATCGCAAAGGGTCTCAGCAACATATTAGTTATTCTTTGCTTAGATGGAAATCCATTCAACGCCCGTCGGAAGAGTTCTACCCATCGCCACCAGTAACCGGCACTCCTTAGGTAGTCAATTTGATTCTGCCGATTGCAGAGGTGGTCAGACTGCCTACAATAGCCCACACTATTTTGGAACCGCCACCTCAGCGACTGTTGATGAACCTTGTGTGTCCACATAATTGCCTTTGCGAAACCTGGGCCCTCGGTCAAGCAGCAATCCGACACTGAATAACAAAAGCGACGCAGCGATGTAGATGACCCACCCAGAGAACGTGTGGAAGAAACCGTCCGCCACCTGTGTGCCGTAGTAGCGAGCCAGCACGCCCGTACCGCTGACGCGCAGGGAGTTGGTGATGATGGCAATGGGAACAGCAGAAACGACTAGAACACCAGAGCGCCAGAAACCAAACCGCTTGAGCATGTTGGCCAACCCCGTTTTGCGATTGTGCAGGTCTGAGTCGTCACTTCTCGGATACGTAAAGTACGCATAGACTGCGGCCAGAGTCACCAGAGTCATCAACGAGCGGATACCGCTGCACGCTTCCACCACCTCCAGTTTCTTGGTCTCGCTTGCTCCAAGCGGCAGGAATTCGATGACATTACCCTGGCGGAGCACGGGGATATCAAAGCCGCGCATGGCCCACACGGCGCAGCGCGAAGCGAAGAGCTGGAGGGGGAAAGCTATCTTGTTAAAGACGATGGCTGGGATTGGGACAGCCAGGACCAGCAAGGCGAGTGGCACGAACATCACGCGGAGCAAATGAAAGCCCCAGAAATAAATTACGATGCCTGCCAGCATCAGCACCAGAGACATCCGCTGCATGTAGAGTTAGGCGCCCGCTGTTCCCGCCCACAAGGCGAGCAGCGCGCAAATGACGCCTGCCCCTCCCCAAAGCAATGACGGATGCGCTGGCTCGCGCGATATTCGTTTGCGCTGGATCCACAGAATGTAGGTGATAATGAACGGGATCAGGAGTCCGTGCGAATAATTTGGGTCCTCCCACCAATCGTGCCCCAGCTTGGCGAGCACTGTTGCGTAAGTGAAAGCGAGCGCCGCAATGATTGCCAGAGGCTGCCAGAGTTGCCGAAAGATTGGGAAACTCTTCTCGTGTTCCATGCAATCAATTACTTGGTAACCGAACCTTTGGGACGGAACCTAGTCTCGGGAGAGCCGGGCCGATTGCGAAAGTATCGCAGTTAGCACGGTGTGGAAGCGTGCTCTATTGATATAAGACAAAGTTTCTGAGGTGTTTCTTCCCGCCGCTGCGGCAGGATGCATCCTACCCGGCCGGGAAGAAATTCTGCCCGAGACTTGTCTTAGCTAATGGAAGAGAGGAAAGTGCCGCGGCGTTTTCAAATCATTCAGGGGCAGCAGACTGTTGACAGCGAGCCAGAGAAGCCTCTCCCGCAAGAGCTTCCGACGTTCGAGGACGCGTTGGTTGCCCACCTCGACAGCCTGTTTGCCTTCGCGATGAGACTCGTTGGCGGGCGGCGAGAGCGCGCCGAAGATCTGGTGCAGGAGACCGCCTTGCGCGCCTTCAAAGGGTACGTGAGTCTGCGCTCGCCGGAGAAGACGAAGACCTGGCTCTTTCAGATCCTCTATAACACACAGATTAACGAGTTTCACCGGCAGTCGCGCGAGCCAACGGCTGATGTCGGGTTGAATGAGGCTCTGCTGGAGAGCATGGAAACGGGACCGTCCGCGACCCCGGAAGAGCAGTTCTTCGCGCAACTGCTCGATAGCGAGTTGCAGCAAGCGCTTGAAGAGCTGCCCATCGAGTTTCGCACGACTATTTGGCTATCAGACATTGAGGAACTCAGCTACAAAGAGATCTCCGAGATTACTAACTGCCCGGCGGGCACTGTCGCTTCGCGCCTCTATCGCGGTCACAGGTTGCTGCGCGAGCGGCTCAGGGAGTACGCCAAGCGCCGTGGCTTGTTGAGGGAGTAGGTTATGCGGTGCAGTTCGGCAAGAAAACATCTTTACCGTGCGGAACTGATGGGCAGCGAAGGTCTATCTCACCCGGTCGCCGCGGAGGTCGCAGGGGCTGAGGCGCACCTGGAAAGTTGCGCTGCCTGCCGGGAGTTTTTCGCCGCGGAGGAACGTCTGAAAGCTCTCTTGAAGTCGCGTGCGCCGCGCGAGGCAGCCTCGGTGGCTTTGCGCGAGAAGGTGTTGAGCCGGATTGCAGAAGAACACCGACCGGCGGGAGCATCGCGCCTGCGCAGAATTATTAGCAGTCGCAGAGTGGCATGGGCGTTGGGCGCGCTGTTAATGATCGCAGTGCTGGCTGGAGTCTCTTGGCTGAGGTCGCTCCGTTCTGACGGAGCCTCTCAGCGTCTAACCTCCGTTCTTGTTGACGATCATGCGCGATACCTATCGGGTGAAACGGAAGTGACGTCGACCGACCCGGAGATTGTACAAGCCTGGTTTCGCAGCAAGGTGGACTTCAGCTTTCGCCTGCCAAAGGAGGGCGGTCTCACACTGAACGGAGGGCGACTCTGTTACCTGCAAGGCCAACGTGCGGCGTTACTCCTCTACGGACCACCCGCGCAGCGCGTGTCGCTTTTCATACTCGATGGCAGCGAAATTGACCTGCCGCAGGAGCGACTCGTCAAGCTCGATGAAAGGCCTTGTCTGGTGGAAAGCAAGAAGGGCTACAACGTAGTCATGTGGAAACAGCGCGGGTTGCTATATGGCATGGTCTCAGACATGCGCAGCGCCGATCTGCTACAGCTTTCCACTCAGTTCTGAACTAACAAAATTCCATTTTGCTGAGGAGAAGAAATGAAATTCAAACGCGTATTTATCTCAACCGTTCTTGTACTCGGCATTTCGCCGGCGTTAGTGGCCCTGAAAGCCCAAGAAGAAGCGAAGAATCAAAAGGTCGAATCGCCCAAAGTGCTCGCGGTGTTGTTTTACGCCGACTGGTGCAACTCTTGTAAGGCGCTCGAGCCAAACCTGAACAAGGTAAAGCGCGACTTTCAGGGGCAGTCAATCCTCTTTACCCGCTTCGACCTGACGGACGACTTCACCAAAGATCAGTCGGCGCGGTACGCGGCGTTGCTCGGTTTGGAGAACTACTACCAGGAGAACGCTGGCAAGACGGGCTACATGCTGCTCATAGACACGCAGAGCAAGAAGGTATTGGGCAAGATAACGAAGCAGAACAGTCTCGAAGAGATTAAGGCGGCTTTTTCGAATGCCCTGGTCGGCAAGCTGGCCGCGAGTTAAAGCGCTGCCGTGTACTTCAGCCGTCGCTCGCCTGGAGTTAGAGAGGAATAAGCATGAAGGCAGGTCGCAATACGCCTTGCTCGTGCGGCAGTGGAAGAAAGTACAAGCGCTGCTGCGGCGGAAAATCCAGGACCAAAAGCGGGTTTGCGAGAATAGCGCTTTGGGCGGGCGCAGCCATCCTGGTCGGGGCCTCGGTGCTGACGCTCGTGTCATCGCGCGCTGGTTTGGACGGAACCCCCGGCGCGCCTCCGCCAGGAAAAGTCTGGTCCGCGGAGCATGGGCACTGGCATGATGTGACTCCTTCCCGCCCGTCGTCGCAACCGGTCGGCCAACCTGGTGCGACTCAACCTCCCGGTCCTCCGCCGCCAGGCAAGGTTTGGTCAACTGAGCACGGACATTGGCACGACACTCGATAGGCTTGCGTTCTTACCGCTGCACTCAGAAGACTTTGGGCCCTCGCTCGCACACGCACACACTTGAGAAAACTCTGCCGCCCCATGACTGAAACAAAAAATCCTAAAGCAAAGAGGAAGAGACTGCTGTTTTCCGCCGCCGGCTTGCTTGTGCTCCTGGCAGTGGGTGGCTCTTTCGTTTTGATCCAAACACGGGGACAAAAATCGCGCGATTTGTCCCCAGTTAAGCGCGAAGGAAAAACCAACCGGCTGATCAACGAGAAGAGCCCGTACCTCTTGCAGCATGCGCACAACCCCGTGGATTGGTACCCTTGGGGCGAGGAGGCTTTCGAGAAAGCGAGAAAAGAGAACAAGCCGATCTTTCTTTCAATCGGCTACTCGACGTGTCACTGGTGTCACGTGATGGAGGCGGAATCGTTTAGCGATTCGCAGGTGGCGAGCCTGATGAACGATGCGTTTGTACCCATCAAGGTGGACCGCGAAGAACGTCCAGACATTGACAACGTCTACATGAACGTTTCGGTGTTGATGACGGGTAGCGGTGGATGGCCTCTCACGATCATTATGACGCCGGACAAGAGACCCTTTTTCGTCGCTACTTATATCCCGAAGGACGGTCGTTTTGGACAGGCTGGATTGTTGGACCTGATTCCGCGCGTTAATGAAGCCTGGGCGACTCAGCATGAGCGCATCCTACAATCGGCCACCCGGATTACTTCCGCGCTTCAGCAGAAAACAAGCAATTCACCCGGAGCGGAGCTGGATGCCTCCACGTTGCAGGCCGCTTACCAACAACTCAAGAGTCGGTTTGATGAAAGGTATGGCGGCTTCGGCCAATCTCAGAAATTCCCCACTCCGCACAACTTCCTGTTTCTCTTACGATATTGGAAGCGAACGGGTGACGCGAAGGCTTTGGAGATGGTCGAAAGGACTCTACAGGCAATGCGCCGGGGTGGAATGTATGACCACGTCGGCTTTGGCTTTCACCGCTACTCAACAGAGCCGACCTGGCGCGTACCGCATTTCGAAAAGATGCTCTATGACCAGGCAATGCTCGCTATGGCCTACACCGAAGCTTTCCAGGCGACTGGAAAGGACGAATATCAGTTAACCGCGCGGGAAATCTTTACCTATGTATTGCGTGACATGACCTCGGCCTCAGGCGGCTTTTATTCCGCCGAGGACGCTGAGAGCGAAGGTGAGGAAGGAAAGTTTTATCTCTGGTCAGAGAAAGAAATTCGGCAAGCGTTAAGTAGGGAGGATGCCGACTTAATCGTCAAAGTCTTTGGCGTTCAGAGCGGGGGCAACTTCACGGAGCAATCAACGGGGAATAAACCCGGCACGAACATCCTTTACCTGAGCAAGCCGCTCAGGGAGATCGCCGCCGAACTGAAACTGCCGGAGCAACAGTTGCAGGACCGCCTGGAACGGGCGCGCCAGAAGCTCTTCGCAGTGCGGGAAAAGCGCATACATCCGGGAAAGGACGACAAGATCCTGGTCGACTGGAACGGTCTGATGATCGCGGCACTCGCCAAGGGCGCGCAAGCCTTCAATGAACCGAAGTATTTGGAAGCCGCAATACGCGCCGCCGATTTCATCCAAAGAAATGTGCGCACGTCGGATGGCCGCCTGCTGCACCGCTACCGAGAGGGGCAGGCGACCATCAAAGCCCACGCCGAGGATTATGCCTTTCTTATTTGGGGCTTGCTGGAACTCCATGAGGCTACATTCCAGATCAACTATCTGCGCACAGCTCTGGACCTAAATAACGATCTGCTCAAACATTTTTGGGACGCGAGTCGCGGCGGCTTCTATTTCTCGGCGGATGATGGCGAAGCCTTGCTTGTGCGAAGCAAGGAGATTTATGACGGCGCGATCCCTTCCGGCAACTCCGTCGCGATGTTGAACCTGCTCCGGCTTGGGAGAATCACAGCCAACACAGATTTCGAGCAAAAAGCGGCGGCCATCGGGCGCACCTTTTCCGGTGAAATCAAGTCGTCGCCGTCAGCTAGCACGCAGCTCCTGGTGGCCCTGGATTTCGGGATAGGTCCTTCTTATGAAGTGGTGATTGCGGGCGGTTCTCAGGCGGAAGACACCAGAGCCATGCTCAAAGCGCTGAGGACGAGGTTCATACCTAACAAGGTTGTGTTGCTCAAGCCAACCGACCAAAAGGAGCCTGAGATTACGCGGCTGGCGGAGTTCACGAAATACCAGTCGAGCCGAGACGGCAAAGCTACGGCCTACGTCTGCCTCAATTACGCGTGCAAGCTGCCAACGTGGGATTCCGCGAAGATGCTCGAGTTGCTGGCCGGCAAATAGTGAGAGAGGAGAGAAAGTGAATCGTAAGAGAAAGGAGATGACGCGCACCGCCCGTCCGGCAGGCACTGGGAACTACACGCTCGCAGCGTTGGTGTCGCTGGTGGGCCTGGCTGATGCGGTTTACCTGACAGTCGAACATCTCACGGGCAACAGCGTCAGATGCACGGTGACGTCGGGATGTTCCGAAGTGCTAGGCAGCGCTTACGCCAGCATCGGCGGGGTACCGGTCGCGGGATTAGGCGCGCTGGCCTACTTTATTGTGTTCAGTTTGGCGACACTGGCGGCCTTCGGGCATCAATGGACCAGTAGGCTGCTGGCTGTGGTTGTGGCGATGATGCTGGCGACCACGGCCTGGCTCCTATTCGTCCAGGCGTTTATCCTTCATGCCTTTTGCCAGTACTGCCTGCTGTCAGCCGCGGTCACGCTGACCCTGTCGGGTATCGTGGCGATCGAATGGTACGGGCACAGGAGTAACCTCGCCCCTCCCCGTCGGGACCGAAAGAGCAGCGCGCAAACGTCACTCAGAAGGAAGCAGGAGACCAATTTTAGTCGATAGTCTTGGAAGGTAAACAGGAATATGGAAGGTGCGAACATCACGGTGGCCATAGCATTCATCGCGGAGGTGGCTTCTCAATGATCTCGAATCCGTGGATTAGCCGCTCGTTGCGATGGCGGCAATCAGTAAGTTCGTAATTATGTCTGTGACGCTTCGAAGCTGACGTAAGGGCGACATGTGGCGAGTAAGGGAAGCATGAAAACAGGAACGCCTCTAAGCCAAAAGACCTGAACTGATTCTGCATCGCTTGCCTATCAACGATTCGGCGCGTTTCGTTACGAATCGCACTCTAATCAAACAAAAGGAAGGAGATGAACCGTGGATATCAACAAGAAGGACACTGGATTGCTAGTCACCGACCCTCAGAACGACTTCCTCAGCGAGAAGGGCGTCACCTGGCAACTGGTCGGCGATAGTGTCAAGGAGAACAAAACGGTCGAGAACATCGAGCGGCTCTTCAAGGCCGCAAAGAAGAATGGGTTCGAGGTCTTTATCTCGCCCCACTACTACTACCCAACCGATGACTCGTGGAAGTTCGGTGGAACCCTCGAGAAGATGATGCATGAGATCAAGATGTTCGAGCGCAGCGGACCGTTGAGCCTCGAAGGCTTCGCCGGATCGGGCGCCGACTGGCTCGAGCGCTACAAGCCCTTCATTGAGGACGGCAAGACCGTCGTGGCCAGCCCCCACAAGGTCTATGGCCCGGAGAACAACGACCTGCTCCTGCAACTCCGCAAGCGCAACATCGGGAAGGTCGTCCTGGCGGGGATGTCGGCGAACCTGTGTGTCGAGGCACACATGCGCGAATTGCTCGAGCGGGGCTTCGAGGTTGCCGTGGTGAAAAACGCGACGGCTGCGGCCCGGCATCCCGAGTTGGGCGACGGCTACAAGGCAGCCCTCGTCAACTTCGGGTATATCGCCAATGCGGTTCTTTCGACGGACGATGTCGTGAAAGCCATGGGGGGCTAGCGACCTTCTGCAAACGTTGGATGAAACACATAAAGCGGGCTAACAACGGGCTGCAGCCGACCGCCTACGGCGGCGGCTGAGCTCGAGGGTTCGGCGGCAAGAAGCTCATCAGCAACGCAGGTGGCGA
>DATEUF010000165.1:0-3181 GCA_035283325.1 Pyrinomonadaceae bacterium | reverse complement strand
CCTTCCTGAAAACATACGCTGCCTCGCAGCGAAGCGAGGGAGACACCGCTCTAATGTTTCGCTCCTTTCCAAGAGCGTCTCCGTCATCCTTCCTGAACGCACAATACTTCATCAGATTGCTGAGCAGCAGGATGATCTCGCCGTCAGGCTACGCGCGCGCGCCCTGCCGAATCGGTTCGAACACCTCGAATCACGTGGCTCCCTTGACCGCGTGAATCGGGACGCACTCGGCGGTGCACCCTGAATCGCCTTTCTGTTCCGTGGGACAGTTTGTTCAGCGTGTTCTCGTCCTGCGCCGTAATTGGACTGCTTTCCAGATGTTTCAGGAATTGGGCATGGTTCCACACTTCCAGATAGTTCGGGTAATCAAGTATATCCACGGCACATGTCATTTGCGCACTGCCCCGCAAAACGATCGGAATTAGCAGCCTGCCCTGCTTGTCCATCGTCACAGCCCGGCCGAAATACTTCGCACGGACAAGAAGTTTCTGGTTGTTCCTATTGTGTGAGCTCAAGCGGTCCAGTTGTTCCTCGACTTGGTTCCAGACCTGCATCGGATAGATGCGGACGGAGTAGCCATCTTCGCTGGTGACGTAGAACTCAGTGCCTGCCCCCTTGAGCATGGGAAGAAGGGTCACGGGGATTTTCAATCTGCCCTTCTGATCGACCTTTGCTGAGTTGCTCATGCTTTTCCTCGCGGCCCTTCCAGGGACGCGTGGCGAAATCACGCCGCCTTCTGGGGGCTAGTCGCTCTTGAGTGCGGCCCAGCGCCCTTCAGATAAGCTGCCCACAAAGCGCGTCTGGCGGCCTCGACAACTCTTGGTGGCGCACACATAGCATCAACCACGTCAAACGCCCCTTCGTTCAGCGCTTCCGCCCATTCGTTGAGATCAAAGTTGCGCGCCCATAGAACGACCTCAAAGCCAAGATCGTAGTGATTCGCAATGTCGGTTAGCCGCCTCCACGACCCGTCCCTCAACAGAGGTGTCGAGACGACCAACTGGAATCGACCGGATTTGGCAGCCTCACAACCCGCCGTAATGCTTTTTTCACATTGCGGGAAAAAACCCGCTTCCTGGAGCACGGTCTTCAGCCGTTCTGTGTCAGAGTCGTCGTCACAGACGATCAGGATTTGAGCCCCATCAGGAACCTTTAAAGGCAAGCCCAAATGAGTCTTGCTCCCGCTGGTTCTTTCTGAACGCCCTATAAGACTCATCGCACACCTCCTTCATTTCTCTTTTCTGGGTTCACGCGGCGACCGATTGGGCTCGTTGCACGTTTTCCAAGAACTCTAGCTGAAATTCGTAGGCTTCTTGCTTCAGCCTCGGGTTGATTCGCCGCTCGACCTTGGCCAGCGCCTCTGCTTTGGACTCGGCGCCGACAGTGACAGTCGCGGTGATCAAATTCGACGCTATCACTCGGATGGTGTAATCCATGGTTCATTCTCCTTGGGCCGACACTCTGTGTTTGCCACTCCGGCGTTATAGGCGCCATCAAGCAATCCCTGTAGGCTAGGAGAATGTGCCCAAAGAAGTAATAGTCCTAGAAATGGGACTCATCGCTATTGAGTACCATTTTGAGTTTCACGGCGATGTAGTACTCGCCTGCATCCCCAAACAGTCTCGCCCTTTACTTGCATGAGATAATAGAGCATGTGGCTCGCAATTGCCGCTTCATATCTGGCACAAGCAGGTCGGCAATCAAGGCTTCATGCGCAAACTGCCGGTCGAACCAGGATCGGTGTCTCGGCCGGAAAACGATTGCTAACTATCTGTAGAATGAACACTTACGCAAAATCGCCCTGTAACTCGCGCAGATTCAACACTTACAAAAACAAAGGACTTAAACTGGCTCTGTTGACATCCTCTATGACTCCTGGGATGCCTCAAGCGATAGAGGTTGTAAGTGAGGCCGAGCAGCAAGGCTTGGCGGATTTGCGATGCCAGGCTGCGCCCCGGAGCGCGCGAAGAAAGTTTGCGTTTGACCACCGAGAAAATGGTTTCGATCTTGGCGCGTTGCCCATAGTGTTTCCGTGGAAAAGCCCGGTACATCTGGTTACGGATGGCCCCTGCCGGGACGCCCCGGCGAGGGTTCGCCGGGATGATGCTTTGCGCTCCCCAGCGCTGCCGAATGTGTTGGTGGTTGGCTTCCGAATCGAACTCTGCATCCGCCAGCACCAAGCCGATGGGCGCGCGTCTTGCCGCCGCATCCACCAACCCGGGCAGAGCCCGCGTGTCACACCACGGCCCTTGGCGCGCCCACTGCGCGAGCAAGATTTGCTGCTGCAGCTCCGCGACGATCAGCCATTTCAACCAGTAACGGTGGCGCGTCATCCCGCGCGAATGTTGTTCCAGGCGGCGGATGAAGAACGTGCTGACGGCGTTTTGCGAGAGCCCCGTGCCATCCACCCCGGCAGTCACCCGCGCCGAGCGCCGGCCGCGGCGCAACTGGCGCACGGTTTCTCCCAGCCCGCGGTCGATGGTGTCGTCGTCGAGCCGCTTCAGGAAGCGATACAGGGTGGTGTAATCAGGCACGCTTCGCAACTGCAGCGCTTCGCGCAGCTCGCGATGCTCGCGCAGACGCACCTCGGCTTCACGAAAGGTCCAATCCTCGTAGCGCATCAGACAGAGCACGGCCAGCAGCTGCGGCTGCGCGAACTGATGTTTGCTGAAGCGACTGCGGTAGGGCGGCAAAACTCGGGTGGCTACTTGCAAGGCCACGCGAGCAAAGGGCAGGAGTCCGACTTCGGCCATCGTTCCCTCCTGCTTCATCAGAAAACACTCTCCCCCTCCGCTTGTCGATCCCTCAAAACTCGAACTGTGCCGAGGATGTCAACAGAGCCACTTAAAGTATGTTTAGAATCAACACTTGCAAAAAAAAGGGGGGTGGGGGGTAATTATGGTTACGTTGAAACCAGGATGGGAGGCAACATGCCCCTTGCGCTAACATGCGCATTGAGCGCCTGCGGCGGAAAGAGGAACGATGGGGCGCGCGGAGGCATGTCAATCATTCAGGTCGGGCAAAATGCCCCGGAATTCGCGCTTGAGAGCGTAGCCGGCAAGCAGTTCTCACTGCCTGAAGCCCTCGCGCGTGGCCCGGCCGTCGTTGCTTTCTTCAAGATCTCCTGTCCCACCTGCCAATTCGCCTTGCCTTTCCTCGAACGGGTCTTCCAAGCCTACGG
>DATEUF010000164.1:0-56775 GCA_035283325.1 Pyrinomonadaceae bacterium | reverse complement strand
TCACTGCTCGGCACCACTTCTTGCGTAAAACTTCCGGCCGCAATTCAAATACATTATCTGGGTTAAAACTCATTAAAACTGCGGGAAACTACGCAGTTACGCGAATCTGGGCGCCGCAATGGTACCGAAAAACTGAGATTTGAATGGCACGTTTAATGCAATTCTCCAAAGTAGCCAATCCGCGGATCCGCTTAGCAAAGACCCTGGGCGTCACCGAGCAGCGACGCCGGATTCGGCGGGAGCATGGAAGGAGTTTGTTATGAGAATCCTCCTGGCAGTTGATGGTTCAATTTATAGCGATGTCGCTATCGAAGAGATCGCATCTCGACCGTGGCCGCCACACAGTGAAGTGAAGATCATTACCGCGGCCGAAACGCCGGTAATGGTTGGCATGGAGCCGTGGGCAGCATCACCTGCATATTTTGATCAACTTGAGAAATCTGTTCGTGAAAATGCGAACGCTGTCATAGACAGAGCACTGTCGAGGCTGAGCACGGTTGCTGACAAAAGCTTGAAGATCAGCAGTGAAATCATTCCGGGCCCACCACGACAGGTGATTCTGGAAGAGGCAGAAAAATGGGGTGCTGACCTGATTGTGATGGGGTCGCGCGGACTTGGAGCCTGGAATCGACTATTACTCGGTTCGGTATCAAGTGCTGTGATTCATCATGCGCATTGTTCAGTTGAGATTGTACGCGCGCCTCGACCGAAGAAATCAGCCAAGGAATAGTCGCCCCAAATGTCGAAATTGACATGCCTGTCAAAACAGAGGTGAGCTATGCGCTCTAAAAAACCATATACAAATGCGACCTTTACCAAACGTGTCGATCACGAAGCTGGTCGGCACCATACGGCACGAGCAATGTCTGAGCCGGCGGTTTGCAAAAGCTGTGGAGCAATCTACGCCAACCGGCGTTGGACTGAGGCGGCCGGCACTGAAGCCGGGGGCAAGAAACACCAGCACTGGCGGCCATCACAGATGACCGTTTGCCCCGCTTGCGAACAGAAGCATACTGGCGAACCGCGGGGGTTTGTTTTTCTGGAGGGTGCGTTCTTCAGTGCTCACCATGATGAGATTGAGCAACTGCTGAAGAACGAAGCCGCCCGGGCCGCGGAAGACAACCCGCTCGCACGTATCATGGATTGGGAACGGCGCGATAACCGCAAGTTGACAGTTACCACAACTACGGAACATTTAGCGCAGCGGTTAGGCCATGCGTTGGAAAAAGCGTACGGGGGAAAGACCGACTACGATTTTTCCCATGAGAACAAACTGGCTCGGGTGAGCTGGCGCCGGAGTAATTAAGGAACGCGGTAGTTTCTCGCGGTGGCCGGCCCGACCTGGCTGGCGACGCACTGCCCTTGGTTAAGGCGCCGACTCTATTGCTCGTCGGAGGGTTGGATTTTCCGGTGACTCGAATGAACGAAGAAGCTTTTGCGAAGCTCCTGTGCGCTAAAGAATTGAAGATCGTGCCTGGCGCGACGCATCTGTTTGAGGAACCTGGGACGCTCGACGAAGTTTGCGCGCCTTGCTGCGGAATGGTTTGTAAAACACTTGCAACGTTCGTAAGCGCATTGACTTGAAACAGGGTCAATCATCGTTTTGGGGGTGAGCCATGATCACGAAGTTTTTTAGAGACCGAACTGAAGCGGGCCGTTTTTTGGCTGGCAAGCTCTCCGAATATGCCGGTCGTCCTGACGTTATCGTGCTTGCATTGCCGCGCGGCGGCGTGCCAGTTGCCTATGAAGTGGCCGAGGCACTGCACGCACCATTAGACGTCTTCGTTGTACGCAAGCTTGGCGTGCCCGGTTATGAGGAACTCGCTATGGGAGCAATCGCCAGCGGCGGCGTACGAGTGATGAACGAGCGTGTAGTGAATTACCTCGACATTTCTCAAGGAACGATCGAAATAGTCACAAATCGCGAAAAGCGCGAGCTTGAAAGACGCGAACAACTCTACCGGGGCCCGCGTCCACCGGTCAGTTTGCGCGGACGAACGGTCATTATTGTTGATGATGGGATGGCAACGGGCTCGACGATGCGCGCCGCTGTGCAAGCGCTGCGTCAACAGCAGCCGACAAAGATTATAGTGGCCGTCCCCGTAGGTGCTCGTGAGACCTGTAATACCTTCAGGTCGGAGGTCGACACGATGTGCGTCTGCGCAATTACCCCGGAGCCTTTTGACGGAGTGGGACTTTGGTATCGCGACTTCTCGCAAACTACGGATGAGGAAGTACGAGACTTGCTTGCGCGGGTGGCGGAAAATCAGACCCGCCGCGTTGCATAGAGCAGGACTTTTGACTTCACTCGAGGAGACAGGGCAATGATAGAAACCTCAATCCTATTGAAAGATGCTGTTGCAGAGGCGGCTCACCCGCTGGTTGGCGAGGTGGAAGACTATGACCCGCTCATGAAGTTGATTGGTGATGCGCCCCTGGTATTGATCGGAGAAGCCTCACACGGCACGCACGAGTTCTATCGGGAGCGGGCACAAATTACCAAACGACTGATTACCGAGAAGGGCTTTACCGCGATCGCGGTGGAGGCTGATTGGCCGGATGCGTATCGCGTCAATCGTTACGTGCGTGGCGTGAGCAGCGATGCCGACACTGTTGACGCACTCCGCGGCTTCAAGCGCTTTCCGGCCTGGATGTGGCGAAATGCTGATGTGCTTGATTTTATCGGTTGGCTGCGAACCCATAACGACGACCTTCCGCCTCAGGGGACCAAAGTTGGTTTCTATGGGTTGGACCTTTACAGTCTGCACACTTCGATTAAAGCCGTTCTCGATTACCTCGACAAAGTCGACTCAGAGGCAGCCCGGCGGGCACGCAGTCGTTACGCCTGCTTCGATCATTTCGGCAAGGATGAACAAGCCTACGGTTATGCAACTGGCCTGGGCATCGCTGAGTCTTGCGAAGACGAAGTCGTAACTCAATTGATCGAGTTGCGCCGCGGGGCTGAGGAGTATGCGAGGCGCGATGGACGCATCGCGGTTGACGACTATTTTTATGCCACACAGAACGCGCGGTTGGTCATGAACGCAGAAAAGTATTATCGCTCGATGTTTCGCGGGCGCGTCTCATCCTGGAATCTACGCGATCGACATATGGCAGAGACACTGGAATCGCTTATTAACTTCCTCAGTGCTCAAGGAAGTCACGCAAAAATTGTGGTCTGGGAACACAACTCCCACCTTGGTGATGCGCGGGCGACTTACATGCATGAGGCGGGGGAGCTCAATGTGGGACAGCTCGTGCGAGAACGACATGAACGCGACGCCGTGCTGATCGGACTGACCACCTACGCCGGTACTGTCACGGCAGCCTCCAACTGGGACGCTCCAGCCGAACGTAAACGCGTGCGGCCCGCATTGCCGGCGAGTTACGAGGCCCTCTTTCACGAAACAAACATTCCCCGGTTCCTGCTTAACTTTCGGGAGGGAAATCATGTCGCACAGGCTTTGCGTGGTCCACTTCTGGAACGCGCAATTGGCGTGATCTACAGACCTGAGACCGAGCGTGTTAGCCATTATTTTGACGCGCGGCTGTCAGACCAGTTTGACGCAGTACTTCATTTCGACGAGACGCGCGCAGTCGAGCCGCTTGAAAGAACGGCCGAATGGGAAGCCGGCGAAGTGCCGGAGACATTTCCGACTGGTATCTAGGAGGAGTTTTGTTATGAAAACACGAGTGCTTCAACGGACTGAATGGCCCGATTTTTTCGACAGCTTTAGTCGTCAGCACGAGGGCTGGCTAACAACGCTCGAAGTTTTTGGGCCGGACATTGGCGATCAGATTGAAGAGCGCGACCTGACCCTGGAGGGCGTTACGGCGGAGTTGGCAGATGCCGGCGACAAGATAGAGATCATGCTCGGCAATAAGCCCAATGATCATATCACGCGCACGATAAGCGCTCCGGCTGACGTCAGTCTTGAACAGACGGATGAAGGCGCTGATGTAGCGCTGGCGATTAAAACGCAGAACGGCACGACTACGCTCCTGCGATTTCGCTCCGCAATGCTGCCTGAGATGGTTGACGCTGTAGCGACTTGAACTTCAGACAGGAAGCTTTATGCGAATATTTCAACTAGCGCTCATGTTAGTTGTCTCCCTGGTTACCCTTAACGTGAAAGCCCAAAGCTGGGTATTCACCAGGGGTGACCTCGACTACGTGCTCGAGCTACCCTCGCCGGCATGGCGCGCGGTCTCGCGAGTAGACGTGCACACCCACGTTAATTTCATTTACGCAGATGACTCCACGAAGGCGTACTTGCGCCTGCGAAAGAAAGTTGTCGATGCGGACGCTACTCCTGCAGACCTTTTTCGCTATGATGAAAAATGGGAGTTGCAGTCTCTCGCGGGCTACGTGTTCTGCGGTGAGTGCAAAGGCGAAGACTTCGAGGGCCACCTGAGAGGCACCGCATTCTCATATGACTACACCGCGAAAGGCAGAGCAATGGCAGGGCGCATCTATTATCTTCAGATGGACAAACGCACCTTTTGCGTACTCCACTTTACGGTCGAACGCGAAAAACTCGACGCCTTGCTCGATCAGATGAACTTCATCGCGCGAAGCATTCGTTTCAAATGATCCAGCTTTGCATCTTTCACTAGTTTTCTAGATTAATTCAGTTCTTAATTGGTGTTTGTAGTGGCGATTTGATCGCCTGCTTGCAACCGCCTAAGCCCGAGTATTGCTGCCCCGAGTGCGCACACGTATTCGCAACGCGGCGGGACCACCACGGGCAGCTTCAGTCGATCTTCAAGCGCTTTGACCATGCCATGTTGGTTGGCAACACCACCGATAAAGACTAACCCGGTGGCTGGGCCAACGCGTTTAAGTAGCAGCGCCGCGCGGTCAGCGAGCGAGTCGTAGACGCCGCGCATGATATTTTCGACGCTCAAACCCGTGCTGACCAGATTGATGATCTCGCTCTCGGCCAGCACTGCACAGACGCTGCTGATCGGCTGGGGATTAGTGGCTCGCAACGCCATGTCTCCCACTTCTTCGATACCCACCTCGAGGTACTTGGCCGCGCGCTGGATAAAGCTCCCTGACCCGGCGGCGCATTTGTCGTTGGTCTTGAATACGCGAACCCTGCCATTCTCTTTCAGACTCATGGCGCGCGTTGATTGGCTGCCAATGTCGAGCACTACAGTGGTTTCCGGAAGCAGAAAGAAGGCGCCGCGTGCCCCACTCGTGATTTCAGTAATCTGTATGTCGCGAAAACTAATGCCGTACCGGCCAAAGCCGGTAGCAGCCACGTAACAAACCTCCGAGGAATTGAGATTCGCTGCCGCGAGCGCCGCGTCAAGCGACCTGCGGGCTGACTCATCCATGTTCACGCCGGTTCGGCTAATTCCGCGGCCAAGTATTGCCGGACTTCCTTCACGCTCGCCGATGATCACTGCTTTCGTGAAGCCCGAACCGCTATCGATGCCTGCTACGTTTCTCATAAACGCCATTCCTGGCGGACTACTGGACCGTGTCAATCCTGTGCTACCTGGGTGCCCGCCGGAGTTCCCCAAACCTCGGATTCAAAACTTTCGTCTTCTCTTTCGAGCGCGAACAAAGCTGCGCCAATGGCCCCCATGAAGTGCGCGTCAGGGCTAACTTGCAGCTTCGTCGCGAGCACTTCTTCCAGTGCCTGCACCATGCCGGCGTTGCGTGCCACACCACCGGTCATTGTGATGTCTGGTTCAATTGTGACTCGCCGTGCCAGCGAGATGGTTCGCCTCGCGATTGCCAGGTGAACTCCCCGCAAGATGTCTTCAGGCTTCTTGCCCATCGAGAGATATGAAAGGATGTCTGACTCGACAAACACCGTGCATACGGTGGTGAGTTTCACTGGCCGCGTTCCTTTAAGCGATAGCGGTCCGACTTCGTCGAGGCTTATGCCCATCACATCCGCTGCATTCGCCAGGAAGCGGCCGGTGCCAGCGGCGCATTTGTCATTCATTACAAAGTCGAGCACCTGACCATCGGCGCCAATGCTGATCGCCTTGGCGTCCTGGCCACCCATGTCGATGACCGTGCGCGCCCCGGGAAAGACGTAACTTGCGCCCCGGGCATGACAACTAATTTCAGTCATTTGCGCGTTCCCAAACGTGATCTTGTAGCGGCCATAACCAGTGCCTACGACAAATCCAATATCGCGCGGCTCAATCTGCGACTGGCGGCAGGCTAGATGAAAGGCATTTTCCGCAGCCTTCGTGACATTGGCGCCGGTATCGACCAATGCGCGAGCAACTATACCTGCGCCCTCTCGCATTACGACTGCTTTCGTCTGCGTCGAACCGACGTCAACTCCGGCTGCGAATCTCATCACTAAATCTCCAGGCGATCGAAGCGCAAACGGTTTTCGGCTGTGCTGCTCGATGCACGCAAGACCGTCAATCAGAAGGGCTCGCGGTCATCTTGTGGTGTTCCAGCGCTTCGAAATATGCATCGATGCGGTTCTTCAATTGCGCCTCCGAAAAATAGCGCGGGTCCTCCAAATCGGATTCAATGTAAAGAGTAGGCACGCCGAGGACCTTCGTGAAGTAGTCGCGCATGTCGCCCTGCCCGGCAGAGAACAAACGACAACTCTTAACAAAGTGAATGATCACGCCATCCGCTCCCCACTCTTCTACGTAGCGTTTGATCTGGTCGTAGCGCTGCAAATAGTTGCGATTCGTGACGTTGTGCGCAAGCATGTGCAGCGCCACCGACTCGAAAGGTTTCTCGGGATCATGACGCGCGCCAAACTCCCAAAGACCGCCGACCGTCGAATAGGTTGACGCCACTGCACAAGCTTGCCACTTGGCGAACATGTCGCGGAAGGTGCGAAAGTGAGGATAAGGCGGCGGCCCTTCAATTACGACGCGAAACTTCTCCTGGTCATTGACACCCTCATGCCGTTCAACTTTTTCCTCAAGTTCCGCCAATGCCAGCTCAAAAAACTCCACACCCTCCGGCTTTCCTCGATAAACGTAGAGCGGACCCATTAATGTGATGGCGTCGAAATAGGCGTCGAAGGGAGAGGGCGAACTGCGCGCAAGATGCTTGATATTGGACCAAACCTCCTCCGTACGCGCTGAATAGCGTACCGCTTCCTTGAATCGATCGTAATCAAACTTGCGCCCTGTTAATCCCTCCAGCAACTTCACCAGCTCCTGCAACTGGCTCACAACATACTTGATATCTGCCACCGAAGGGTCAGCCGTGCGCATGAACGGCACATCCAGGGTATAGAGCGGCGCTCCCGTAAATTCCGCGACATGCTCGAACCATTTGAGGTAGGTGTTGCAGCCGACGAAGTTGCACAGCACCAGTGTGGGCTTGGGCAATTTGCCGCCCGTTGGAGTAATGCCTTTCAAATAGGCGCCGATGTCGGCTTTGACATAGGCGCAATTGTCCGCGGCATAACCCAGTTCCTCGGCAAACAGGATTGGGTCGAGGGACTGATGGCGAATTGCAAGTTGCAGCGCGTTTACTTCCGGATAAATCGGCACTGCCCCAAAACCTTCCAGCAGCTCGACGCAATTACCCGAGATCATCATCGACACTGTCGGGGGCTCTTGCGTCTCCGCCGCCTCGTTCAGCGTCTCATACCATTTCACCATCAACTCCTTTTGGCGATGGTGAAGCTGGCTTCGGTAATCAGTTTGGGTTTGCATTTGCTTACGGTGTCAATCAAAAAGGAGCGACTCGACGAATGTCTCGACTTCAGTTCGCAGCCGCTCAAACGTAAACATCTTTTCTTCAAACTCCAGCAGCAGATGGGGAACGTTCTCTTTCTCCAACTCCTGCTTGAAAAGTACGTAATCGAAATACGCCGGCTCACAGAACTTTGCGATCAACAAGATCACTGCCTGGGCCTGCCGCCGATGCACCTTTTCGAGTAGCGCCTTATGGCGCGGCTTGCGGAAATCGTGACGAACCGAGGAATAGACGGCCCGGTTCAAATAACTATCGGCAAGTGACCGGAGGGGATCCCCGTTGAGGGGCACGTCTTCAAGAAACCAGCGCGGCCCCAGGACGAAGTCATCGTCCACGATGTAACACCCTGCCTCTTCGAGAATCTTGATTAGATCCAGCGGTGGCTGCTCACAGAATGAGCCTTCGATAACGATGCGAATCGAATCTCGCTGCTTCCCTGAGCGCGAACCGAGAGTCTCCAATGTTTGGCGTAACAACGCGGTGTGCTCCTCGACAGGCAGAAAATTTCCAGCGCGCACCAAGGGGTACAACTCACTAGTTCGCAGCACATGTGGTTGCCGGGCGCGCTCGTCGTAAAGCATGCGGCTCAAAGAGCGGTTTTCGTTGTAGAGTATTATTGCCTCATTCAATGAGTCATCGGTCACGCGGCGCCCATTCATGGCTTCCAGACCCTGCTGCAAACGCCGATATTCGCTAATAAGAAATTCGGTGCTCGAAGCTGAACTGGGATTGTGAGGCAGATGCAGGAAGTCAATATACATGTCCGGGAAATTCCGCTTCATCACAAAGCAGAGATTCCGCGCTGAATCGCATATGGATGAAAAGAGCAAGCCATCAAATGGCGCCAGATGATCTGTGAGGCCCATTTCCAGAGTGGTTTTGACAATGGAACAGATGAAAGAACCGAAGCGGGCGTCGGCGTACTGGATGTCGAGCTGGTCGCCGGCGCCGTTCAAGCCTACCGGCAACATCCCGCAGGCCCGAATCAATTCGACCGGTGCGTATACTGGAAAATATCCGATCGCTTTCCCGCCACTGTGCTGGTCCTTCCAGGCTCGTACGGTGGAAAAATTGAGATCAGAGATGATGTCCTCGTTAATCATTTGTCGACCCTTGGATATTCCGCAGCTTGGGAAATTGCGTCACCGCTATCCCACCATGTTTAGGCCGCCGTTCACGCTGAAGACCTGGCCGGTGATGTAACTCGCTGCATCCGAGGCCAGAAAACGTACCAGGGGCGCAACCTCGTCCGGTCGTCCCAAACGTTTCAATGGGATGAAGTTGACGATCGACCCGAGAATCTTGGCGGTGAACTCGTCCTGTCGCATCTCATCAATCAGCGGTGTATCGCACAACCCGGGTGACACGACGTTTACCCGGATGTTGTCGCGCGCGTGCTCTCGCGCGAGCGTCTTGGAAAACGCCATGATGGCCGCCTTCGAGCTGGCATAGATTGCTTCACCAAATGAACCTACACGACCGGTGTCTGAGCTGATATTGACGATTGCGCCCTGTTTGCGCTCTACCATGCACGGCAAGACGACGTGACAAGTATTGACAATGCCAAAGAAATTGACCGACATAACCTTCTGCCAGAGTTCTGGAGAGGTTTTCAGAAACGGCAGCAAGCGGTCCCAGCCGGCGCAGTTGACTAACACATCGACCTTGCCAAATAAGCGCAGCGTCTCTGCACACAGTCTCTCGACCTCTTCACGTTTGGTCACGTCTGTTTGTACGGCAGCGACGCGACGATGAAAGAGCTCGCTCGTGTTCGTTGCCGCAGCGTTGGCGTCCTCGCTCCGTAAATCACCAATGACGACGTCGGCCCCTGCTTCGGCAAATGCGTTGACAACGGCACGCCCGATTCCACGTGCCCCACCAGTAACGATTACTGCCTTTCCGTCAAAGTTCATCAGGCTCACAACCTTTGCTCCGACCTAAGCTGCCACCAGGTCTCGATTGGTGTCGTGGGCGACGACATTCTGCAACTTGAACAACTCAATCGCGTTTTCACGCAAGATTTTTCTGGTCACCTCTTCCTTGAGACCCAGGTCACAAAGCTGCTGCAAGCTTTCTTTCCATGGCAGGCCGTTGGTGCCCCAGATGCAGCGATCGCGACCCAAGCGGCTGTTGATGAATTGAATAATCTGCGGCGAAAGATATTTCGGCATCCACGCATCGACGCCAAACCAGATGTTCTCCCACTTGTAGCAAACCGAAAGTAGCTCATCGACCCATGGCCAGCCAGTATGCGCGCCAATCATCTTCAGGTCCGGAAAGTCGCACGCGATGCGGTCGAGGTACATCGGACGGGCCCCATCGCTGGGCATGGCTTCGAGCACGTGGCCCACTTGCATCGATACAGGCACGTCTAACTCAACACATTTGGCATAGAGCGGATACATCTTGGCGTCGTTGAGCGGGATGTCGAAGCCATAGATGTGCACGTACACTCCTTTAAATCCATGCTTGGTGACCGCGAGTTCGATCTCGTTCAAGCTCTCCTTAATTCGAAATGGGTTGTAACCGGAGAGACCAACGAAACGATCCGGATAACTCTCGGTGTATTGCAGGACGTCCTCCAGTTTCGTGTCCATGTACATCCACTTCCGCCAGTAGGACCACATCTTGCACTGAGTGATAAAAACCTTCTCGACTCCTGCGTCGTCCATCTGGCCGAGCATCTCCTGAAGGGAAGCAAACCGCGGCAGGCCGCCAATCGCCCGCTCCATGCGGCACACCAACTCGCCCTCCTTGGCGCGATCCCACTGCTCCATAAACTCGGGCGTTGCCACGTAGTACATGAAATCGATGGCCCGGATCTTTTTAGCCATGCACGCCTCCTTTTGCGTGAACGCGTAAGGGTTACGCCGGTTCAACACACCAGCGCTGGACCTCAAAAGAGCAACTCATGTGCCGAGTTCGGCACCACTCATTTGCAGGTAGGTTGGGGCGTAAAAGACAAGATGGTTGGTGGAAAGGGGGCAAAACAGAGGCCGAGAGAAACAGGATGCCTGGAGTGCCGGGGCCCATGTAACTGCGGATTAATCCGGCAGCAAGTGGTGGAAAAAACCCACTACGAGACACCAATCCGGAGCAATACTGACTCAGGCAGCCAATGCTGACCCTCTTCTTGCAAAGACCATGACACGGGTCGCAAGGGTGTAAATGAGTCCGGCGAAGGCGACCGTCCAGCTCAAGAGCGCCACGTACACAAAAAATCGCGGCAGAAAATAGAGAAAATTCAACTCCATGGCCTGGGCCATTCGGAACGTGCAGACGGTATACATTCCGAGCGGAAAAACTGCGCCCCAATAAAGCGGGTCGTACCGCAAGGGAAATCTCTTGTAAACGTATCTCCACATCCCCAGAACGAAGAGCATTGGAATCCACCAGGTTCCGGTGGCCCAATAAAAAACCGTGAATCCCTTCAGGAAAGGAAGAAGTGAGCGCAGGAACGGTGCGTCAGGCGCGTTTATTATCAGCAACGAACCCGCTAAGGTTGAGATAGCCATTGCTCCCATGTTGATCCAGTAAGGTGGCGACAGATCACCGGAGAAAACTTGAAGAAGGTGTAACGGTAAAAGATCAGCGAGATCATCCAGATGTAAAGCATGCCGCCCCACAACCACATCGAGAGGGCGAAAAATTTGGTTTCCAACCGAAATGGTTGTTGCCAGCGGGCGGCGATGAGCGCACTCAAGACTGCAATCGATTGAGTCGCAACAACAGCCAGGAGCCATGCGCCGGTGATGCCTTCATCCAATGAAGGCTTGTTTTCCTTGATTGTAAACGCGGTGAAAATCGTGTAGGTCAGACAGACCCACAGAACAATGCCTACTACCCATAGGACGATTGCCATTCCCTGGTTATCTGACATCAGCACGAACTGGCTGCCCAGCACACAGGAACCTGCCACGGCCGTGAAGAAGCCGGGTCCGCGCTGATGGTCTACGAGATCGTTAAGAAACTCGCGCCTGCACATAATGATTCGCAGGCCAGTCAAGAGCCAAAGAATGCAATAGACTCCAACGTTGAGCCAGAACAACGCAACCGCTATAAAGCGCATCCCCATGAGATAAGCAGCCAGGGAAACAATGCCCGTAGCCATTACCATCGCGAAATAGGCGGGGGACAAGTTGCGAACTGTTTCTCCCAGTATTGCGCGCACACCACTGCTTTCTTCTGCAAGCGGCTGACTCAAGTTTTGGACACTCCTCTTGGACACGAATCGTTTGCGCAAAATAGACGAGTGGGTGTTTTCCTCGAAGGAATTTTAGCCCGCTGTTAGCATTTCGCGCTCGCGAGTTTGGCGCCTTAAGAAAACGAAATAGTTGACAGCCAGACACAGAACAGCAAAGGCAGAGAGAAAGACAAAGCCGAGGGAATATGAACCGGTCTGGCTGCGAATGATTCCAACCACCAGTGGCGGGAAAAAACCTCCCAAACCTCCAGCGGCGCCCACCAATCCTGTTACCGTTCCGGTTTCTCGCGGAAAGTGTTCGGGCACCAGCCTGAAGACAGCGCCATTGCCAAGTCCTAATGCTGCGGCCGTGCCAAGCGCGCCAACCGTGAACAGGAATATTCCTGGCGAAGCCAAACCCAGCGAGAGAACCGAGATCATTGCGAATACCAGGATTAGCACCAAGGGCCCGCCGTAGCGGTCCGCCAGCCAACCGCCTACCGGTCGCATGAGCGTAGCGAAGACGACAAATCCTGCAACCCGGGCGCCTGCATCTGTCGGAGTTAGGCCGAAGATGTCCTTCAGTAAGGTCGGCAGATAAATGCCGAGAGCCACGAAACCACCGAACGTTAGGAAGTAGAAGAGTGACAACACCCATGCCAGAGGCTTGCGCCTGAAGACACTAAAATATTCGTGAAACTTTTTCGGCTCCGTTTTCACTGGCGCGTTGCGAGCAAGCAAGAGAAACAACGCTCCAAAGACAGCCGATAGAATGCCGAATATCCGGAAGGGAAGACGCCAGTCTCCGGTAACCGCGACTAAGGCAGGCGCACCGAAAACAGCAATTGACTGGCCGATGTTGCCCATACCATAGATTCCCAACGCCGTACCCTGCTGCTCCGGGCGAAACCATTTCGAGGTGAAGGCAACTCCTACCGAAAAACTGGTGCCGGCACAGCCGATGACAAAGGCCCATGCCACGAGTGATGCGTAAGAGTTTGTCAGGCTCGCGCCGACAGCAGGAATCAGGCAAAAAAGCATTAGGAAGCTGAAGACCCTTCGACCGCCATACTTGTCCGCCAGTATTCCCATCGGCAGGCGCCCAACCGATCCGAGCAGCACCGGAATAGCAATCAGCACCGACTTCTGAAAGAACGAGAGGTGATACATCTCGACGAACTTCGGGGCAAGCGCACTGATCATTCCCCATACTGCGAAAGTGATAGCAAATCCCATGGTGGACAGCGCCAGCGCTCGCTTCATGTCGCTGGTCCAGGCATTTGCATCTGCAGCCTCACGAGGTTCCTCCCACAGGCTTTCGCCAAGGTAGGGATCATTCTGAGGTACGAGAGCGCTCTTGCGCAGACCGCTGACAAATGACTGCAAGAAGAGCGAAGCAAATCCAACTACGACTGCGACGTCCACAAAACCAATGACCGCAGAATGCTCAAACGCGGGAAAGATCATCACGTAGAGATCGACCCAGTGCCCCACAAGGACAATGCCGCAAGCTAACAGCAGCCAACCCTCGCTACGCTTCGCACCGCGCGATAACAACAAGGCAAAAGGTATGAGCCAGTTCAGAAAAATGTTCAGCAGGAAAAAGGCCTTCCACCCAGGCGTCTGCATGCGCCGAATGTAATAGATGGTCTCTTCCGGTAGGTTTGCGTAATAGATCAGCAAATACTGGCATAGCCAGATGTAGGCCCAGAAGGTTGAGAATCCGAAAACGAGTTTGCCGAGATTATGGAGGTGGTTCTCATTCACTTCCGGAAGTAGACCCCGGCGGCGGGCAAGAATTACCAGTACGGTGATGGCCGCAAAGCCACTGAGCAACAATCCTGAGATCACGTAAAAGGCATAGATCGTACTGTAGAACAGGGGTTCAACTGACATTAACCAGTCAAAGCTGGCGAAGGTGAAGGTCAAGGCAAATAGGCCAAGGAAGATAGCGGCATACTTTTTAGAGTTTTTGGTGTGCGCGACTGCTCCGTCCAGATCCTGGCGGTATGATTCTCTTTTGATCAACCAGGCCAGCAACACCCAAAGCCCGAGGAAAACAGCCATCCGCGTGAAGAAAAATGTCGTGCCGAGATACGCATTCTTGAAGGCCATGGGCTTGCCGGCATACTCAAACGTGACATGTGTTCCTTCGTATAGCGTGTAACGGCCAAAGAACAGAACCAGCATGGCGAGTGAGCCTAGAGGCAGGTAGTTCATCATCGCTTCCGGCACGCGACGGATAGCCGTAGGCCAACCGGCATTAGCGACGTGATTAATACTGACAAAAACGACTGCGCCCAATGCCAGGGTGAGAAAGAAGAATGCATTGAGCAGGAAGCTTGGCCACAGCCGAGCATCATTCATGTAAAGGCCTACGACAAATCCAATTACGCCTACGCCCAGCATGATGAAGAGAGTTTTCTGGCCACGGCCTGAGATGAAAGTTTTATTTGTCATAACTTTCAATTGACCTTCCCCTGTAACTTTCTGATGTACAGAATCACCTTCCAACGGTCGTCTGCTGAAACCTGCGCTGCGTGTGCCGGCATGTTGTTGCGGCCCAGGGTGATCACATGAAACATCGTTCCGTCAGGCAAGCCTTTCGACTTTTCCGTTTGGTACGAAGGGGGATTGGGATATTTCGGCACAAGAGGACCATCGCCGGCACCCGTCGCTCCGTGGCACACCGCACAATAGTTAGTGAACACGTATTGCCCTCGTGCGAGATTCTCCGGCGTCGCGACGAAGGGATTTGTTAGCTTGCGGCCGGCGCGATCTGCCTCAGCTTGGTCAGGCCCATAGTAAAACGGTTGAAAGCCGCGCGGTACGGTACCCGGTACCGCTGGCTGTTGGGTCAGGTTATAAGGAAGTATCGGGTTCGCGGTTTGCGAGAGATAAGCAGGCGAGTAGGCCATTTGAGTGGGCCATTCGAGATTTCTGACGCCAACATCACGGCTCAGCACGCACACGCCCCCAATCGCGACGATCGGCAACAGGATGACCGCGATCCATTGGAGTGTCCTTATCATACAAACTGATCTCCTTCGACGACATTGATCGCATTGTGCCGCGCAAACAGGTTGACCGCCTTCTCCATATCAAACGAAGCATCAGACTGCTTCAACACCAAAACAAAGCGATCATTGGTAACGCGCTCAAAGACTTTTCGTTTACTGAAAAGCCACATGCGATTTCTCGCAAACAGCACACCAATGGCTATCAATCCGGAGAAAAGCACCGTCAACTCAAAGGTAACCGGAATAAAAAGAGGAAAGGAATTAAACGGCTTGCCACCAACATTTAAGGGCCAGTCGTATGCAGAGGTCCATACCTGTAGCGTTAGTCCAAAGACCAGGCCCAGGGCGCCAGCGAGAAATGCAATCCAAGTCAGACGGGAAGGCGGCAAGGCCACGGCCCGGTCCATGCCATGAACCGGGAACGGTGTATACACGTCGTAAATTTCAAAGCCTGCGAGCCGCGCCTCAGCGGCCCCGCCAATGAGATCGCCCTCATTTTCGAAGAAGGCCGCCGTAAATCTGACAGCTTTTGCAGACTCAATGTCTCGCATAACCCAGCACTCCCTTAACTTCATTGATCGAAATTACCGGGAACAACCGCAGGAAGATCAGAAACGCTGTGAAGAACAGTCCGAAGCTGCCAACCAGCAGTCCTACTTCCGTGATTGTCGGCGAGTACATCGCCCAGCTCGAGGGCAGGAAGTCACGGTGCAGCGAAGTAACAATGATTACAAAGCGCTCAAACCACATGCCGACGTTAATGAGGATCGAAAGCACAAATATGGCCACGATTGAAGTGCGCAACCGCTTGAACCAGAACAGCTGTGACAGCAGCGCGTTACAACCGAACATGATCCAGTAGGCCCAGGCGTAAGGACCAAGGCCACGATTGATGATTACGAAGATCTCATTGGGGTTGCCGCTGTAAAGCCCGGTGAAGATCTCTGTGATATAGGCCAAAGCTACGATCGAGCCGGTGAGGAGGACGACCTTGCACATGTTTTCGAGATGCTGGGGTGTTATGTAATCTTCGAGGTGCAACAACTTCCGCACGAGAATCATCAGCGTCATCACCATCGCAAATCCTGAAAAGACGGCGCCGGCGACGAAGTAAGGCGGAAAGATTGTCGAATGCCAACCAGGTATCAGCGAAGTAGCGAAGTCGAAACTGACGATGCTGTGAACTGAAAGGACCAGCGGAGTTGCGAGGGCTGCGAGCACCGTGTAAACGGTCTCATAACGTGACCAGGTGCGATTCGATCCGTTCCAGCCAAGACTCAGCACCTGATAAAAGGTCTTGCGCAACTTCGACTTGGTGCGGTCGCGTGCGGTTGCCAGATCCGGCACGAGGCCGAGATACCAAAAGACTGCTGAGATCGTGAAGTATGTCGAGATTGCGAAGAAGTCCCAAAGTAGCGGCGAACGGAAATTCACCCATAAGGTGCCGCGGGTATTGGGATAAGGCAGCACCCAGTAGAACAACCACGGCCGGCCCATATGAATGATAGGAAACACACCTGCACACATCACTGCAATCAGAGTCATCGCTTCCGCTGAACGGTTAACTGACGTGCGCCATTTCTGATTGAAGAGGAACAGGATGGCCGAGATAAACGTGCCGGCGTGACCAATGCCAATCCAGAAAACGAAATTAGTGATGTCGAAGGCCCAGCCAACAGTCCGGTTGAGGCCCCAGGTGCCAATGCCTGTGTTGACCGTATGAACCGCAGCCACAACTCCGGCTACCAGGAGCAATAACGAAGCAGCGAGGCTGATCCACCATCCACGTCCTGCTTTGGAATCCAGCAAATGGCAGATATCCACCGTCACCTGGCGGTAGGGCTTCCTCCCCAAAATGAGCGGCGTCCGCAGCTCCGAATAGACCGGATGAGCGATTTCGAATGCTGACTTTACCTGCTCAGCCGGCTGGGTCAGCTCTGGTTGTTTCAGTGATACCGCCATTGTGTTTCAGTCCTCTGTTGATGTTCACTTTCCCGCGGAACTTGGAGGTTGCGTCACGGCTGGGCCGCCTGATGTGCGGGGGTGGCTTCGCCTCGCCGGTCCGCTTCAACTTCCATCAGGCGTTGGCCTCCGGCTCGCTATTCCGAACCTTCGCCAGATAACTCAACGCAGGTCGCAGGTTCAGTTCATCCAGCAAAGTGTAGTTACGCCCACTCTTTTTCATTTGGGCCACACGACTCTGAACGTCAGTCAAATCGCCAAAGATGATCGCATTTGCCGGGCAGCTTTGCTGGCACGCCGGCTGAATCTCATTGTCAGCGATTGCCCTGCCTTCGTTGCGGGCGCGTATCTTTACCTCCTCAATACGCTGCACACAGAAGCTGCACTTCTCCATCACGCCACGGCTGCGTACGGTCACGTCTGGATTGAGTGCCAGGTTTGCGACTGGGTCGCCATGTGAATACTCAAACCAGTTAAATCTTCGTACCTTGTACGGACAGTTGTTTTCGCAATAACGCGTGCCCACGCAGCGGTTGTAGACCTGCATGTTCAGGCCTTCGCTGCTGTGCACCGTCGCCAGCACCGGACAGACGCTCTCGCACGAAGCGTTGTCACATTGGGCACACATGACCGGCTGATAAAAAGTTTTTGGGTCTTCGCGGTCACCCTCGAAATAGCGATCTATTCTGATCCAGTGCATCTCACGTCGACGCCGCACTTCATCCTTGCCGACTACGGGAATGTTGTTTTCGCCCTGGCAACTGATGACGCAGGCGTTGCAGCCCACACACGCACTCAGATCCACAGCCATCCCCCACTTGTGCTCGGGATAATCATGAGGCGACCACAAACTGCCGTGTTCAGTTTCAGTTTCGCCCTTGCCCTTTAGGTATTCGGCCAGCGAGAGTTCTCTGATGAGCGGACGTTCCTCCATCGAGTCTTTGACCTGAGTTTGCGCGAATTGGACCGTCTTCTCAGTCTTTTCCAAAGTGATCGTCGGCAACTGATAACGGAACAGGCCGTCCGCGACCGCGACCAGTCTGAAAGCATTCGTGCCAATGTTGTTGCCGGCCCTGCCTGCTGCGGTGCGCCCATATCCAAAGGCAACGGTGATCACTTCATCATGTTGTCCCTGCTGAATGTGCACTGGCACTTCAATCGAGACTGAACCCTTAGTCAGGCGCACCACGCGACCCTCCTCCAGGCCGTTGCTCTGGGCATAGCGCGGCGACACATTCGCGTAGTTGTCCCAGGTGATCTTGCTTACGGGGTCAGGCAACTCTTGCAACCACGGGTTGTTCGCATAACGGCCATCCCGCATGGACACCTTCTCGTAGAGCAAGAGCCACGGGCCACTCTTGACCTCGGCCGCAGAAGTTAAACGCGTAATCGATTGGTCCAGCTCCTCAGACGTGAAAGCAAACGTTTCGAGGCGTGTTGGGTCGGGAGTGAAGACGCCCTTCTGGAGTGTCTGGTCCCAAAACTCGTCAAAGTTGGTGTGTTGCTTCTGCTGCGGGAAAAGCTTCTCCCGCCACGATTGTCTTAACACTTCGTAGCTGCTGCGGGTGTCGCCGCTCCAGCGCAGCAAAGTTTCCTGAAAACTGCGCGTCTGAAAAAGCGGCGCGATAGTGGGCTGATTAACGCTGAACGTTCCGCGCGCTGGTTCGGCATCGTCCCACGCTTCGAGGAAGTGGCTCTGGGGACACACATAGTCGGCAAGCGCAGAAGTTTCATCGAGCGACGGATTGAGCGAAATCTTCAGAGTCACCTTCTGCAATCCATTAAGAAAGCTTTGACCATCGAAGTAATCGTAGGCCGGATTGACACCCGAGAAGATTAGCGCCGATATCTCACCGGCATTCATTTGCCGCACGAGCTCGGTCATCTCCTGATCGCTACTCTGATTGCTCGCAGAGGCTGTATTCAGGTCGATAGTCTTCCCGTAATTGCCGAGCACTTCATTGATGAAGTTGACGACAAATTGGACGTCTGCGTCGTTGGCGCCACCGATCACCAACGACTCGCCTTTCGATACGAACAGCTCGCGAGCAACTTGCTCAACAGTGCTGCGCTTATGCTCATCGAGCTTGTCGGGTGCGAACGAAGAAAGCGACGCAGGTTGAGAAACAGAACTAGTTCCAACTGAAACCAGTTTCGCTAGATAAAGAAGCGCAGCCGTCTCTTCACCCGGCGAAACTTTTACGCGCTTGTCAGCATTGCTCCCAGTTAAAGACATTCGGGATTCAAATTGCACATGCCGCAACATTCTCGCCGCCTGGCCCTTTTGCAGGTTGCGGGCCCTGGCATAACCACGTGTGAAATTGACAGGCGCTAACCACGTCCCCAGGAAGTCGGCATCGAAGCTGATGACCAAACGTGCTTTGTCGAAGCGGTACTGTGGAATCGCGGCTAGACCATGAGAGCGCAGATGGGCCTGGCGAATGGCATCGTAGGACACGGGCTGGTAAGAGAAGTGTTTGGCGTCGCTGAACTGAGCCAGAAACTTCTGCATTGTCTCGCGCGACGTCGGACCGCTGATTGGCGCGGTGAGTAGCCGGACTTTACCACCCGACTGTTTGATGGCTTCCAGTTTCGAAATCGTCTCTTTATCTACCTGTTCCCACGTAGCTGGTTGCGAGGCAATCAATGGCTGGCGCAGTCGATCGGGATCGTACAAACCGAAGACCATTCCGTGCGCTTGAGCACAAAGACCGCCGCTCGACAAAGGATGATCCGGATTGCCTTCAAGCTTGATCGGACGCCCATCACGCACCTTTACGAGCACGCCACACTGAGCGCTGCAACCACCGCAGACAGAGGCAAACCAACTCGCGACACCCGGCGTGAACTCAACTGAGCTTCGCAGCGACGGGATGATCTTCTGTTGGGGTGCTCGACAGCCACTTAGCGCCAGCGCCGCTGTTGAGTATCCCAGCACTTCGAGAAAGGTCCGCCGGGTAATGCCGGAGACAGGGCTCTTTAGCGCCAGATCGATCGGCCTGCCCTCGCCGTCCTCATCAATGAATTGTTTCCACACCTTACTCATAACTCATCACTCATCACTCCGCTTGTAACGCAAACTAACAGTTTGCGTTACACTTTTTTCTCAGTGATGACATACCGAACAATCAGTCGAAGCCATCAACCTCTTTGGCGTCGCTTCCTTTGAGACAGTCGGGCGCCCGTTCTCATCGAGCGTCACTTCACGATGCGTGCGGTGACATGTCACGCACGATCCCATCGAGAGCACGTCCGCCTGCGATACACGATCTTCGATTTCGACCGGGCCGTGGCACGTCTGGCACTTCACACCAGCAGTTACATGTCGACTGTGATTGAAGGCAACGTGGTCGGGTAGATCGTTTACTTTCACCCATTCGATGGGTTTGTTCTGGGCCAATGCCACCACAATCTTCTGAACCTCCGGTGAGTCAGGAAGGACTTTCGAGTGACAGTTCATGCACGTGCTCGCCGCGGGAATACCGGCCACTCTCGACTTGTCGGCCGCTGAATGGCAGTAAAGACACTGAATCTGGTTATCCCCCGCGTGAACCTTGTGCGAAAAGTTAATAGGTTGTGCCGGTTGATAACCTTGCTGGTTGCCCAGACCGCGAAAGATGGAGCCCTGCCAAACGACAACAACACCAATCAGCGTTACCAGCAATGAAATGATTTTTGCAGTTCTCAAGCTCATCAAACTTACTCACCTCGCTGGCGCCGGCTTCGCCACAGGCAGTGTCTCTGCTCCGACCGGTTTCGTCGCCGGCACGGGTTTTTTAGCGGGCTTCGGCGCGGGGCGGTTATGGCGCCGGCGATCCCAATTCCAAATCACGACCTGGTACGGTCGCCACAGGTAATGAACCGGCACAACCAGCATGTGAACCAGTCGCGAGAATGGAAAAATTGCCAGAAATACGTAGGCATTTATGATGTGCAGTTTTACCGCCAGCGGTAGCGGCGCAATCATTCTTAGATCCGGTTGCAGCATGAAGAGTGAACGCAGGTAAGGAACGGCGGACGTCACGTACCATGATGAACCCCAGCGGTAGAACAGGGCGGTGTAGACGCCGAGTGCTACCTGGACCAACAACACGACAAGCACGAGAACGTCCATGGGGGAAGTCACCGCGCGGATTCGCGGGGAGGTAATACGACGCACAATCAGACTGACAATCCCGACTAATGCCAAGAGACCAAACAGCAACCCGGTCGTTTCCAAAACGTATAGTCGTGCTGGTACACCGTTGAACCAGAGCACCTGGCGTGGTATCGCGAACCCAATTACGTGTCCAGTCAAAACAACCAGAATGCCGATGTGCCAGGGCACCGATCCGTAGAAGAGTTCATCGCCTTCGAGGAACTGCGAGGAGAGGCTCGAATAGGTAAAACCTCGCTTCAGATAACGCTGCACAGTGACTACTACGGCGAGCGTAACTGCTGCATAGGGCAAAATGATGAAGAAGAGATTGTCGAGCATCTTTTCGTAAACTCCCTCAAAACAGATCCGGGTTCGGATTCAGATTGAACGCATGACGATCCGCAAAATCACATGAAGCGGCACGAAGCTCGGGCGTTACCAAATCGCGGCTTTGTGTGATTTCGTATTCGTTCGCGTTATTTCGTGATTCGTTGACTAAGATCGGCAAACTTGCTCGAACGCCATTAGCGCGACCATCGCCGTGATAAATACCGGCTTCTGATCCCAGAGTCTGTTTCACAGCCTGTAATACATATCGGTATGGATTCTCGCTGTCCTTAAGAGCATCGATCATTTTCTCGATTGCCGGGCCCATGCACTCCCTAATCAGCGATGCGCGCAGGTCCTCATCTTTGCCATCGAGTTTGGTCAACAACCGCAGCAAGACCGGCAAGTAATCGGGCAACTGATGCTCCTGTCCCAGACCATATGGAGCTTCAGTTGCGCGCAGATTCGCTAAAAAGACGCCACGCTTGTAGTTTTCGCCAAACAGGTGATACCCAATCTCCATAGCACAGACCGGATTGAGATCAAACGTGCGCGTATAGAGTTCCTGAAGGTCAGAGAGTGAATGCGTTTGAACTCGATCGCTAAAGCTGCCGAAAGATTTGGCTACTTCAGATTTCTCTCCAGCCAATAGTTCGGCACACGATGTGACTAAAGCGTTCCAATCCGCCCCGGGATAGTCGAGCAGTCTGGCAAGCCCTTCATAGATCGATTTCACGGCCGCCTCTTCGTCTTTAGTTACTTCGCTCATCATCCCAATCCCCAATTCGCAATCCGCAATCCCTCTTCGCCCTTCGCCCCTCTCCCTTTCCCCCTACGCTCCCCTTGCCGGAGCCTCGCGGAAGCCAAAACCTGCTGCGCCTTTTCCTTCCCACATATCATCGTTCAACATTTGCATCGCTTCTTCGCGATGCATGGGCGGAATAACGTAGCGGTCCTTCTCGGTAGGTAGAGAGGTCAAACGATAAATCTGTTCTGCTTCTTCTTCCGAACTTCCCACTTCTGCGAGCGCTCTTCTTACGACCTCGCCGTCCATATCGCCCACTGTCTCCAGCCGCTTGAAGAGACGGACGGCGTACTGCTTCTTCAGTGCTAATCTCACGTGCTCGATATTCCCGGCGGAAAACAGTTTCGCCAGATACTCCATTGGCAGCCTGGCCTTTTCGATTGGGCTGAAGAGTTCGTCATTCGCTGTGTTGTAGACGCCGTCATCCGTTTTCGCCATCACGGGCAGTAGCGGCGGCACGTAGAAGAGCATTGGCAGCGTGCGAAACTCTGCGTGGAGCGGGAGCGCAAGTTTCCATCTCTTGACATAGCGATAGACTGGGGAGCGTTCGCACGCATCCAGCGTACGCTCGTCTATGCCGTTGGCGGCTGCGTTCGCCCGCACTTCCCTGTTAGTGGGGTCGAGAATCATGTCGCGCTGCGCATCCACCAGTTGCTCGTTGGGCACGCTCATCGCTTCAACAATGCGATCCGCGTCGTATAGCAGGCCGCCGAGATAGCGAATGCGGCCAACGCAGGAGTGGAAGCATGCCGGCGCCTGACCTGTTTCCAGGCGCGGGAAGCACAGAATGCACTTCTCGGATTTTCCCGTGGACCAGTTGTAGAAAGTTTTCTTGTAAGGACAGGCCGTTACGCACATGCGCCAGCCGCGACAGCGTTCCTGATTAATCAGCACGATGCCGTCTTCGCCGCGCTTGTAGATGGCGCCCGATGGACATGCCGCCACGCAGCAGGCGTTCAGGCAATGGTTGCAGATTCGCGGCAGATAAAAGAAGACGAGACGTTCAACGTCGAAAAGCTCCTCTCGTTGTTCGGGTGTCAGCGCTTCAAGATTCGGATCGTTCGCTGCGTAAACCGGTGAACCACTCAGATCATCGTCCCAATTCGGCCCAGCCTTGATATCGATTGGTTTATTGGTAACCATCGAGATCGGCCGCGCCGTCGGCTGATCGGCGCCTTCCGGTGCGTTGAAGAGGTCTTCATACTTGTAAGTCCACGGTTCGTAGTAATCATCCATACGTGGCAGGTTGGGATTGTGGAAGATGTTGAGTACGCGGAGGGAGCGTCCACCCATCTTCAACTCGGCCTTGCCATTCTTCTTTTCCCACCCACCTTTATACTTGCTTTGATCCTCCCACGCCGTTGGATAACCTGTGCCGGGTTTTGTCTCAACATTGTTCCACCACATGTACTCGGCGCCCTTGCGATCGGTCCAAACGTTCTTGCAAGCGATCGAACACGTATGACAGCCAATGCACTTGTCGAGGTGAAAGACCATTGAGATTTGTAAGCGAACGTCCATAATGTTTGTCCTTTACCAATTCACTTTCTCCAACTTTTTCACCAAAACAAAGGTGTCGCGATTCACACCCGTCGGGCCCCAGTAATTGAAGTGGTAGGTAAACTGACCATAGCCTCCGACCATCAACAACGGTTTCAAACGGATGCGTGTCAAACTATTGTGCCCGCCCGCGCGACGGTTACCCCGCATGGGTGATTTGGGAACCGACAGCGTGCGCTCGGGCGAGTGATATTGAATGCAGACGCCTTTAGGAATGCGCGCGCTTACGACGGCGCGGGTGCATACGACGCCATTGTCGTTATAGGTCTCGACCCAGTCGTTGTCTTTGATTCCCAGTTCATTTGCGTCTTCATCGTTGAGCCACAACGGCTCGCAACCGCGCGACAATGTCATCATCCGGTGATTGTCGGAATAGGTTGAGTGGATGTGCCATTTGCCGTGAGGCGTCAGATAGTTGAGCACCTTCACTTTGCCCTGCGTGCTGCTATGCTTGAGATCCCCATAAGCAATTGGCTTCGGCGAAGGTTTGTAGGTAGGCAAGTGCTCGCCGTACGCGATGTAGCCTTCGTGATCCTGATAGAAGTGTTGTCGGCCGGTGAGCGTGCGCCACGGCACAAGCTTTTCATAGTTGTAGGTGAAGGGCGCATAGGCGCGGCCATCATCCATCAAGCCTGACCAGATCGGACTATTGAGCAAGCGCCGGGGCTGCGATTGCAGATCCTTGTAACTCATGCGCACATCGCGGCTTGCGGCGGCCAGGTCAGCCAGCGGCAACCCCACGCTCTTCTCGACAAATTTGTAAGCACGAAAGGCGAGTTCACCGTTCGTCTCAGGCGCGAAAAGTAGAACCATTTCTGCGGCTTCTTCGGCCTCCTTCAATGACGGGTACTTCTGACCATTCCACTCGGTGATTGCGTGGGAGCGCGAATTGACTACCTCATTGTAAAAATCTTCGACGGGGTACTTGACCCCGTGCGCCCCCATGCCGTTCTTTGCCAGTGGACCAAGTGAAATGAACCGGTTGTAAAGATTCACGTAATCACGCTCGACGACGGCAAGGTGCGGCATTGTCTTCCCGGGAATCGGATCGCACTCGCCCTGGGTCCAGTCTTTGATCTCGCTTTGCGCAATTTCATCAGGCGAGTCGTGCGAAAGTGGCGACGCTACGAGATCTTTAATCGGCGCCGGCAGGTGGTCCTCCGATAGTTCACTAACCTTCTTTGCCAGCGAGCGAAAGATGTCCCAATCGCTGCGCGACTCCCAGCATGGCGGCACAGCTTCCGACAGCGGGTGGATGAACGAGTGGAGATCCGTTGAATTCAGATCGGATTTCTCGTACCAGGTGGCGGCCGGTAGAACGATGTCGGAGTAGAGCGCGGAAGTGTCCATGCGAAAGTTGAGATCGACGATTAGATCAAACTTTCCTTCAGGCGCCTTACCGTTCATGGCTACGTCTTTGACTGTGCCTTCCGCGCACTCCTCCGCAATGTCGTTGTGATGCGTGCCAAGATAGTGCTTGAGGAAAAACTCATGGCCCTTGGCGCTGGACATCAAGGCATTGCCGCGCCAGATGAACCAGACGCGCGGCCAGTTCTCTTCGGCGCTGGGATTTTCGACTGAGAACTGAAGCTGCTTTTGTTTGAGCTGATCGACGACGTAGCTGACGACTTCTTCATTCGTTTTGGCGCCTGCGTCAATCGCATCTTGTACAACTTTGGTATTGGGTTTGTTGAATTGCGGATAGAACGGCAGCCAACCGCAGCGAACGGCTTTCGCTTGCACGTCAACCGCATGGCCGCCGGCGATGCTGGCGCCACCGAGTGAGGAGTCTGAGTCCTGGGGCATCGTGTGATAGTCAGCAAACTCGCGTTCATAACGCCATTGCTCACTATTAACGTAATGCCACGAAGGCGCATTCTGTAGGCGAGAAGGCGGAATCCAGTCTTTGGCAAAGGCAATCGTCGACCACGAAGCAACCGGTGCCAGCTTCTCCTGGCCCACGTAGTGATTCAGACCGCCGCCATTTTTGCCTACACAACCGCATAACATAAGCGCGGTAATGGCCGAGCGGTAGATCAGATTGTTGTGATACCAGTGATTGATGCCCGCGCCGATTATCACCATGCACTTGCCTTCGGTTTTCTCGGCAGTTGAAGCCCACTCACGGGCAAACTTGATAACTGTCTCCCGGCTAACGCCTGTCCACTTCTCCTGCCAGGCGGGCGTGTACGACTGGTTCTCGTCGTTGTAATCACTCGGGTAGTCGCCACCGAGACCGCGGTCGACGCCAAACTGGGCCATCAGCAGATCGTAGATCGTGGTGACCAGGACTTCCCCTTCTTCGGTCTCGACCCATTTCGCGGGCACACCTCTATGGAAGATCCGCTCGGAACCGAATTCGTCAAACGCCACATTCACGTAATGAGAGTGGCCGTTCATGAAAGTCAGTTGCGGCGCAAGGAGCGAACCATCAGTCGGGTCTTTAGGCTCCAGGTTCCACTGGCCGGCGGTCTTGCCCCAGCGATGTCCCACCGCGCCGCCGGGCATGCGTGGCTCGTTCGATTTCTGATCAAACACCAGGAACTTCCAGTCGCCGTTTTCTTCGCCCGCATAACGCGAAAGTTTATTGGCGCGAAGCAGACGGCCAGCTTCGTAGTGATCGCCGCGCTTATTCAGTTGGATTAGAAATGGGGAGTCAGTGTAACGCTTCAGATAATTGAGAAAGTATCGCGTCTCCCGCCGGCAATGAAACTCCTGAAGGATGACGTGGTTGACAGCCATCCAAAACGCTCCGTCCTGACCAGCATTAAGCGGAATCCACTGGTCCGCATACTTGGAAACCTGGCTAAAGTCTGGCGCCAGCACCACCATCTTCGTCCCGTTGTGTCGCGACTCCGCAGCAAAGTGACAATCGGGTGTGCGCGTCATGTTGAGGTTTGAGCCCATCACCGCCAGAAATTTCGAGTTAAACCAATCAGCGCTCTCACATACGTCGGTTTGCTCGCCCCAGATTTCGGGTGAAGCTGGAGGCAGATCGCAGTACCAGTCGTAGAAACTGAGGTTGACGCCGCCGAGCAGTTGCAGAAAACGTGAACCGGCGCCGTAGCTGAGAAACGACATTGCGGGTATGGGAGAGAAGCCCACAACGCGATCTGAACCATGCTGCTTAATCGTGTAGATCGTTGAGGCGGCAATCAGCTCGAGCATCTCTTCCCAATTACCACGGCGAAATCCGCCTTTGCCGCGGGCGCGTTGATAGCGTGCGCGCGATTCTTTGTTCGTAACGATCGATTCCCAGGCTTCAACCGGATCATCATGAATGGCTTTCGCAGCACGCCAGAGATCTAGCAAGGCGCCCCGAACGTACGGATACTTGACGCGAATTGGACTGTAGAGATACCAGGAGTAGGAGATACCGCGTTGACAACCGCGGGGTTCGTAAGGCGGCAGGCCATCCTCGAGCAGGGGGTAATCGAGCGCCTGCATCTCCCAGGTGACGATACCCTGCTTGACATAAATGTCCCATGAACAGCCGCCCGTACAATTGACGCCATGCGTCGAGCGAATGACCTTATCGTGCTGCCAGCGGTTGCGATAAAACTCTTCCCACGAGCGCGTCTGCGGACTGATCAGGTCCTTGATCCAGTTCATTGCGTTGCCCTCCTCACCAGTTCCTCGCGCACGCCGTGCGACCGGTTTCTCCAGGCAAGATTAAGCAACGCCAACACAAGCAACATCGATACGACGCCGATTACGAAGAACTTTGGATCGAGCGTGGTTACGCCAGCTTGGACGGGAGGCATTGGATTCGTTACTTTCGCGTTTTGAAACAGCGCAAAGAGCTGCACAATCTCTTCGCTCGTCAGTGGCTGCGCACCAAAAACGGTTGACATGGTTGGAAAGTTTGGATTCTGCAGAATTGCGATCAGCTCCGGGTCGCGATACTTGAGGCTCACGCCCGTGAGGTCTGGGCCCAACGTCCCACCCCCAAAAAGGCCCACGCCTTTGATCGAGTGGCACGAGAGACAGGCGGAGCCTCCGTTCTGTAATCTTGCTTTGCCGGTGAAGAACTGCCAGCCCCCGTTAATATCAGCAGGCACGATGGCCCGACTCAGCTTGGCGCCCGCAGGAACAAACACCTGATTCTTGGTTGTGAGGTCATCAATCACCATCAGGATCGAATCGATCTGCAGGGGAGTCAGGGCCTGATCAGGCATTACCGTAGGCGAAAACTTCTTGAACAATTGACTGGCGACCTGATCGCCGCGGGCGTTGACTGCTGCCGGCGTGTTAATGAATTCAACCAACCAATCTTTCGTGCGCCGTGTCGTAACGCCCTTCAGATCGGGACCCTGTTTGTCCCCGCTGCCTATGTTGTGGCAGCTGTAACACTTGGTGCCGAAAAGTGCCTGTCCTTCCTGGATTGATTGACCGCTGGCGGATACTGCTGCTGCGGATATCAAAATAGAAGCGGCCAGAAACCTTAACTTCGGTCCCAGGCTCGTCGAAACCACTGGACTTTTATTACGCCGGGCTCGGGATAGCATCATCATCATCGTCCTTCCAAACGTCGCGATTTTCCACATCGGCGTCCCTGTAATGGGGACTATTTCCCAGTCTTATGGCTGCCGCCGACTTCGCCGCGTCGGAGATGGTTCGCGACTGCAGCAGAGAAACAAGGCGGTTTCGGACTTGTTGCCAGTCATCGTGAAAGACGCAGGCACACTCAGGGGTACAAGCCTTATTTCCCAGAATGCACATGTCCATGTAGGGATCGGGTTCGAGAACGCTAAATACTTCCCACAGAGTGATGGTCTCGGGAGCGCGCCCCAGTTCATAACCACCGTGAATGCCCTTAACCGAACGCAAAAATCGGTGGCGGCGCAACTCACCCAATACTTTTCGCAAATAGGCCGGAGGAATGTCCTCATGTTCGGCAATCTCCTGAAGGCCAAAAAGTCGCGGTTCAGGCACGCTCGCCATGTAAGCCAGCGCCCGAATTCCGTAACCAGTGCCCTTGGAGAAGATCATTTCATTCAAAAAAACAAACTTACCTTTTTGTCCGGTATGATGATTGCCTATCACGGAAGGCGCGAACAATAATCAGTTCGCATCATTTAGCTGGTGCAGAACTACAGATGAGACTGGAAGAGATCAAAGGATTGACTGAGAGCACTTCGGATCCGGCCTTTGCTGTCGATGCTCAGGGTTTGATTGTGGCGTGGAATCGGGCGGCGGAAGGCTTGCTTGCGCTTCCTGCCACTGAGGCCATTGGCCGGACGTGTGGAGAGATTATACAGGGCGCCGACGAGTGTGGGCAGGTCTGTTCCGAGGACTGCACCATTAGGCAGGCACTCCTCAAGCGGCATCCAATAAATAACTTCGATATGCAAGTAGGGCCTGCCGGTGGCAAGCAGTGGTGCAACGTCTCGGTGCTCATCGCCGATAACAACGGTCACGGGAGCCCTTTTGCCGTCTATATAATGCGGCCGATTGATCTGCGCAAACGGCTGGAAATTCTGGTGCGCGATTTTGTTGTCAGCAATACAAACGTGCCTCCCCAGGAAGCAGTAGCGTTGCTATCTTCGGGGCGCACCGCGGCCACAGACGCAACGCTCACCACGCGCGAGTTGGAGATATTGCGAATGCTTGCGCATGGTTCATCAAGCAAGAGTATTGGCGAGCAACTGCATATCAGTCTTACTACCGTCAATAATCATGTACAACACATCTTGCGCAAACTTGATGCCCATACTCGGCTCCAAGCGATTCGCCGGGCCGAACGCGGTGGCTTGATATAGCTATTTTCTTTAACAGAGGTTGGGGTTTAATCACAATGGAGAACACTCGGGAAATCACCGCGGACATGTTCTTGCCGGAAATTGTCGACCAGCACCCGTCCACTCGACTGGTGCTTGACCGTTATGGGCTGCAGGGTTGCGGCGGTCCCCAGGGTCCGCGAGAGCAGGTGAGCTGGTTTGCCCGATTGCATGGCGTGCCAATCGATCAACTCTTGCGCGAGTTAAATGACGCAGCCAGCGGGCCCGCCACCCAGCTCACCACATTTCGACCGTCCCGGGCCGACACGATTTATCGTCCGTTCTTTATTGCTGGAATCACGACAGTGTTAACGCTGGGTTGTCTCTGGGGCGCAATTAACTTGCTGACGATTGGGCTTGGAAAGAGTTTTGGAGCCACAAATTACTCCTGGGTACTCGCGCACGCGCACGCCATGGTGTTTGGATTTGTCGGCTTCTTCATCATGGGGTTCGCGTATCAGGCGTTTCCGCGATTCAAACATACAAACCTCTGGAGACCTAATCTTGCCTTTGCCGCTTTGCCCTTGATGGTCGGCGGAATCCTTCTGCAGACCGTGGCGCATCTCATTATCCCCTCTCGAGCATCCCTGCCGCTCGAGATTCTGGCGGCCGCAACCCAACTGGTGGCAGTGATTATTTTTGCACTCGCAATTGTGAATACAGCGCGAAATGCGAAAAAGCCCGAGGTCTACGATCGGTTTGTATATGCGGCGCTCGGGTGGTTTCTGCTGGCAGCGATAGCGAATCCGATCATCTTCAAGTTATTCGAACTACCGGAAAGCCGTGAACGCCTGCTCTTCAACCTGGCGACCTTCAATATTCCCTATCGCGACGTGCAGCTGCTTGGCATCGCAGTGGTAATGATTCTCGGCGTGTCGTTGCGGTTTCTGCCGCACGCTTATGGTTTACGCGAACCGTCGCGGGCCTGGCGCGGATTTCTGTTTTGGGGTGTGAACGGCGCCATCCTCTTAGGCGCGATCACTTTTCTCGCTGGAATGGCGGGCGGCAATCATTGGCTGCTGATGATCCAATGGCTAAGCACGGTTGTGCTTCTCATAGTGGCTCTGGGGACACCACGACAATACCGGCTGTTTGGCACTGTGCCGGAGAATGAACACGATCGCGGGTTGAAGTTCATCCGCGCTGCGTACATCTGGTTCATCGTTGCGACCGCAATGCTGGTGTTCACTCCCGTTTACACTTTCGGCATTTACATGCCAATTACCAGCTCGCAGGTTCCCTTCTCGCATGCGTTCTTTGGCGCCTACCGTCACGCGCTCACTGTAGGGTTCATCATGATGATGATCGTTGGCGTATCGAGTAAAGTCGTGCCCACGTTGTCGGGGGTGGATGTGCGGCGAGCGCCATCACTGTGGCCAACATTTCTGCTGCTGAACCTTGGAAACCTGACCCGGGTTTCGTCTCAGATTGCGACCGACTTTTTCCCGTCAGCTTTTTCAGTGATGGGCTTCTCAGGTTTTATCGAGGTCGTGGGACTAATGTTGTGGGGCTACGAACTCCTGGCGAACATGCGCGCTGGGAAGAGAGTGGAGAGAGAGTCGTCAGGGCCGTCGAAGACTGCAGGGCTATTCGAAATCACACCACAAGTCAAAGTGGCTGACGTGTTGTCTCGTTACCCGCAGTCACTTGAAATCTTTCTGCGTCATGGGTTCGGTCCACTGGCCAATCCTGTATTACGTAAAACTATGGCGCGCGTGGTCACGGTCGAGCAGGCTTGCAGACGCGAAGGCGTTGACTTGGCTGAGTTACTAGGCGAACTCAGGCAGGTTGCGATGCCGGAGCAGCTTCCCAATTCAAATGTCGTGATCCCAATAACCCGGCTAGCAAGTCACACTTGAGAGGAACTTGACACTGGCCAAGAGGTTGCATACCTTCAATCAAGCGATGGGTATACGTTTAATATCTCTGGCTCTGGTTCTGGTGCTCGCTGGTAGCGCCGGCGCCGGCATGCCCCTGCACTCTAATGAGCAGGAATGCAATCTCCCTGAGATGGCTGGAATGGACTGCTGCAAGATGGCAGTTCAGCCGGAAAGTTTCAGTTCAGAGGATTTAATTGCCCGTCTGTGTTGCTCTCTCAATTGTTCACAGCCAGGCACAGTGGCGCGCGGACCTCAGCTTCCCCGCCCGTCAGCGGTGCAAGCTCTTGCGATTTACGCGCCCGTGATTCCACCGCTGGGTGATGCGTCGCGAGTATGTCTATCAAACTGGGCGCATAGCCCTCCGCCGTTCTCCAATCCCGCTTACATTCGGCACCTCGCACTCCTGATCTAGAACTCCAAGGCCGCATTGTGTCTTTTAGTCGCTATTCCTTCTGAGGAGTAGCGTAGTCGTGCGTGATTCGCCAGTCTCTATTTGATCGGGAAGGTCGAATAATTATGCTCAGGTACATTCTTACGTTCAGTCTCCTTGCGCTTCTACTAATCGTCGCCGCCTGTGGTTCCAGACAATCGGCCGACACGGCGACAATCATAAAGACGGCTCCAGTCGGAGATCTGACTGTCACGCTGTCAAGTTCGTCGGGTCAGCTAAAGCGGGGAGTAAATGAGTTCTTCGTCACTTTTAAAGACTCGTCGGGCAAACCGGTCGATGTTGGCGCCGCGTCATTGATCTTTCATATGCCCCAGATGGGTTCTATGGTGCAGATGAATCAGGCGGCCAGCCTGACCACGACCGAGACGCCCGGAGTCTATCGCGCCAAAGTTGATATCGAGATGGCCGGTGAGTGGCAAGCGCAGGTGTCTCACGAAGGGCCGGCGGGAAAAGGGCAGACCTCTTTCTCAGTGACCGCGCAGTAGTCGCGCTTTCCAGGCGTCGCGCCAGCGATGGCGCGAAGGGAGACTGCCATGATTCATCGGCTCATCGAGATTAGCCTGCGGAATCGCGGGCTCATCGTGGTCTTTTACCTTGGCCTCGCACTGTGGGGTTATTGGGCATTGCTGCATACGCCGATCGACGCCATCCCCGACCTCTCGGAGAACCAGGTCATCGTCTTCACCGATTGGACCGGTCGCTCGCCGCAAGAGGTCGAGGACCAAATTACGTATCCCCTTGTTACCAATCTGCAGGGATTGCCCGGCGTACGTACAGTGCGCGCCAGCTCAGCTTTCAGTTTCTCAATGATCAACGTCATTTTCGAAGACAACGTCGATCTCTACTGGGCAAGAACCCGAGTTCTGGAGCGACTCAATCTGGTAGCCCGACAATTGCCGGAAGGTGTCGCGCCTACACTGGGTCCGGATGCTACAGGCGTCGGTCAGATCTTCTGGTACACGCTGGAGAGCGACCAAATGGATCTGCGCGACCTGCGGACGTTGCAGGATTGGTTCGTGCGATATCAGTTGAACTCGGTGCCGGGTGTAGCGGAGGTGGCTTCGGTAGGCGGCTACGTACAGCAATATCAGATCGATGTCGATCCAAACAGGCTTCGTGCTTACAACATGCCACTCTCAACGATCGTTGAGGCCGTTCAACGCTCTAATAACAATGTTGGCGGCAATGTCGTAGAGCAGGCTGGACAATGGTCTGTTGTGCGTGGGATTGGGTTGATTAAATCGCTTGATGATGTCGCGAACATTGTTATTGGCTCCGCAAACGGAACGCCAATATATGTTCGAACCGTAGCCGATGTAAAACTTGGCAACGCCTTTCGCACCGGCGTACTGGACAAGAACGGGAAAGAAGCGGTTGGCGGTGTAGTTATCGCGCGTTACGGAGTGAACACGCTTGACGTGATCGATGCGGTCAAGCAGCGGATTGAAGCAATCAAGTCGGGTTTACCCCAAGGGGTGCAGATCGTTCCTTTCTACGATCGTACCCAGCTTATTCAACGCGCGACTCACACCTTGAAACGCGCGCTGATCGAAGAGTTGCTCCTGGTCACGCTCGCTCACATCATCTTTCTCGCGCATTTCCGCTCCATCCTTATCGTTACGATCCCGCTGCCCCTCGCCGTGCTCACGTCATTCCTCTTCATGTACTACATGGGAATCAGTTCGAACCTGATGTCGCTGGCAGGAATCGCCATTGCTATCGGCGTGCTTGTAGATGCGGGCATCGTCGTCACGGAGAACGCATTCCGGTTTCTGGAGAAAAGGAGGGTAGATCCCAAAGACCGCAAGAGGGTCTGGCAAACAGTCAGTGACTCAACGAAGCTAGTCGGACGACCCGTATTCTTCTCAATGGCCATCATCATTCTTGCCTTCATTCCCGTGTTCTCTCTCACCGGTCAAGAAGGCAAACTCTTTCACCCACTGGCTTTTACAAAAACCTTCGCGATGTTTGGCGCGACCATCATTGCTGTCACACTCGTTCCGGTGTTGTGCACCTATCTATTAGGTGGAAAATTTCATTCTGAGCAATCCAACCCAGTGATGCGCCTACTCCGTGCGTTATATCAGCCAGTGCTTTTACTCGCGTTGCGTCATCGCCTTATTACGGTCTCAATCGCGGCAGTGCTCTTCACCGGCGCAGTAATTCTGGCAACCGGCATTGGCAAGGAGTTCATGCCTCCCCTCAATGAGGGCGACATTATGTATATGCCGGTCACTGACCCGGCGATCTCGGTTGATGAAGCTTTAAGAATCTTGAGTCGGCAAGACGAGATTCTGAAGAGTTTTCCAGAAGTGGAATGGAGCGTAGGCAAGGCTGGGCGCGCCGAGACTTCTACTGATCCGGCCCCGGTGAATATGAACGAGACCATTGTCCACCTGAAGGCAACAGAACAATGGCGCCCGGGCATGACGCGCGAAAAGCTCATTGCCGAGCTGAATGAAAAGCTGCAACTGCCAGGTGTCACGAACATCTGGACGCAGCCTATCCAGAATCGCATTGACATGCTTTCGACGGGTATACGCTCGCAAGTAGGCCTGAAGATATTCGGCAACGACCTGAAGCAACTTGAAGAACTCTCACGACGTGTCGCTGATGTAGTAAAGACTGTACCGGGCGCGGTTGATGTCTATCCGGAACAGATCAGCGGCGCTCCCTACATTGATATTCAGATCAATCGGCAGGCAGCGGCTCGATATGCGATCGATGTTGGGACAATAGAGGACACTATAGAAAAAGGTATCGGCGAGACTAACCTCACCGTGACGATCGAAGGTCGCCGTCGCTTCCCGGTACGCGTTCGTTATGCGCCGGAATATCGGAAGAGCCCGCGGGCTTTGGGACAGATTCCGATCGCCTCGCCGGCCGGTGCGCCAATTCCCCTCGCGCAACTCGCTGACATTCGTACCGTCGTAGGGCCGACAATGATCTCCAGCGAAAATGGCTTGCTGCGCGGCACCGTTTTGCTCAACGTGCGTGGACGCGATGTAGGCAGCTTCGTCGACGAGGCTGGTCCAAAAATCAGGAGTCAGGTGCAACTGCCGGCGGGCTACTACATCGACTGGAGCGGTCAGTATGAAAACCAGCAGCGTGCTCGCAAACGTCTCATGATCGTCATTCCAATCGTGCTGGTGATCATCTTCGGACTGCTTTACCTTACCTATCACTCCGCTCTGGAAGCCGCGCATGTCTTACTTGCCGTGCCGTTCGCTTTGACCGGTGGCGTTTATTTGCTTTGGGCGCTCGGTTACAACTTCTCAGTCGCCGTCTGGGTGGGATTCATCGCATTGTTCGGGACTGCGGTTCAGACAGGTGTGGTGATGGTCATCTACCTGGGAGAAGCGGTTGAGCGAAAAAGAAGCGACGTCGGAATGCTCACACGGAAAACTTTGATGGAAGCTGTGACAGAAGGAGCACTCCTTCGCCTGCGTCCGAAAGTGATGACTGTCTCAACAGTTGTTGCTGGTTTGCTTCCCATTATGTGGAGCACGAGTGCCGGTGCGGAAGTAATGAAACCACTTGCCACACCTGTTCTGGGTGGAATGGTCTCAAGCCTCCTGCACGTGTTGATCGTCACGCCAGTGATCTTCTTCTGGCTGCACGAACGGCAGTTGAGGAAGCAGGAAGTCGGAGCAGGCGAGGAAGATAACAACAAGTTCAGCAATAGAGGATCGGACCAAGAAACATCCGTCGCTCTAAACGATGAAGAAGGTGTTAATCATGAACAGGTATCATCGTAATCGGCTACTTTTTGGTGGTGCGTTAGTCATTACTCAAATCTTGACTAGCACTTCTGCCGGGTTGGCCCAATCACTCGTAGCAAGCACTGAAGTTGTAACGGAAGCGAGAACAACGACGAAGGCTATCTCGACCGGCGCGAAGTACTCTGATCCTCAGACAGGCATGACTGCTGAGCAGGCTGTCGCCTACGCGCTCGAGCACAATGGCGAATTGCAGGCGGCTCGCAAAGAGATGGAGGCAGCCAGAGCTCTCGTCAAGCAGGCGTCGCTGCGGGCTAATCCAAGAGTTGATGCCAGTGTCGCGAAGACAATCCGCGGCATGGATAACACGGTGACGATTCAGGGAATGCTGCCGCTGGAACTCGGCCGTCGTCGCACTACTCGTATCAGAGTGGCTGAAAACGAGCTGGAGATGCGGCTGCAGGATGTCGCTAATCGAGAGCGACTGCTTGCTGCAGAAGTCCGCGCAAAGTTTGGCGAGGCAATCGCCGCGATTCTCAAGCTTGGACTTGACCAGGATCTCATTGACACCAGTCAACGGGGCTACAATTTAGTGGCAGCAAGAGTGACTGAAGGAGGAACAGCTCCTCTTGAACAGAACATGGTGCTTGTTGAACTGAATCGTCTACGTTCAATGCGCGAGACGGCGGAAGGCAAAACTCAGACAGCGATGCTTGAGCTGCGCAACCTCATCGGCATGTCACCAGACGCCCCGCTGCAGCTACGCGGAGATTTCGACAATCTAATTACTCCCCTCCTGTCCGTGGCGGAGGCTACGGGGCGAGCATTAGCCGAGCGGCCGGATCTCAAACTGGTGATAGCCGCAGAAAGCCTCGCCGAGGCTCGCATCGAGCAAGCCCGAGCCCAGGGAAAATTCGATGCCAGCCTCACTGCGGGTTATCAACGAATGGATTCCGGCTTTCCCTTGAACGGTATCAATGACGCCGGTCAATTACAGCCGGTCCAGAGCACTTTTCACTATCTGATGTTTGGAGTCTCTCTGGATCTGCCGGTCCGGAACAAGAACCAGGGTGCAATCGAAGCCGCTTTAGCAGAGGCCGAAGCGGCTAAACTCAGGCGCGATTTCACAGTATTGACCATTAGGCGCGAGGTCGCGACGGCTTATGCGCAATTCAACAGCGCCAGCCGTGCGGCGGAGATTTTCCGTGTTGGCGTCAAGGATCAAGCGAATGCCAACCTCAACATAGTAAGGCAGACGTATGAACTGGGCTCCAAGACGCTGATTGACTATATCGGAGAGCAACGACGTTTCATCGATCTGGAGAATTCATACATCGACACACTACTCGATACTTACAAAGCGCGCGTAGAAGTCGAGCGCGCTGTAGGCTCTTCATCTGTTATTAAGCCCGAGACGCAAACCCATGAGTGAACAAAATGAAGCAAAAAACGAGCTTGACCGCCCCACCGCGCACGGTCGTCGGGTAAGGACAAGGAACGTGGTTCTGGTTCTCATTGTTGCGGTCGTCGCGATTGCAGGCCTCGTGTTACTGGTACGGCTTTTGAAACCGGCTGGCAATGCGGGCAGTCCAGTGCCGGCACCACGTTCCGCCCCCGTGGAGCCCACTATTAATGACGGCAGTCGCGCCTCATCCAACGGACCTACCCTGACCTTGAATCCTGAGGAAGCCGAGAGAGCCGGAATTAAGATCGAAAGAGTGGGAGAACGCATGGCCACTGAGATCGGAGGGCAACAGAACACTGGCGTGGTTCAAGCGAACGCTTATCGCGAGACACCGGTTGTCTCAATCGTGGGCGGCATCGTACGTAAGGTTGGTCCTGAACTTGGGCAGAGTGTCCGGAAAGGACAGACCGTTGCGGTCATATTTAGCAACGAACTGGCCGAAGCCCAATCCGCTTATCTGGTTGCGCTCGCAGAGTTGGAGGAGCACCACCAACATCATGGGCGAACTGAGAAGCTCGTTGAGATTGGCGCCGCAAGCCGCCAGGAATTAGAGATGGCGGCAAGCAGATTGCGTTCAGCGGAGTCGGAAGTTGAAAAACTTCGTCAGCGGTTGATGCTTCTCGGGCTGACGCCCCAGCGGATTTCCGCGCTGCGTTCATCTTCGCAGGTCAGTTCAGAAGTGAGTGTGCCGGCGCCGGTTTCCGGCACCTTAACGAGTCGTACCGTCAATCCAGGTGAAGTCATTGAAGCAAATAAGGAACTAATGCGAGTGACGGACCTGTCGAGCGTATGGGTCGTTGGCCAGGTCTACGAGAAAGACCTTGCGTTAGTTCACGTCGGCAGCGGCGCGACTGTCACGTCAGATGCTTATCCAGGACGTGTTTTCCGGGGACAAATTTCCTACGTCGATCCGAAACTGGACAGTCAAACGCGAACAGCCCAGGTGCGAGTTGAGCTTGCCAATCCTGATCAGCAACTTAAGATTGGCATGTATGTCAATGTAGCCTTCGCGGCTCTTAAAGCAGAATCCACCACTCCCGTTGTTCCTGTTGCGGCCGTGCAAAACATCCTCAACAGGCAAGTGGTCTTTGTACCAACGAGTGATACAAATGTGTTCGCGATGCGGTCAGTGCGACTGGGGCCCGAAAGCAATGGCTATTATCCGGTAGAAGAAGGCCTGGCGGTCGGCGATAGCATAGTAAGTATTGGCAGTTTCATGCTGCGTGCTGAATGGCTAAAGTCGCACCCCGGCCAGTAAGTTTCTGGTACTAAATCAGCTTACACACCGCGGCCAACTCAGGTATAAATGAAAGCAAGCCATCAACGGTACTTGCCGTTCTTGACCATCCCCCAAATCCTCTTCCCCCGCAATAGGCGCAGACCCCGAAAACCAGCAGAACGTAGTTTCCATAAGCACTGAGGATTGGAGAGGCCGCAACTTTGAGCACTGTGGCTTCCAGTAAAGCCCAGAAGAGGCCGAGCACGTCTCGCAAAACTGATCGAAAAAGATATAGGCCTGTAGTGGTGGAACTAGTACTTACCTCAACCCAAAGCGGAACGAACGATTACAGAAAACAAAAACCGCCCCCTAGCCAAAAACGTGCAACACCACAGTACCAACGGGCTCCATTCTAGTTGAATAATCGACTGGACGGATTGTCGCGGTCGGGCCCTACAGTCCACGGCTTAAGTTTGGGGTTGAAATACGACTCCAAACCGACGCCAATCAAGCTTAGTGAAAGAATGAAAACCGTAAGCACCAAAGCAGGAGGCAACACCGTCCACTGCCAGGCATCAGATAAAAATGTAGCCTCATGATTGAAGGCGTAAGAGAGCATCATTCCCCAGCTCTTAGTCGTGGGGTCTTCGAGTCCCAGGAATCCCAATCCCGCTTCCGCCAACACAGCCTGTCGGGCTTCGAGCACAAGCTGGACAGCAAAGATTGAGTACAACTGGGGGAAAATGTGGCGGCGTAAGATGTACCAGTCACCAGCACCAATCGATCGAGCTGCCACGACAAAGTCCCTGTCCCGCAGACTCTTAATGACAGGGCGCACCGTTCGGGCCGTCAGAGGCCACCCAAAAATGCTCAGAATCAAAACGACGTTCCACAGGCTCGGCTTCAGAAACAGCGATAAAAAAATGATGAGAGGCAGGCGAGGAATTACGAGCAGCATGTCGATAGCTCTCATCAACGGAACATCCAGAGATCTGACGTAGCCCGCAAGTCCACCCACCGCGAGACCCAAGGTGGTGCTGAAGATACCGACGATCAGGCCAACGATTAGCGAGGCCCTGCCGCCGTACAAAAGATCGGCAAGGACGTCGTGACCGACATCATCTGTACCCAATGGGTGGGACCAGGACGGAGAGGAAAACGGCTGGGCATGAGAGAGCGCCGTAGGCGGGCGGATGAGCGGAGCGAGCAGGCTGGCACAGGCGACTATGATGAGAATCGAACTGCCGATCTTAATAAAACGGTCGCTCATCAATCATCAGGGAACCTGTTACACGTGGCGCGTGCGCGGGTCCAGTTTGTAGACGAAGACGTCTGCTGTCAGATTTGCGACAAGTACCGCGGTAGCGAGCAGTAAGAAGATTCCGCGCAGGAGCAAGTAATCGTAATTATGAAACGCTGTGAGCGCGAGCAGTGCGATACCAGGATAGCTGAAGACCTGTTCGACGAAAAACACGCCTCCCACCATAAAACCAAAAGTAAGAGCAAATTTAGTAATGAGAGTCGGCATGGCGGCGCGCAGTGCGTGCCGCGTGAGAACCGCTCTCGAACTCAAACCCTTGGCACGCGCGACGAGAATAAAGTCCTCGCCGAGGACATCGATTAGTGAGTTGCGGGTGAAATAGTAGATGGCCGTTGACTCCCATAGTGCGAGCGCAGTGGCGGGCAGTATCAGGTGGTAGATAGTGGTGGCGATTGAGCTGATGCCGCCCGGCGAAGTAAAGCCGCCCACACCTGCCGATCCTGAGAAAGGAAACCACCTCAACTTAACGGCAAATACGATGAGCAAAACGGTCGCGATGAAAAAGGGCGGCAGCGAGTGAAGGGAAATCTGCACGATGAGCAGGATTGTGTCCAACCGTTGCCCACGGCGTGAGGCGGATAACATACCCAGAGGAAGCCCGATTAGGAGCGCCAGCGCCAGGCCCGCAATGATCACCGGCATCGTGCGTCGAGCGTGGTCCAGGATGATTTCCACAACCGGCCGGTGATAATAGAATGAATACCCGAAGTCGCCGCGCAGGACGTGTGAAAGATAGCGAAGGTATTGATGTCCTAGCGAGCCGTCGAGTCCATAATATTGCCTGAGCGACTGCTTCTCGGTCTCTGTCACCACTGTGGGCAGGATATCCGCACGTCCTCGCGCTATTACGTCAACGGGGTTGCCCGGTGCGAGATAAACGATAAAAAAGTTTATTGTCACGACCAGAAAGATGAGCGTCAGATACTGGAGCAAGAGTAAAATTAATTTACGAGTCATATCTCACAGTACGGCTAAAGCCGCAACCAAAACGAATGCCCGTCGACTTAATTAGATAGCCAATGGGCCAAAGCCAGATATCTGGTTCGGCCAGACTTCATTCCACCCTTAAATCTTGACTCCGTAGTAAAACGTTTATTAAGTTATGGTCTAGTAATACAAATCGTTCTGTTGAAAATAGAGGCTGAGGGGATGTAATCTCATCGCTTGCCCAACTTCCTGTAGCCAAGAAACAGGGCCACGATGGCTCCACAGCTCAGGATTATCGCCGGCAACATGAATGTCGGTCTTCCCGCTGCAGAACTGGGCTGGGCCAGGGCGCTATTGAATTTCAAAAGCGCCAACTTATTCCACCAGATCGGGGCCCCGCCTCCGAGGCCCTGTCGGGTCCAGAACCATTCGATACCTTTGCTCTTGCGGTAAACCACCGGCGAGTTTGGGTTGTAGATGCCCAGGCCCGGCAGATCCTCCGCGATAATACTCTGAATCTTCCAAGCCGCCTCGCGGCGCTTTTGGCCATCTGACGAATGAAGAAATTGATCTCGACAGGTCTTCAGTTCATCGTTGTCGTAAATGTGAGCGGGGAAGTCGGCACTGTCGGCAACGAACTCGGGACGAAGCGTGCCGCCATGCCCGTCAAGCGCGATGTCAAAATTCCCGCTCGCCAGAATACTCTCCAGCGGGCCGGTGTTGACCGGCTTGAGATCGAGATGGACACCAACCTCGGCGAGCTGATCCCGGATCATCTCAGCTGTGCGGGCCATCTCCGGCGAGTTGTCGATGCGTGCGTATAACGTGAACGAAAGTCTGTGCCCGCTGCCGGGCGCTTCCCGCACTCCATCCGCCCCTTTGTGCGTGAAGCCGCCCTGTTTTAGCAGCTCTTCCGCAAGTATTTTATTCCGCTCATATTTTGGCAGGTCAGGGTTGAACCAATCCGAGTCTGGGTGCAATAGCCCGGCGCTTGAAACTATACCGGCGCCTCCTAGCACTTTGTTCACGATTTCCTGACGGTCGAGCGAGTAGGCGAAAGCCTGTCGCACCACTTTTGAATTAAAGGGAGGTCGCGAGACGTTAAAGATCAACTTGGACAGGTAGTAGCTGTATGGTCCTGTTACGATACGGAAGTCTGCGCGGTTGCGAAAACGCGCGACGGCGAGCGGCGTGTTAAAACTGGCCGCGTCAACATCACCGCTCTCAAGAGCAAGAGGTGGGTTGCTAACGGCCTTCAAGACGAGCCTATCGATCTGTGGCCGACCTAAGAAATAATGTTCGTTGGCTTGAAACAAGTGGTACTCGCCGCGCCTTGTTTCAACATACTTGAAAGGGCCAGTGCCTACGAAGGCACTAGGCGAAAGGAATTTGAGCGGGTCAATGACCGACTGCCAGATGTGCCGGGGCAGTATCAAAATGATGCCTGCGATGTCGTCCAAAAAATCTTGAGCGGGCTGCTTCAGATGAAACTTTACTTGCCCCGGCGAATGAACCTCAACGTGCTCTATCTGGCTCGCAGCCTCCGACGCAAACATGGGAAAGGGATGCTCCCGCAGGTAATCGAAAGTGAACTTGACATCGTCGGCGCTGAGCATTTGTCCGTCGTGCCAATGCACGCCGCGACGGAGATTGAATGTCCAGTCTTTTCCTCCCGCGGCCGACTCCCAGCTTTCCGCCAGTAGTGGGACAACACCGCTCTGATCTTTCCAGACGAGAGTATCGAAAAGGTAAGTTGTCACCACCCAATGGGGACCACCATGCGCTGGAGTTGCAAACGGCGAGGGCATCTCTCGCACCGTGAAGGCGATAGTGTAGGTGCGCTCTGGCTGTGCGAAAGATACCAACAACACCGAGCAAGCCAGGCAAATGATCGCCAGTAAGAGGACGATCCACTTGCAGCTTTGCTGCAGTAACAATCTTTCTCGGCGCGCATTTCGTGCGCGCTTAGTTCTGCGGCGGTACCGCAACTTTCACCGATTCGATCGTTAACAGTTGTGCTTCGGGTGCGGCGAGAATAGCAGAAGCGCGCGCGTTCATCATTTCCTCAAACTTCTTCACTTCTTCGGGGGTGGCCTTCCCACTGATTTTCTTGGTGCGCAGCGATTCAAAAACAGGATCACTCTTGCCCCAACCGTTATCCTTCACTGTGATGCGAACGCCCGTGCCGTCGGGGCGTCGAACAAAAGTAAAGACATTGCGATTGTGGCCTTGATAAACGAGATTCTGCTTCCCCGCGGTCGTGTGCAATAGGACTTGAATAGCATCCACAGGGCAGCGGTTGGTTTCTACGATGGCGACGAGATTATAGGGATCGAGCTTTCCCCCAAGTTCACGTGCCGCCGCCTGAGCGACGCGCACGCCCATCGCGAGACCGGCACATGAGTGGCCGTGAAAGGAGACGATTCTATGGAACTGCTCCGAGCCAATTGTGATCGGAGCACGGTCCATTTCCGCTGTCCCGCTTGCGGCGTTGATGGCGCCAACCTCCGCAGTTTGGGCATCAGCATGAACGGTAAAAACTAAGACGATCAGTATCAACGTTCCGGCGATTTTCTTCATGTTCCCTCCTGCTTAAAAATTCAATTTTAGGGCAAACTGCATGATCCGCTGGCTATTGGGAATTGTGCTCTGCAGTCGACCGAAGACCGGCGAGGCGATATCATTCGCTGGCGCGCCACCTCCGGGATTATCGAAGTTCGGATGGTTAAAAAGGTCGAATACCTCCCAGCGAAACTCTCCTCGTGCCTTCTCCCACAACCCAAAGTGTTTGATCAGCGAAAGATCAAAATTTTTATAGTCAGGGCCAATGACTATATTCCGGCCGGCATTGCCAAAACGGTTCGTTCCCGCCGGTACCCGCACGAATGCGCCAGCATCGAAGAAGTGATCCACTGTGCTCTCGTCGGCAGGCAAGTTGGGATTATGAATCACGTCCGGGCGGTCTGAAGCCACGCCATCGAAGTTTGGATCAGAGCTGTCCTGAATGACGAAAGGTCGTCCGCTCTGCAAGGTGGTGATACCGTTAATCTGCCAGCCGCCGAGCAGGTGGCCCACGAGCCCCTTTTGCGCGCGGAAGATAGGAATCTCCCAGAGGTAGCTCACTACGAACCGATGCCGCGCGTCATAATTCGATAGACCCCGCTCAGCACGCAGATTGTTCTGGTCCTGGGCCAGCGTGCCGACACGAATGGCGCGTCGGCCCGTGGGGAAGGACCCGTCATCGATGGTCTTGGACCACGTGTACGCGGCCAGAAACGAAAGCCCACGACTTAGCCGCTTGTTAGCCGTCACCTGCAGTGAGTTATAGCTAGAGTCAAACGTTGACTGAAAGTTGAGAACCTGACCAAATGCGGGCCCGAACGGGCGCCGCTGATCAACATTGCGCGCGGTCGCACCAGGGCCGAAGACGGCAGTGTTGAGGACGCGGGTGCCGGGCAAGTTTGTGCCTTTCGTGCCGACATACCCCACCTCAATGAGGAAGTCTTTCGTCAATTCATGTTGTACGCTCAGATTCCACTGCTGGTTGTAGGGCGTCTTGTAATCAGGATCAATCACGTTAATTGTCAGAAACTGGGGGAAGATAAGGCCTGGCGCGCCGCCTGAGAACGGGCTGGTACCGCCGAAAGGGTCACTAAAACTGCGCAAGGAGCTAACGTTAACAGTGGTGGTGAACGGTGGACTAACGACAAAGTTGCCGTAGAGTGTGCCCAGGACGATGTCATAATAGATTCCATACCCACCCCGCAGTGAGGTTTTGCCGTCTCCAAAAATGTCCCAGGCGAAGCCCAGCCGGGGAGCGAAATTGTTCTTGTCGGTTTTGAAGATCTGGCCCAATCCGGAATCACCTTGGAAGAGCAGGCCCGTGGGCGCATTTGGGACTAGTTCTGATTTCTTTCCCGGACGGAAACCAATAAGCCGGTCGTACTTCTCTTTAACCGGTAGGTTTAGATCGTATCGCAGGCCAAGATTCAGCGTGACGCGCCGCGAGAGGCGGAAGTCGTCCTGCAGGTAAGGCTGAAAATAAGTCGAAGAGAAATAGGCCGGCGCGCCAGGGCTTGCTTGAGAGAACCTCGCCGGAAGGCCCAGCAACAGGTCGGCGATGGGATTGCCGGAGAAAGCGCCGGTGAAATTGAACGAACCATTATTGCTGTTGTCTTCGCGCAGGCTAAATAAGTTACGGTAAATGTCAACACCGGCCCGCAGGTTATGTCTACCGCGTAAATAGGTAACGTGATCCTGGTATTGAAAGATGTTGTCGCGCCTGAGGCCGTTGGTTTCCGAACTGGTTCCAATGGCCGTTAACCCGCTCATAAAAATAAGCGGGATGTTCGCTCCGCCGAGAATTGGGTAGTTGAAGCCAAGCGACTTCGGATCAATCTGGTAACCAGGCTTGTTGTAGCACGTGCGTGTGCGCGAGTAAGCGAAGCGGAGCTCATTAATCACCTGAGGTGAGAAATTGTGCACGTCCGACAGAACTAAATTCTGAAACCGGTAATTGTCGCTGAACGGGAAGCCCGGCACATTAATGGGGGGTGGATTGGTGAAAGGCTTGAATGAGCTTCCATTTTCGTAGAAGTAGCGCGCGGAAAAGTTATCTTTTCTCGTGAGGTTGTGATCGATGCGAGCCGTGAACTGATCGCTGTCAGTAGAACCGTTGTTAGTTGCGCTAAGCTGGTTAGGCCCACGATTCGGGGCTGGCAGCAGAGCCAGAATATTTCCAGCAATCTGGTTGATGCGGCTGGCCGGAATGACGTCATTGGCAAACCGTTGGCGCGTGATCGGGTCAACGGGCTTGGTAGCGGACTTGGAAAAGTCTCCCGCCCGTTCTAGGAGCGAAGGAATTACGGAGCTTGCGGTGATCCCCTGGCGCTGTCGAAAACCCTCATAACTGCCAAAGAAGAAGATTTGATCTTTCCGGATGGGTCCGCCAAACGTGCCACCAAACTGATTCTGCTTAAGCGCGGGGACTTTGGACGAAAAGAAGTTGCGCGCGTCGAAGACGTCATTGCGAAAGAACTCGTAGAGGGAACCGTGGAAATCGTTTGTTCCACCGCGAGTGACCACGTTGACGACGGACCCTCCACCGCGCCCGTACTCTGCCGAATACGCATTGGTCAGTATCCGAAACTCTTGAAGCGCATCGGGCGAGGGTACGCCCGCCGCCGTACCCAGGAATCCATCATTGTTATCTGCGCCGTCGAGCAGGAAGTTATTCGACTGTTGACGTAACCCGTTGGCGTTAAAAGTCACCTGACCCGGATGGCTCGGAGTAAATTCCGAGATCAGAGAGATGCCCGGCGTGATCCCTGCTTGCAGGGTGGCAAGCTGGAGAAAATTCCTGCCGTTAAGCGGCAGGTCTTGTATCTTCCGCTGATTAATTACTTGCCCGAGCGTGCCGTTTTGTGTATTGACAAGGCCAGTTTCAGAGGTCACCTGCACGACTTCAGCCAGGGAGCCAACGATCAATTCAATATCCGCGCGGGCGACCTGATTGATTGTCAGGGTAATCCCCGTCTGTAGATACTTCTGAAAGCCGGAGGCCTCCGCGGTTAGCTCATAATTACCGACGGGCAGCAAGGGCAAGATGTAGTTGCCGTTTTCATCGCTGACAGTCCCGCGCGAGAAACTAGTCTGCTCGTTGGTCGCAGTAATCCTGGTTTTTGCGACTGAGGCTTTCTGCTGGTCCCTGACGGTACCGAACAGGGTGGCGGTAGTCTCTTGCGCGAGCGACCGGGGGGCTGCCAAGAGGCAGATTGCCCACACCAAAAGGACGATCGTGACGGCACGTGTCCGAATGGGTCCCATTGCCAACTCTCCTTTCCAAGAACCGAAGATAGGTGTAGTCGGGCTTTCAAATCCTGGAACCTAATTCCATTGGGCTCCGGGCTCGAAAGCTTCAGTCGTGGCAGGGGGCAACAGGGAGTTCGATAAAAACCAGGAGCAAGCCCGCGTTGGTGCTACCTGGCCTGGTGCTACCTGGCCTCAAGCTTTTCGAAACAAGGAATGCACAGATTCCTGCCCTTGAATTTGCGTATGCGAGTTTCCATCACCATCTCGCCGCAATCTTCGCAGGGTAAGGAATTATGAATCCTCGCCTTCCTGGGCACGCGGACCTGGACCTGTTGTATATCAAACAGCCGCGCAACGGGAGCTTCCAAAATACTTCTGGCACGGGCGGCATGCTCAGTTTGAAATCTCTCTTTTTCCTCAGCAGTCGCCTGCCCCTCACGCACTTTGGCAAAAAGTTGTGCATGCTCCGGATCACGCTCGCCCCATGCCTCTGATTTCGTCAGGATCCGCAGCGACTTGCCGTCGGAACGACGGATAAATGTGAAAGCATTCTTACCATAGTCGCGATGAATCAAGTTGCCTTTACCAAACGTGCAGCCGGTCAGAAATTGGATCGCATCAACCGCGCACATGTCCGTCTCCACAACCGCAACCACTTCTTCATCGCTCGCGTGTTTGCCCACCTGGTCGAGCGCGATCTCGGCCGCCCGGATGCCCATCGCCAGCCCCGGACACATGTGTCCGTGAAACTGGTGGATCTGTTGAACAATTTCTTCCTGCAATGATCCCCTTTCCCTGGCGTTTAGATTCTGCACGCCTCAATACGCCGGGTTTCTAAAACTGAACTTGGTTCGATATAGCGAAGCTTTTGCCTCTAAAAATATCATCAATGTCAATAGTCGCAGGCCCGAATGGGCCAGAATAGGTGAAAAAGTCAGTAAAATGCTCTAACTCAGGATAGGATGGCTGAACGGCTCTAAATCGACTCCTGGAAACTGAGACCATCCTTTTCAGAGGCCGCCATTGGGAGTATTATGTGGCAAAAGAGTGGAGTTCAAAGTAACCGAAGATGCCGACAGACCATTTTGTCGACAGACTAATGTAACTACACGCAAACATGCCCTGTAGCGCTCATAAGTGTTTGCTTACTCCCCACTGTTCCAACCTTTTTCCGCCGTGGCTCAAAAGGCTTACCGGCTTCGTTTAACGTATCTCACTAAAGGGCAGCGGAGGCGCTCAATGAAGATTGCGATCACCGGCAAGGGCGGATCAGGTAAAACGACAATCGCTGCGACACTGACGCGCATTCTCGCACGTCGCGGTCTACCAGTTCTGGCGATTGACGGTGATCCCAATCCGAATCTCATTCAAGCGCTGGGCGGAGTTGCGGGCGACGTTGCTCCCGTTCCACGCAGTATCGTCGAGCGCCGCGAAGATGAAGAAGGCCAAACCCGGCTTGTTCTTAAAAAGAGCCTCCAAGAAATAGTCGGAGAATATGGACAAAAAGCGGCAGACAACGTCACGGTGCTCGTAGGTGCTCGCGTTGACCATCCCGGCGCTGGCTGACTCTGCGGGGCGCATGCTGCCGTGCGCAGCATCATGGGTGAGATCGTCAGTGGCACACGCGATGTGACAGTAATGGACATGGAAGCGTCCATCGAGCATATGAGCCGCGGCACTGTTAGACACGTTGAGGCTCTGCTAGTAGTGCTCGAACCCTACTACCGTTCAATGGAGACAGCCGGTCGGATCGTGCCGCTCGCTCGTGGTTTGGGCATTGAGCGTATTTTCGGCATTGCCAACAAGATCTCGAGTCCACAGGATGAGGAAGCCGTCACGAACTACTGCCGAAATCACGATCTGAAGCTGATTGCCAAAATCCCGTTCGACGAGAGTGTCCTTGAGGCTGACAGGGCTGGCCGTTCCATTATTGACTACGATTTGACTTCGCCGGTTGTACAAGAATTGTCGCGCCTGGCAGATTTTCTGGAGCGTGAGATCGGTTCAGCCGGAAACGGGAGAGGAGACCACAACAAAAATGCTCAATAATTTGGACACTATCACACTATGGAGTTATTCGCTTCTGGCGGGCGCGGTAGTCATTGTGATCGTGGCCTTGTTGCTCATCATGCTCATTGCTGCCGCTCGTCGCGTAGACAAGCACGCAGGGCTTATCTGGGAAGCGGGCAAGAAGATTGCAGGTAACACCGTCTCGATCTGGATGCTGGGCACCACCAACAAGGTGGCAGGTGATATTTTGAGGACAGCACAATCCATCGATACCAGGGCAGAGTCAATTGACGATACGATTCGCGCGCTTGCCGGCGCGCTTGGCGCCAGGAGGTGACTCGATGCAACTGCTCACCTGGCTCACCGTCATCTATTTGGTCGTGCTGGTGCTGGCATTGGCCGTGGGGCTCATCACAATCTTCGTTTATCTCTGGCGCATTGGCAGTGCGCTCTTGAAAGTCGAAAACGAGCTCGCTCGGGCAGAGCTCAACACTGCGCCTTTGAAAAATCATCTTGAGGCCATCAATGGCGGACTTGTGAGCGTCGGCGATGGGTTGAAGTCGGTTGATGAGCATCTGGCCGCATCCAGCGACAGTCTTAATGTGATAGCTGAGCAGCTGGGTCTGGGTGCAAGAGTATGAGAGATGTGGATAGCTTGCGCATGAGTTGTGAGGAGGTCGCAGCATCAACTGAATTTTAATACCCATCGGGAGAGAGCAGATGGAAACGGCAATCATTGTAATTTGGTCACTGGCGCTCTTGGTCGCATTGATGTTGACTGTTTGGATATTGAAACTAGTGATTCTGATTGTGCGCACGGAAAGAGATATTCTTACCCTGGCGCAGATCACATTGCCCGCAGCGGGAGGAATTGCCGGCAACACTGCTCTGATATCTAAATTGGAAACGACTGAAGCAACAGCCGGCAAAACCCTTCATGTAGCCCTGGCTATTGCAGAAGGTTCGGCCTCCATTGCACAAAAACTGCGCGCCACGGGCCGTGCCCTGGCAGACAGGAGACTGTAGGATGATCCTCTTGTTGACTATTTTGACCGCACTGGCCGGAGCTATTCTGCTAATGGCCCTGGTTATTTCTCTCTTCATTATCTTGAGGACGCTACAGTCCGTTCGGGGTTTTATTGAGAAGATCAATTTCGGCGTGCGCGCGATAGAGAAAGAAACCGAGATGCTGAATGGGGTAGAGACGCTTAACAATGGTTTGTCTGCACTTGCGGGCGGGCTGGGATCTGTTGGCGCCCACTTTGCCAACGTTGATCGCAACGCTGGCGCAGTGGGTGAGGCGTTACTCAAAACTAAATTTAGATAATCGAGAAAGTAGCCATCATGAGCGAGATACCTGAAAAACACGTAGGCGCTGCGGGAAGCCATAAACAGCGCGTCTCTTCGACCGAAGGGCTGCCTGATCAAGTCGGTAATGTTGCACGCCGCACAATGGAAGAGCTGGCTGAAGATATTCATTCCGAGCAGGGAAAAACGATGATGAGTCTCGGCCCGCTAGAGAGAGTTTACGTTTTCTGGCTAGCCGGTATGAGTTGTGATGGGTGCACTGTGTCGGTGACTGGCGCAACCGAACCCGCTCTTGAAGATTTGCTGACGGGCTCAATTCCAGGCATTCCGCTTGTCGTGCTTCATCACTATGTCCTGCAGTTGGAAGCCGGCGACCACTACATACGCACGCTCGAACTCGCCGAACAAGGAAAGTTGGCCGGCCCCTATGTCATTGTCTATGAAGGCTCAATTCCCGACGAGAACCTGACAACTGACGGAGAACCGTTTGCGGGCGAAGGCTCGCTACCGCTCTGGGCACCAAGCGATCAACGTCGGCGGGTGGCTACTGCCGAGTGGGTGAAGCGGCTCGCGCCCGGCGCGGCAGCAACGGTCGCAATCGGTACCTGCGCGACGTGGGGCGGCATCCCCGCGTCGTACGGCAATGTGACCGGGTCGATGAGTTTGATGGACTTTCTAGGCAAAGATTATCGCAGCGCATTGGGCTTGCCAGTGATCAACATACCCGGCTGCGCACCCGTCGGCGATAATTTCACGGATACTGTGCAAGCAATTTTACTATTCCTGCAAGGACTGGGGCCGCTGCCGGAGTTTGATGAACTAGGTCGCCCCGCATGGCTGTTTTCGGAGACCGTGCATCGGCACTGTGTGCGCGCTGGCTATTACGAAGAGGGCACGTTCGCTCAGCAGTACGGCGACCAGGAATGCCTGGTTGAAGTGGGATGTTGGGGCCCGGTTGTGCAGTGTAATATTACTGAGCGCGGCGCTATTGCCCACATGGGGGGCTGCATGAACGCTGGGGGTCCATGCATTGGCTGCACCATGCCCGGATTCCCGGATAAATTCTCACCCTTCTATAAAGCGCCGCCTGGCTCAATGCTTTCCAGCAACGCTTCGCGCCTCATGGGTTCCATCATTCGCCCGTTGCGGCGCATTAGCCAGCGCGAACGCAACCGCGAAATTCGCTGGCGTGACGCGGTGCCGTCAGGCTGGGCGATGGAACGCGGCGGCGAGTCGCTCTCGCACCGCCTGCTCGAATTCTTCTATAACGCCATGCAGTACCAGGGCTCGGATCGCCCCGGCCGGCATCGGCCTGAAGCGCAGTTTCCTTCCGGTTATGAGATTCTACCTGAGAGAAAATACGGTAAGGACTATCAAGTGTTGCCGGAAGAACGAGAAAAGAAAGCTGAGAGACGATGACCGCGGATTCAGGAATGAGATTCCAACGGGCAAACACTTTATGATCGACATCCCAGTCAACGTGCCCAATTGGGAGTAAATAATGTGCTTCAAAAACTTACCGGTCGAATTCGATCAGGCGGGCAACGCCTATCTCAAAGGCGGCGTGGCAGATCCTTACAGGTACCAGCCTCGAGAGATTAAGCGCGAAAGATTGGAAGAATTGCTCGCGCGCAATGGCCACATCAAGGACGTCACCATCTCTCCCGTGACCCGCGTAGCAGGCGCACTCTCGTTTCACGCTGTGGCCGATTTGCAGGAGCGCAAGTTCCTCGAAGCCAACTCGATAGCCACAATTTTTCGAGGTTATGAAGTGATCTTGAAAGGGCGCGATCCGCGCGATGCCATCTTCATTTCCAGCAGAGCTTGCGGCGTCTGCGGCGGCGTTCACTCCACCGCTGCCTGCGAAGCGATTGAAATGGCTTTTGGCATTCACCCGCCACCGCTCGGCACGACCTTGCGCAATCTTGCGCTGGCTCTCGATTTTCTCTACGACCACCCGCTGCATCTCTTCCTGCTGGCCGGCCCGGATTACTCACAGGTCGTCGTGGAAGCAACCAACCCGGCGATGTGGGAAAAGGCTCGGGTCACAGAAGCCCCGAACGCGAAGATTCATAACTATAAAACCATTGCGGACATTATGAAGTCGCTCAACCCGCTTTCAGGCAAATGTTATCTCGATGGCCTGAAGATGACGCGTGTTCCGCGCGAAGCTTACGCGGTACTCTTTGGTAAATACCCGCACCCGCAAACCGTCGTGCCTGGCGGGATGTCCTCGACCGTAACGATCACCGACTTTAATGAGACCTACACGCGGCTACATAAGATGATTGATTGGACCAAGCGGATGATCCCGCTGTGGGATGATTTAATCGACTTTTTCTACGACTACAATCCTGAGTACAAGAAGCTGGGCGCCCGAGATATGAATCTCGCAGACCTGGGAATGTGGGATGACCCAGAATCTTACGACGCCACCTACCAGAATTGTGACGAGTGGGGCGAGCGGCGTTGGGCCACTCCCGGCATAATCATCGATGGCGAACTAGTAACAACCAAGCTGCGGCAGATCAACCTCGGCATCGAGGAATTTGTTGAACACTCTTATTACGAAGACTGGAATCATAACGGAAAGCAGCGCTTTCAAGCCGATCCTTTGGGCGGGCCGCTCTCGCCGAATCATCCTTGGAACAAAGAGACGATGCCGAAGCCTTCTAAGGAGAGTTGGAAGGATCGTTACACCTGGGACACTGCGCCGCGATGGGATCGGCAAGTCGTCGAAGCCGGCGCCTACGCGCGTATCTGGACGACCGCAGCAGCCCGGAAGATGCCGAAAAGCGATTTTATGGAGTCCACTGGTCATAGCTTAATCTTGCGGTTGCCAAAAACGATGATGGCGGAGGTGGATGTTGAATGGCGAATACCACAAGTTTGGAACGCCTTCGAGCGCAACCGCGCGCGCGCCTATTGCATGGCCTATAATCTCATGACGGCGTTCACAATGGTGCTGAAGGGTTTCGACTACCTCAGGAAAGGTGAAGACAAAGTCAGCACCGGATTTGAAGTGCCGAAGGACGAGCGGATCGGCGTCGGCTTCTGGGGCGCAGGCCGCGGTTGGCTCGCTCATCACCTCGTGCTAGACAAAGGCTCGATAGTAAACTACCAAATCACGACGCCTTCGACCATCAACGCCTCCCCCAGAGATCCATTTGGCAACCCTGGGCCATACGAAGAGGCCGTGCTCAATACGCCAATACTCGAGGATTTCTCAAAGCCTGAAGACTTCACGGGTGTAGACATGCTGCGCGCGATCCGCAGCTTCGATCCTTGTATGCCGTGTACCACACACATCTACGGCGGTGACCGTGAGATCGTACGTGAGGTGAACACTTGTGCGTGCGCCGCCGAAGGCTAGAGCGGATTTCGGCTTGCAAACTAAGAACCAAAGCTCCATTCCCATCCTCTGCATGAGGAACTCCGAAATCGGCAACTGGTATGGTTTTAGTTTCCGGTATTGGCTACTCCAACCTGAGCGATATGTCTTTCGGGCGCGTTCTGCTCTCTAGCCTCGAAAAGATGCGTTGGCCCCCAGACGTGCGAGTCGAAGATCTTAACTTCGGCCCGATCATGATCTATCAGTGGTTTGAAGAACTCCCTGTCAAGTTCGAGAAGGCAGTCTTCGTGCACGCCGCGAAGCGTGGGCGCGTCCCGGGCACGCTCGAAGTTTATTCGTGGCGAAAAGATTTGCCGGGAGCCGCAGAAATACAATTACGAATCGAAGAAGCAGTCACTGGCGTCATTAGCCTTGATAATCTGCTCATCATCTGCAAGCACTTTGGCGTGCTGCCCCCGGAAGTAACAATTGTAGAGATCGAGCCGGAGAAGGAGGACTGGGGCCAGGACTTCAGCCCCGCAGTCGCGGCTCGCGTCTCTGAAGCACTTGAGCTAGTAAGAAATGAGGTGCTGAGGACTGAGCGATGAGCGAGGCTGAAATTCCAGAACGTGGCGCTGAGCAGATTGTCAGCGAGTTGACCGCACTCGTAAATGAACTGGATCGATACAAGGATTCCGAGTTGCGCGAGAAAGCCCTCGATCTCGTGCAGCTCATTCTGGAGCTCTACGGCGACGCGCTGCGAAGGATCCTGGCAACGTTCGACTCACTGCCACTTAAAGATCAGATAATCTCACGCCTGATTGGGGACGAGGTTATCCGCGCTATTTTGCTCATACATGGCCTGCTTCCCATGGAGTTGCACGAGAGAGTGGCGGTAGCACTCGAACACGCGCGGCCCTACCTGATTTCCCAGGGTGCTGATGTGGAACTAACCGGCGTGGATGATGGGCGGGCCCGGATCCGTCTGATTCGCAAAGGCAGTGGCGCTCCACCGATTGCCTTATTAAGAGCAGAGATTGAGAAGCTTCTGGGTGATGCCGCACCCGACTTGATCGGGATCGACATCGAAGGCCTGAATCAGAGCGAAATTACGCCACAAGTAACTGGAGTCGAAAGAATCACTCAGCTCTCTCCTGAGGATGCGCCGCAAGCAACCAGACTGGTACAGATCAAAGCGCGGCCACCGGAGAAAAAAAGCTCCAGAGAAAAGTGGGTTTCTATGGTACGCGCCCTGGATTTCGAAGAGGGGCAGCTGAAGATAGTTAATTTCGCAGAGGTCAACGTGCTGGTGTGTAAAACAGGCGGCGAATTTTACGCCTATCAAAACGGTTGCGCCGTAGATAATCGCCCTCTTAACGACTCGCTTTTTGAAGATCCCATGCTAACGTGCTCTTGTCATGGCTATCGTTATGACCTGCGGCGAGCAGGAGCTTGCGTTGAGATGCCTGATTTGCGACTTACACCTCTGCCGGCAAGGGCCGAGGATGATAAAATAAAGGTCCTTTTGCCATAACGCTATTCATCATGAACCACCTCGAACCCGACCACTCAGATCCTGTCGCCAATCTCTACTGGCGCGACGAGATTCTGCAATTAATGTACTGGATGACTGGTGAGGGGTTCGGTCAGGAATTTGGTGTTGCGGACCTGGAAAAATTTCTTAAGGCAGAAGCGAGCCTGCTCGCTGCACACTTGGAGGCGATGGCGGTCGGCCGCTTGCTTGAGCGAGTGGGGGAGAACTATGCGCTTACATCACTGGGAAAGAGAGAAGGCGCGCGACGATTCGCTAATGAGTTTGAAGACCTGCTCAAGCGGGGGCATTTTGAATGTGACGAACCGGATTGCGATTGCCACAACCCGGAATCAGTCGAGGGAATTTGCAAGCATCTGTCTCCCGCAGAGTAGGTGATGCAGCGCCTTGCCTCTCTTTACAACTTGATTATTGTCTGTTTATGGGACAGCCCGTTTTAACAGTGCCTGAAATGAACACCTGTGGCTGCCTGCAGCGCGCTGAGGATAGCGACTATGATTGTCTTTGCTCAGCGACGGGGTTGTTGCAGATTATCGGGCGTAAGTTTGCCCTGCGAATGCTTTTCCTGATAGGCGCCCGGGCGCCGCTCCGCTTCACCGAGATAAAAAACGAGTTGGACGACATTAGCACCTCTACTCTTTCAATCAGACTCGCAGAACTGGAAAAGGCGGGCTTGATTGAGCGCCAGATGTTTCCCGAGATACCCCCGCGTGTCGAGTACAAACTAACGCCGGATGGGGAAAAGTTTCGCAAGAGTCTTTTCGCAATCTCCAAGTTTGCTTCACGTAGATAGTCCGAGAGACCACGCTCTTACAATCAACTATACACGTGTTCCCCACCTGAGGTTGCCAGCAATGAATAAGAGCAGCCGCTACGAACGTCGCGCTCGGGTCCTTAGATTGGAACGGCTCACCCCAACCGGCACCATCAGAGTCTCTTTTAAAGTCGTTGACGACCAGCGATTCAGCTTTGCTCCCGGCAACTTCATTGGCATTGATTGTGGACCTGCCGAGACTGGGCTATCGCCGTAGCCCTTACTGCATCTTTTCTCCGCCCAATGAAGAGGGCACCTTTCAAAATCTGGTTCGCGTTGTACCGGATGGACCTGTATCAAGTTTTCTCGCTGGGTTAGAAGAGGGGGACGTAATCAGCTTTCGGGGACCTTCCGGGCGTTCGATGATTCCGAGAGAGAATGACAAAGACTTAATTCTACTCGCGACTGGTGTTGATCTTGGCCCGTTCAATTCGCTCGTACAATTCTTACTTGCTCACGGCTTTTCCAGACCCATTCGCCTCTTCTGGGGATTCCGCTTTGTGGAAGACATCTGTCTGCTTGACGAACTCGAACAGGTTGCCACCAACTACCCAAACTTCAGTTATGGAATTTCGCTCTCACAGCCACCGCAGGATTGGCAAGGTTTGCGCGGGCGCTTGACCGAATCTGTTCCGCCACTCCTTGAAACACTGAGAGACAAGCACTTTTACCTGTGCTCGAACGGCGCAATGATAGCCGAAATGGCACGTTCCCTCTCTGATCTTGGTGTTCCGAAGTATCTTATCTACGAAGAATATTTCTTTAATTGCAAACACAAGCCAGATGAAGAGACGATTACGCAGTTGCGGAGACGGTTTGTCGCCGACGACCTCTTCTCCCCTTTGGCTGGATTGCAGGCGATGCTGAGCCGATCGCGTGTTTAGGGGCTGGCAACAACAATGGCTTTTGCTCCCACCACCGTTGCGGAAATCTACCCAGTAACCCCTGTCGAAAAGAACCTGAACCTGCCTGACCAGTGCCAAAATCACAACCTTCGATCGCGGCACATTCTTTGCTCCGTTCTAGGGAGAGGGGTTCGTTCCGCAGGCGCCTTGCCTTCAAAACTAAAGTTGCAGGGCATACGAGCGAGCCCGCTGGAAGGCCAGGGCTCGAGCATCAAGGGTTGCAGGGAAGGAGAAATCGTTATGACGGTGATCATAGCTTCCATACTCGGCATTTTGGGAATAGCAGCATTGATAGGACTGATCATAGTGGCCAGGCAGGAGATTATTTGTTTCAGGCGCAAGGACTGGCTATCGGCTCTGTTTGGCGTGGGGCTCATGTTGAGCTGTTTGCTGGTAAGCTTAGCGTGCTTTGTTGGGGTTCGGTTTGTGATCTAACGCCGGATCAGTAGCGATCAACGATTTGCTATCGGGTGACTGCCGTCGTTCTAACCAGAGAATCTGCAAGGATTTTGGTTTCCCCGGCAGGAAATAAAACCGCACTGTAATCAGTCCCGCTAATGCGGCAACTCCGAATAAGAGTTC
>DATEUF010000163.1:0-14258 GCA_035283325.1 Pyrinomonadaceae bacterium | reverse complement strand
GATGAGTCTGTGGGCACTGTTCCTGCTCGGACGGCGCGTCGTGGGAACTCGCGAAGCCTTGCTGGCGTGCGCGCTGATGACTTTCTCCTATCACCACATTTGGTTTTCGCAGAACGCGCGCGGCTACATGGCCCTGCTGTTTTTCTCGCTCCTGGCAACTTGGCTGTGGCTCGAAGCTCTGAACCGGCAGTCCTGGCAATGGTGGATCGCTTACACAGTCGCTGTGACTGGCGGCATGTTGAGCCACTTGACGATGGCCTTCGTGGTCGCAGCCCACGTGGCCGTGTACCTGGCGATGCTGTTGTTCGAGCGAAGATCAAGCGCGAAAGGAATCGCAACTCCATTTAACTGGCGGCCTTTCGTTGCGTGGGGACTGTGCGTGAGCTTAACAGCACAGCTTTATGCTTTGGCCTTGCCGGAGTTCTTGCGCGTCGGGCTTCATGAAGTCTCACTGGAATCTGAGTGGACCAGCCCCTGGTGGGTATTGGCTGAGACGTTGCGAAATCTGCGGATCGGTTTTTCCGGTCTGTTGGTAGTGGCTTGCGGCGGCGCGATGTTTTTCAGCGGTTGGTTGAACATGTTGCGCCGTGAATGGCAAACGGGCGCGTTGTTGGTGCTCCCCGTCCTCCTGGCAGGCGGGAGCATGCTGGCGTCGGGGCACAACTTATGGCCGCGTTTTTTCTTCTTTTCGATGGGCTTTGCACTGCTCATCGCAGTACATGGAGCGATGGTCGTTCCGCAACTTGTCCTGAATCTGACGAAGTCGGAGTCGGAAGCATTTGGGTCGGCGGCGGGCATCACAATCGCTTCCTTAATGATACTCGCTTCAGCAGTGACCATACCGCGCAACTACGAGCATCCGAAACAGGATTACACCGGGGCACGCAATTATGTAGAGAGCCATCGCAGGCCAGGCGATGCTGTCGTGGCGGTCGGGCTGGCGGGTGTTGCGTATGGCCGCTACTTCGCGCCCAGTTGGTCAGTAGCACAGACCAACCAAGAACTTGATGCGGCGCGGCGTGGGAGTCGAAACGTCTGGCTGGTCTATACTCTACCCGTAGAAATCAAAGCCTACCGGCCCGACATCTGGGAGGTGATTCAGAATGAGTTTGAAGTTGTAAAGGTCTTCCCGGGAACGCTGGGCGGTGGTGAAGTTTATGTATGCCAGCAGCCAACTGCCAAGGAGTCTGCAAATGAATCAAGCCGACACTCTCCCGGTTACGCTGAAACACGCATTGTCTGGTGAGAAGCTTCAGGAAGGAGGGTATCTCTCCAGTCATATGCTGATGCGGAGCGTAAAAAATGTCACGGTTGTAATTCCCGCCTACAATGAAGAGTTGGCGGTAGGGCAGACGGTGACCGATATCCGGGAGTCATTCTCGCCGTACCCCATCGACTTGGAGATCATCGTAGTGGATGACGGCTCTAAAGATGCTACGGCGCCGATGGCCCACGCAGCAGGTGCACGCGTCATCCAACACCGTAGCAATCGTGGCTATGGAGCTTCTTTAAAGACGGGAATCACCGCTGCCACTCACAAAATGATCGCGATCACCGACGCAGACGGTACTTATCCGGCTCGATATCTCCCGCAAATGCTGGCAGAACTTGAAAATGCGGACATGGTAGTTGGTTCACGGACGGGCCAGGATGTACACATACCGCTGACACGTCGTCCAGCGAAGTGGATCCTGGCATGCTTCGCAAACTACGTCTCAAATACACGCATACCCGATTTGAATAGTGGTCTGCGCGTCTTTCGACGCGACGCCGCGATGCAATACTTTCCGATTCTCTCGGACCAGTTTAGTTTTACAACGACAATTACCCTAGCAATGCTCTGCGACAAGTATGCCGTGACATACATCCCCATAGACTATGCACGACGGCGCGGCCGGTCAAAAATTGTTCCGTGGGATGCCGGAAGTTTCGCGATTCTAATCTTGCGGATGGCAATGTTGTTTCGGCCGTTGAGAGTTTTTCTTCCTTTAGGGCTCATTGCTCTGAGCTATGGTCTGGTCAAGATGGGCATAGATTTGGCTCGCGATCCGAACATTTCCGCTTCAGCTATACTGTCATTTGTCACCGCGCTGTTGTTAGTTTTGCTTGGTATGTTGGCGGACGCCATCTCAACCCGGCTAGGCCGCTTGAATCAGGCAGTAATTGGGGTTCAGCCTAAAGAGTTCATAGAATTTGAGAGTGAGGCGGCCGACGAAATCGTGTTCCTTAAGCAAGCGAAAAGTTGATATGCTCGCCCTGCGTATTTATCTTGTGTCAGGGTTGATAATCCACAAGATTGTGTGGGAGGTGTTAAAGCTCCGGTCAAACCGACCGGTTTTGGAGGGCCGTATGCCGCTGCCCTTTAAACTTGTGTTTGTCAAAACTACGAAGATTTTGATTCTGTTGGGGATTGCCGCGCAAACTTTTCTTCCGGACATTTTCCCGATTTTCTCCCAGCCGATCGCGATACGTTTCCTCGGCGCCGGTATCTATACGATTGGCTTGTTGGTGGCAATCGTGGGCCGCATACAACTTGGGGACAACTGGGCAGATATTGAGCGCGCACAAGTCCATAGTCATCAGGCTGTGGTACTGAACGGGATGTATGCTTATATTCGACATCCCATCTATGTTGGCGATCTCCTTTTGCTAGTCGGGCTCGAGTTAAGTCTCAATTCCTGGCTGGTGCTTGGGGTTTTACTTCTGGCTCCAGTAGTGATCTGGCGGGCCGCCCGAGAAGAGCGGATGCTTGCCGCTAAGTTACCGGAATACCAAATCTACTGTGCGCAGACTAAGCGATTCATTCCCTTTGTATTTTGAGTTAAGGATCTAGTCGAGCGGAATCACTGTGAGCAAAACACGAGTAGCAATTCTGGGTGCTGGACCCGCCGGAGTTGGTGCAGCCTGGCAGTTAATGAAGCAGGGACTCGCGAATGTCACTGTTCTAGAGCAACGAGGCGACGTAGGGGGAAATGCCGGCAGCTTCGATTTGGATGGTCTGTCGGTGGACTATGGGAGCCATCGCCTCCATCCAACCTGCCAGCCCCAGATTCTAAGCGACTTGCGTTCACTGCTTCAGGACGATTTACTTGACCGACCACGTCACGGAAGGATTCGCCTGCGCGGACGTTGGATACACTTTCCGCTCACGCCTCAAGACATGGTGTTGCATCTGCCATTGTCGTTCGGCGCCGGCATAGCCCGCGATGCTCTGCGCAAGCTGATGCGCTACCAGCATAACGGAATTAGAAAGGGTGAAGAGACATTCACAAGCGTGCTGGAACGCGGCCTTGGCTCAACTATCTGTCGGGACTTTTACTATCCCTACGCCAAGAAGATTTGGGGCCTACCACCGGAAGAACTCTCAGCAACGCAGGCTTACCGCCGCGTTTCCGCCGGGTCACTGGGTAAGATGGCCCGCAAGGCCCTCGGGGTCATCCCGGGCCTGAAAGCACCGGGTGCAGGACGCTTTTTCTATCCGCGCGGGGGATATGGCCAGATCTCCCATTCGATCGCCTCCGCCGCCGGGGCTTTAGGAGCAGACATACGGCTTGGTACAACTGTTCGGTTGCTTGAACTGGGCACGCCTCACCGAATCGAAGTTGAGAGCCGCGGGAGCGTTCAGTCGATCCGAGCCGATCACATCTGGTCCACTATTCCGCTGACTATTCTCTCGCGGATGGTTAATCCAGTTGCTCCAGCGGATGTGCTGCAGGCTAGTGAGCAAATTTCATACAGAGCGATGATCCTTATCTACCTGGTGCTGGAACAATCTCAGTGGACACCCTTCGACGCTCACTATTTTCCAGAGGCGGATGTTAAGCTGACGCGCCTATCGGAGCCGAAGAACTACAGTGCCGGCACCGGCCCTGCAAATCGCACCGTGCTCTGTGGGGAGCTGCCATGCGAGTTGAACGATGCTACCTGGCGAGCTTCGGATGGTGAATTGGCAACTGTGGTCCGTGACTCGTTGGCGCGTTGCGGCTTAGCAATACGCGCGCCCGTGCTGCGTGTAGTGACTAAAAGGCTGGCTTTTGCCTATCCCATTTATCGTAAGGGCTACGAGAAACCTTTTGCAAAGCTGGAACAATGGGCAAACAGCCTGGATCGGCTGCTCACTTTCGGACGACAGGGTCTGTTTGCTCACGACAACACGCACCACGCTCTGGCCATGGCCTACGCGGCCGTAGATTGCCTTCAGCAGTCCGGCACGTTCGACGCTTCGCGGTGGCGCGGCTACTGCGCTGAGTTCGCAAAGCATGTCGTTGAAGACTAAGACGCCGGTAAGACATCAACCGGCAAACGTTGAAAATTGGACAAGGCGCAAGACAATGAGACGGTTCTATATATTTGTTCCGGCGGCCCTGATGGTCGCGATGTTAGTCGTGTTCGGGCTGCCGCAAGGACGTGCCCTGGCGAAGCGAAGTTTGAGATTCGGTAAGCGCGTCTCGATGATCATGCGCGGCAGCCTTGTGAACGTTGGTAATCACCGCTTGCGTGTTTCATGCTCCGGAAGGGGCGAGCCGGTCGTTGTTATGGACAGTGGTTTGAACATGACGATGGGCAGCTGGGGAGCGGTGCCTGCGGGCGTGGCGCGGTTTACTCGCGTATGCACGACGACCGCGTCGGTCTGGGGGAGAGCGACCCGGGCCCCCTCCCAAAGAGCAGTCAGCAGATCGCTGACGAGCTCTATAGCCTGCTGAAAAATATAGGCGCACCGGACCCTTATGTGATGGTGGGGCATTCGATCGGAGGTCTCAACGTTCGCCTTTTCGCGAGTGAGCACCCGAAGGAAATTGTGGGCATGGTCTTAGTAGACGCGTCTAATGAAGACGAGTATTTTCGCATCGCCGCACTCTTGCCACCGGACGAGCGAGAGAAGTACCTACGGCACGAAGGCGGGGGGAATTACGAGAAGGTGGATCTCCTGGCTAGCGCCAAACAGATCAAGCGATCGCCACCGCTGCCCGTGATGCCGTTCATCGTGTTGACGTCAGTGCAGAGTGGACGTCCGCCCGACGAGACCGGAAAGCGGTTACACCTCGAACTGCAGTTACAACTGGCGCGCCTCTCGCCGAACGCCCAGCAGACTGTAATCAAGGACAGTGGCCACTTCATCCAGTTGGATCAGCCCCAGGCGGTAATAGATGCCATACGTTCGGTGGTAGGGGCGGCGCGGGAGCGGCGTTAAGCATCTCCGAGTTACTATTGAATTGTTGAATATGATCAACAAGACTACTTCTTCAATAGAGCCTCATGGTGAAGCTGCTAACGCTTTCGCTTCTGGTTGAGTCACATGCGGAGTTCAAGGCCCACGCCAGCACGCTGCCTTCATTACAGCTGAGTGAACGCGCAGTTTGTGACCTCGAGATGTTGGCGGTGGGCGCCTTCTCCCCCTTTGACCGTTTCATCGGCGAAGACGATTACCGGCTGGTGGTGGATGAGATGCGCTTAACCAATGGGCACATGTTCCCCGTCCCGGTGACCCTTGCCGGTGGAACTAAGTCCGCACATTCAGTAGCAAATTACAGATCGACGGAATTTGAGCTTTCATTCACTGACCGTAACTCGAGCCAATAGGTACTGAATGGCAACAGAGAGCGAAGCGACTGGAAAAATGAACAATGCGTGTCGGAGTTGATGCAACTTGTTGGCAGAACAACCGAGGGTACGGAAGGCATTTGCGATCTCTGCTCGGCGCGCTTGTAGACTGCGACGCAGAGAATTGCTACACCTTTTTTATGGATTCAAACAACCCTGTAGCGGATTTGCCCGCCGCAGTCTAGCTTCGGACGATTCAGTCCCGTACTCCCACAGTTTTTGCCGCGTCTGCTAACGGTCATCGCTCGCTATCCGACATGTTTCGAATGGCCCGGGCTTTGTCAAGAGCGAAACTTGATCTCTTGTTGTTTCCCACTATCTACAGTTATGTCCCAGTAGTTAGCCGTGCGAAAAAGATTGTGATGATTCACGATGTGATTGCGGAAAGATATCCAGCCCTAACGATGCCTGGACGCCGCGCACGCCTCTTCTGGAAGACGAAGGTTGCGCTCGGACGTTGGCAGGCGGACGCAATTGCCACCGTTTCAGATTACTCCCGTCGCGGCCTCGTGGAATATTTCGGGATGGACGCAGAACGCGTTTATGTTATCGGCGAAGCGAGCGATCCGGTTTTTCGCCTGCTTGATGAAGCGCGGCTGACTCCGCGACTGAAATCTCTCGGGCTGAGTAATAACCAGCGCGCCATTGTTTATGTCGGTGGTTTTAGCCCACACAAGAATTTAGAAATGCTGGTCGCAGGCTTTGCGAAGCTCGCACCTCAGTCGTCTTTTTCGGATGTAGTGCTCGTACTGGTTGGCGAACACGAGAGAGAGGTTTTTCACAGTTACGCAGCAACAATCAAAAAGCAGATTCAAAAATTTGGTCTTGCCGAACGTGTCATCTTTACCGGCTACTTGCCAGACAACGAGTTGGTCGTGTTGCTCAACCTGGCGGCTGTTTCTGTCTTGCCGTCCTTGATCGAAGGATTCGGTCTACCGGCAGTCGAGGCCGCTGCTTGCGGTTGTCCTGTGATCGCCACAACCGAGAGCCCGCTGCCCGCGTTGCTCGGCGAAGGCGGTTTGTATTTCGATCCGACACGACCCCAAGAGCTGGAGAATGCCTTAATCCGTGTACTGGAAGCCGGCACCCAACGCCGAAGAATGGGTGAAGCAGCAAGAAAAGCTGCAAGCCGCTTGACCTGGGAAGCTGCCGCGCAGCAAATGGTGAGCCTGATTCGCAAGGTGGCTTCGTCATGAGCCGTCCGCTCAACTTTTTACACCTGACGACCTTTTATCCGCCGTACAGCTTTGGTGGTGACGCGATGTATATCTATCGCCTCTCTCACGCTCTCGGCGATGCGGGACATCACGTTCACGTAGTCCACTGCGTCGACTCTTACCATCTACTGCATCCAGCCGAGCCGGAAATAACCTTCTCAGAACATCCAAACGTCACGCGGCATGAGCTACACAGTAACTTCAAATGGCTCTCTCCTCTTCTAACGCAACAAACAGGGCGCGCCTTCCTTAAACACCGGCGGCTTCTCGAGGTAATGACAAGCACGCCCTACGACGTCATCCACTATCACAATACTTCTCTTTTGGGCCCTGAAGTCCTTACCTTAAAGCCGTTAAAGGACAGGGCGATTAAGATGTACACGACTCATGAGCATTGGCTCGTTTGCCCGACCCATGTTCTCTGGAAATTCGGCAGTCGTCCCTGCGAAAAGCCGGATTGCTTTCGTTGCACGATAAAGGCCAAACGTCCGCCCCAACTGTGGCGGTACACGAATTATTTAGCCCGCGCCAGTGCTCACGTCGATCAGTTTGTGTCGCCCAGCCGTTTCACCGCACACATGCACGCGATGCGCGGCTTTACTAGACCAGTAGCGCATCTTCCGTACTTCATCGAGCGGGTAGATCAAGAGTGGCGCAACCCCGAGCCTCCTCCCCAGGAGAAACCATATTTTCTTTTTGTCGGCAGGTTGGAGGAGATTAAGGGACTCCATACGCTGATTGAGTTTTGGCAGGGAGTAACAGATTACGACCTACTGGTAGCGGGCACCGGTGAGCATGAACAGCGTTTGCAGGCACAGGCTGCCTCGAACCCACGCATCAAGTTTTTGGGCGCGTTGCCTCAGCGTAGACTTGGAGCTCTCTATTATCACGCCCGAGCCTGTATCGTCCCGTCGATTACCTACGAGACTTTCGGAATCGTAATAATCGAAGCCTTCGCGCGGAAAACACCCGTGATCGTTCGCGATTTGGGAGCCTTGCCTGAAGTGGTGAAGGAAAGCGGTGGTGGATTCATTTATCGCGACGATACTGAATTGCTGACCGCAGTTGAGAGAATTGGTACCTCTCCCGTCTTGCGCGAGAAACTAGGTAACAAAGGCTATGAAGCTTTCATCGCCAACTGGTCTAGGGAGGCCCATCTGGCGCGTTACTTTGATTTCTTACGAAACTCTGCAAACGAGAAATTTGGATACGTGCCGTGGGAAACCGAGCGAGAAATCTCACGCCCGGTCTCGGAAAGGGAGCTTGCGCCTGGCTTTAGCTAATGGCGGCCTTTTTTTGCACAACACAACTCGTGCGGCTGCCAGGCTCACCAGACGTCTCGCAGTGACGCGACTGACTAAACCGGCCCCGGCCAGTGCTGTTGCCAAGATTCTCCTGGCGCTCACGGCTCTCACTCTCACTCTGCTCTTGGGAGAAGTGGCCGTACGAATCGCCGCGGGCACAATGGATCGGTATCCGCTTTTTTACAAGTGACCAGCAAACCGGTTGGACTCTTAGGCGGAACTTGAAAAATGAAGTTACAGTCATTAGCTTGAGTAGGTTTGCCACCAGCACGGACCAGGAGCTCGTAAAGCTCGAAGCTTTCTTGTCCGCTCGGCCAGGGGCCACGGTCAAGCACATAATTGTTCTCGTGTTCGACAACGACTTTGTCTAGGTTCAGAGGGCCTTAAGCCGGGACCTCGGTCGCAGCAAGCCTCGGTTCCATCTCTCCGGTCGGGAGTTGGTTCGACCACACTATAAGCTAAAGCCCCTTGATCGTCTCATGGATCTATCTCTGCTCTTCTGGTTGCTTAACAACGTTCCTATTCAGCCCTAGTCGAGAACCTTGCTCTATTCGCCTCATTTCTCGCCGACTCGCTGCTAACCTCCCGCCCCGTTGTTGAGCAGGTTCTCCAGCGGCCATCCCGCCTGCCTCTGGGCACACAGTGCGCGGATAGCCATTTCGTTCCATTCCACATTTCAGACTTCTCTTGACGCAACAGTCACCCCAAAAAGCGCTCTATCTCCCAGCAACGTCTTTCCAGTTTGGCAAACCGTTTCCCCATGACTTATCTGGAAGCAGGCCGTAGCCGAAAGATCTGCGTCAAAGGCCGACTGTTTGGTAGAGACCTATCAGGTAGTGACAGTTTCGTATCGCGCAACGAGCCGGGGCTGACCAGCTTGCGCTTTTGCCGAGAAGATATTCATAATTACTTAATGCCCATCCGGAGTGCCAACACCTCGATAAACTGAGATTATTCAGTGTCCAAATATCGACATCATGAACATACTGGGAATATCTGCCTTCTACCACGATAGTGCCGCAGCTTTGGTACAAGACGGGATCATTGTAGCCGCGGCGCAGGAAGAACGCTTCACGCGGCACAAGCATGACCCCTCTTTCCCTGCAAACGCCATTGCGTACTGCTTAAGCGAGGCCGGAATAACACCCGGAGACCTGGATGCTGTGGTCTTCTACGAAAAACCTTTGGTAAAGGCTGACCGGTTGATCGAGACTTATCTGGGCGTTGCTCCGCGTGGACTCAGGTCGTTCTCAATGGCCATTCCGACTTGGTTGCGAGAGAAAAATAATATACCCGGAATTATTAAACGCAGTCTGGGTAAAAAATACGAAGGGCCCGTCCTGTTCACTGAACACCACGAATCGCACGCGGCAAGTGCTTTCTTCCCCTCACCATTTGGCGAGGCAGCCATCCTGACAGCCGATGGAGTCGGCGAGTGGGCGACAGCAACCATTGGCATCGGTGAAGGCAATCGTTTGCGACTGCTGCAGGAGATACGTTTTCCTCATTCACTGGGAATGCTCTACAGTGCGTTTACTTACTACACTGGTTTCAAAGTCAACTCGGGTGAATACAAAGTAATGGGCCTCGCCCCATACGGCAGACCAATATTTGTGGATCGTATATATGAGCACCTGCTAGAACTCCATGAAGATGGTTCCTTCTGGTTAAATCAGAAGTATTTCAATTATTGTTCAGGCCTCACAATGACTAGCGAACTGTTTCACGAGCTTTTTGGCGGACCACCCAGAAAGCCTGAGACTCTGCTCAGTCAGAAGGAGATGGATCTGGCTGCCAGTATTCAGGTTGTAACCGAAGATGTAATGTTACGACTTGCACGCCGTGCTCATGCTGAAACCGGCAAGTCTAATCTCTGTCTTGCTGGCGGTGTGGCGCTGAATTGCGTGGCAAATGGTCGCATTCTCCGGGAGGGACCGTTCAAGGAAATATGGATTCAACCTGCGGCCGGCGATGCTGGAGGCGCCCTGGGAGCTGCTCTGGCAATCTGGCATCAGATGATGGATAACCCACGCGATAACGGCGGTCGCGATACAATGAGAGGAGCTTTGCTGGGACCAGAATACACAGATGCCGAAATATCTTCATACGTTTCGAGCGTAGGTGCTGTTTCTGAGAGAATGCCGGATCAGGAGTTAGCAAGGAGAGTGGCCGAATTGCTCGATTCCGGCAAAGTTGTTGGGTGGTTTCGTGGGCGAATGGAATTTGGACCGCGGTCGCTGGGTGCGCGGAGCATTATCGGAGACGCGCGCAATCCGAAAATGCAATCGCAAATGAATCTTAAGATTAAGTTTAGAGAGAGCTTTAGACCATTTGCGCCTTGCGTGCTGCGCGAACATGCCAGCCGGTATTTCAATCTCACGTGCGAGAGCCCCTATATGCTCTTAGTGGCGAGCGTTGCTGAAAACCAGCGTCTACCCATACCGTCCGAACAGGAGTCGTTGTGGGGAATTGAAAAGCTAAACGTACGACGTAGTTCAATTCCCGCCGTAACGCATGTTGATTACAGCGCACGTATTCAGACGGTTGATGAGGAACGGCACGGTCTGTTCTACTCAATGATGAAGAAATTCTACGAACGCACCGGATGCCCGGTGATCGTAAATACGAGTTTCAATGTTCGCGGAGAGCCTATCGTCTGCAGACCCGAGGACGCTTACCGTTGCTTCATGTTTACTCACATTGATGCGCTGGTAATGGGCAATCATCTGCTCCTGAAGGAGACACAGCCGGAGATGGAAGGCGCAGCCCAACACCTGGCGCACTTTGCTCTGGATTAAGCGCCCCTCTCAGCCTTCGATCTTCCTGGCACAAACTAATTTTTGATATGAGTATCATTAACCTCCCATTCCTCCAGCATGTTAAATGGCATCCTGACGCCAAAGAACTGCGGAAATTTGCTGTCTCGATGCTTGTCGGGTTCGCCGTGCTGGGACTCTTGAGTGCCTGGCGAAGCGGATCGGTTGGCACATTCTCTATTGTACTTTGGTCGATTGGTATTGTGCTGGCGGTAGCGAGTTTCATTCCAGAATTGGCTCGGGCTGCGTACCTCGGGGTCTACCTGCCGACCAGTGTTATCGGCTATATTATGAGCCATGTAGTCTTGGCTCTAACGTTCTTTCTTGTATTCACACCACTGGGAATTGTCCTTAGACTTACGGGTAAAGACCTGCTACAACTGAACCCAAGTCGAGATGAAACCAAATGGAGACGCGTCGAAGGCCGGGAGGACGACGATCGTTACTACCGTCAATTTTGAGTTCTCTTCCCCGGGAATTTGATCTGTTTCAAGTTAAGGAGTTGCTGAATGAAATCGCGCATGGAATTAAAGAAGAACCAGAGCTTCTTCAAGGAACTCATACAATTCATCGCTCATAATAAGAAGTGGTACTTGATCCCAGTCGCTGTGGCTATCCTGCTAATGGGCGTTCTGATCGTATTGGGCAGCACCGGAGCTGCACCATTTATCTACACCTTGTTCTAGTTTTGCTACTTGAGCATATAAGCGTAGTAATCAGTATCACTGATCCTTCTCCAGCCCCCGGAGTTTTCACCACTAAGAGTGGGTCTGTCGGCTACGATAGCCTTAGCTCCGGTTTTGGCTAAAGCCTCAATGGCCTGGTCTCTTTGCGGCGCGTCGATCTTCCAAAAAAGCGCAGCATCTGCAAACGTTATATCGGCAACAATTTTGAGCCCTGCCAAATGTGCCCAAAAGGCGCCAAACGAATCTCCAACGACCGCGACTTTGTCCCCCCGTTCAACGCCCATTTGACGCAAACCTTCTGCCACTCGCCAATGAGGATGGGTAGAGAGGTCTTCCCCCGCAATCAAATTGCGAGTCGCCAGATAAGCTTCCTGAGTGGATGAACCAACAACCGTCAAGGTCATCATTGCCATTAAGACGGAAATTGCGCACGTCATCAGTCTCTTCGACGCAGCAGTATCAGACAATCGTAAGCCTGAGAACAGCATTAACCACAGGAGCACAATAAAAGCCTCTACGTATCTCTTATTGACACTCACAAGCGCGTAGGCCCCCAAGGCTACTAGTGCAAAGATAATTAGATCTGAGTATCGAGCCAGATCCCGAAGGAGCATCCATCTTCTGCCACTCACCAGGTAAAGCGTCAAGAAGCCGATAAGCAAACCGTAATGTACGTTAGTAAAGAGTAACTCATAGTACACACTAAGGTTTTTTACCACTGCTCCGATCTGAGCGCGAGTGTTAGGAGGACTTGCTAGCCCCTCATTCCAGTATGAGGGGTCGTACCAAAGCGGATATGTTCCACTGATCGGTTCGCCGAATTCATAGATTGGAGGTGTGTCGAAGATCCGCCTGGGCGGGTGCGCCAGCGGTCCTTTCGAGTGAATATTGGAAATCCCAGCGACAGTCCAACTGTGCGTCAACCTGGCACTCTCACCAAAGGTCATGCGGCCCTTAGCTCGGGATATTGCAAAAATAAAAGGGCCAGCGATTAGTAGGAACACGCCGAAGGCAACTAGAACCCTTTGGAAGCCTTTCCACAAGTTGCCGACCGAGAATAGGCTGACTCCAAGGAGGACGAACGACAACGGAAACATCACTGACTTCGACAAATAGCCAAACCCCAGAACAACGCCAAGTAGTACGAACGAGAGGAATACGCGGCGCCGGCGACGAATCTGCAGTAGTAGCCCGGCGGCCAAAAAAACAAAGGCTCCGACGAGTAAATCCGGCGTCACCATCGAAATAGGCGTGACGTACAAAGAAGACCAGATAAAAAGAGGATAACCCAGCGCCGGCCAGGCCCAATCTGGCAAGTTCACAAGCTTCGCGCGATCGAGATAATCCGCTATGTTGCGGTTGAATTGACGTAACTGGCCAATTAGAAAACTGAAACAGCCCAATGCAAAGATGTAAATTGCGAAGTTCAAAAGATGAAGTACCGAGAATTCCCAATAGGCTGAAGGCCTGGTTATTCCGAATGCCAGCGCTATCAGCCAGGAATAGAGGGGACTCCAATAGGCGTTGATCGCGGTTTGCCAGTCGCCACGGACATATGCATTCGCTATATCCAAATAGGACAAACCATCGGGATTAGGTATGTAGTGGTGATCGGCCCACGCATGAAAAAACCCCAGCACAATCGCTATGATCCAGAAACTAATGCTCAACCAGCGCACAAGGCTATATTTGCTTGGTAAACTTTGCATTTCGCTCGGCTCTGCGGAGTTATCAGTACGATTCGCGAAAAATAGTCTGAGTGTAAAGTATCCGGATTTGATTAACTGGCACCTACTGATGAGGATAAGGCATTAATTTCCTGAGCAAAAGCCGGAATCCTTAATGTTCTTGATCTTTTCGATAACCACACTCGTTGAAGCGCCTGCGGTTAAAGAGAGCGCAATAACCCTGCCGCCGGCGGCTTCTACCTCTTCCCGCCCGTGTATTTCGTCCAGTCCATAATCACTGCCTTTCACGAGTACATCCGGCAAGAGAGTCGCGATCAGCGAACGCGGCGATAGATCGTCAAATATCGTCACATAAGTAACCGGGCGCAGTGCTGCGAGAATTTCAGCTCGCTCAGCTTCATTTACTAACGGCCGGCTGGATCCCTTTAATTCTCGAACGCTTCGGTCGCTATTTATGGCAACCGCAAGGGCATCACCCAACGCCCGCGCCTGGCTAAGGTAACGTACGTGGCCGACATGTATCAGATCAAAGACGCCATTCGTGAAGACGAACCGCTGGCCCGCCGATCGCAAGCGTTCCCTCTCGGCCAGAAGCTGTTCCTGACTTAGAACCTTTCCCGCCATGGCGCAGCCAAATGTAGCATGGCGCAGAGATGACTCGTAAATCCTATAAGCCTTCTGATTCAAGTTCTTGGATTGACACCCTCTGGACATTCCATTCAGCAGGCAAGGAAAAAATCCGTCGAGTAGAGAGGAGGCGCGTAGTTGAGTAGGTCAGTGGCTTCCGATGTATCGGCTCTTTCGGGCGGCGTGGCAAATGGCCACCAGACCATACAGCACGTTTCCTCCTCCCTCTCTAAAATTCCGTACGGTGGGTTTTCCCCAGTACGGCTTCAAACGGGAAGTCCACGGCGACCTTCGTCGAGTAGTACCCGCTCGTACTTAT
>DATEUF010000162.1:0-11747 GCA_035283325.1 Pyrinomonadaceae bacterium | reverse complement strand
ATAAGTCTTAATCGTCCCGTTGTCGTAAGTTACTGCCAGATGCGTCCACTGATTCAGCGGCGCCACATACCCGGTGTTAATGAAATTCCAGCCCGGATTGCTGTTGGCAAAGGCCCACTGAATTGTGCCGTTGGGATAGCGGGCCAGCTCATACTCGCCCTCTTTGTTGACGATGATGCCGCCGTAGGTCGAGTTTGACCCTGGCCCCGTCGGATAGATCCAGGCACTAATGCTGGCGGCGGTAGTCAGTACTAGTGACGATTGCGCGCCCACCTGCACGTAGTCATTAACCCCGTCCAGATTCACTGCCGCGCCACTCTGTCCCGTGCTCCACCCGGCCCCCGAAGTCAACGTGCCGGTATTGCCACTGCCTGACGCATCGGCCGCCGTCGTGCCCGTGTTCTCATCAAACTTCCAGTAGCCCCGCAGCCCGGTAGCAGTGGGATCACTCCACGCCTCCACTTCCACAATGCGACTGTAGCCAGCCAAAGCATTGTTCACCAGCACGCGAATCTTGTTCGTCGTCACCGGAGTAAAGGTGAATTGCCGCCAGACCTTGTTGTTGCCCGTGACACTGCCCCCTGGCACCGTCACCCAGGCTGAGCCATTCCAATACTGCGCCTCAAACGCGGTCATTCCGTAAGTGGTGAAAGTCATCGCCTCAGTCGGTTCCACTGGATTGGCATAGTTGTCCTGAATAGTGACGACATTGATCTCAGTTATCGTCTTGCTGTCGGCAAAGTCAACCTGCAACCAGTCGGGATAGGTGTTGTTGGTTACACAATGCCAACCGCTTCCGGAACTGGGATCTGTCCCCCAATGGATGCCTTTGCGATCACCATTGATCGCGGCCACTGGCAAGCGGCCGGCGTCGTAAATTGAAGAGGCGCTGGCCGTCGCGCCATTGCTGGAAAGGGCATAGTTCATGCGGACTGCAAGCTCAGCTGTGACTAACAGTTGCCCATTGCGATAGCCATATTCCTTCTGCGGGCTGCCTGCTTGTTCGGCGTCAATTAGATTTTCCCCTTCGGGAGTTCTAATTGTCGCCCATCATCAAGACTCGCTGATTACGGCGGTGTGCCCCAGGCCAACATCGCTTTCTGGGAGCGCAGCGAAAAGCCGCCCCGCTCAGAAGTACTGTCCAAGATGGCCGAAGCCCTGGGCGTCAGCGTCGAAGATTTGTTGATTGTCGAGACGGGGAAAACGGCGAGCAGAAAAGCGGCTAAGAGTAACGGCAGACCGGCAGGGAAAGTGCGTGAGGTATTCGAGCGCGTCTCAAAGCTCCCGCGCCGCCAGCAGGAACACATCGTCAACTGGGTCTCCGCCTGCGTCTCTCAATACGAGCAAACCAGACACGGTTAGCGAGTACCCTCTGGAGAAGCCTTCAGAGCCCAGCACAAGCCTTAAGCAAATCACGTAACCCTTGCTATCCAGAACATCACGAGTAACGTAAAGAAGGGTCCCAGCACGGTTAGACGCGCCAGCCATTGCGCGCGGTTAAGAGCTTGTGGATCTAGGCCCGCTTCTTGAACGCTCCACAACACCAACGATCCGACGACAAGACCACAAATAACCGAGAACAGCATCAAGCCTTGCGTCGCTTGTGGCGCACCATACCAGCCAAGTATTCCAAGAAGCCGTAGTACAAACGCACCCATGGGCAGCAGAAGCAAGGTTATTGTCGGTGCTACCCACCACACTTGTTCCCACCTTTCAGAGGGTACGTGCCCGCGTAACCAACTAATGAATTGTCCTCGTGTCATGGTCGTCGTATCAATCCCCTCTCCACCCAGAAGAAGTTCTGTGTCTTATTTGAAAGAGGAGCCATCGTTGACCGCTCGACAGGCTGCACTCCCGGTATTTGATAAAGCAGCGACTTGAGGGTTGTGGCGTTGTCTATCACGAACATAGCATCACCGTTACGTCTCTCGGTTATCGTGATCTCGAAGGAACCGACAAATTGACGCGGCATATTGAAACCGGCCTCGAAGGGGCCGTCTTCTCCGGTACGGCCGAACCACACTCCAGTTGGACCGTAGGTTCCTCCGCCCTGTTCAATGAAGTTCTGCCTGTGGGTGGCTACGTCTGGTGAAGTCATCATGCCTTGAGTCATATAATCGCTCGGCCCGAACTGCCGATCTGTCGGCCCCGTGCCAGTCAGGTACTCAAAGAGCAACTGAAGCGACCCTGTATTGTCGGGCTGCCCTGCCAGCATGGAAGGCTGAGTGTAAATGCTCCAGCCTTGTCTTGCTTCTTGCGACGAACCGTTAGCATCAGGACCGTTTGCATTTAGTCGCACAAACTGGTCATTGCCGATCCCATACTGCATCTCTGTCCACTCGGTAGTGCCGGTTCTGTCATCATCATCTTTATACCACTTGACTTCTCCAGTTTCATCATGCCTTCTCCACTCCAATCCGGTCGGATCAATGTAAGCTAGCGGATTGTTGAGGCAATAAATGTAGCGATTCCAGCTTTGCGGATGGTACGGTTTGCCGCTCGTTAATAGTGGGTCTGGTGAGGTGAATCGACCCTGAATGCTGGCGTAGTACCTGGCCAGGAAGTAATCGAGCCCGGTTTCATTATCCCGTTCTTTGCGGGTTAAGAACGGGTAGTTACTCCCCGCGGACTCTCCCGCGCGAACGCAATTTGTCAAAGAACGGCAGCAGCTACAGAGAAGACGGGCAGGCTTGAGGTATTGTCGAGAACCGGAATACTATTGGCTTTACCTCCTCCGGTCCGTGAGAGTAAACACGGGCACGTATCGTGAAGAGGTGACGGCTCAAATCAGTCTTACTAATTATAGACCCTTTGTCGGCGACCAGTTTGCTTCAGTACATTATGGACGAACAGAAAGAAATCAAAATCTTCATCTTCTATAAATGGTGTAGGATCAAGTTCCAGAGGAACCTCAAAACTCGCAGAGGCGTACTTGAAGTTGACTAGTAGGTTTCCATTACGGAGCAATTCAAATACGCGGTACTTATCTTCCCGCGCTATCTTGGCTGTAACATCGTCTGTCAGTTTGAATTCTTGGGCACCTACACGTAAGTAAAGAACACCCTCCGTCCGATATAAACACACCATAGTGCCATTAACGACTGAGCAACCACCGGACATTGGTATAGCTGCTATTTCTGGGTGTTTCTTTTTTGACAAAAAACGGTATTCGCCAGTATTGCGATCTAGCTCCGCCACCTTATCAAAATCATCTTGGGATTGGAGAATCATACTTCGCCCCTTTCAAAAATCGAGATCTTTACCGCCGGGCTTTGATGCACTTTTAATGATGTCTTCCCACGATTTACCCCTTGCACGTAGCCATTCGATTGAAGGACCTAGCTCGTCGCCATATGTGCGCACATTTCTTTCCAATATGGTCTTTAAGAGTTCAGGTGGGGTCACATCCTTATAAATAACGCCCAGGGCACGCCGCTCCGCATGAAGTTGAATCGCTATTTGCTCAACGCTATGTCCAGCAGCTTTCAATTCAGCCGCCTTCAGTGCTAGTGCTTTGACTTCCGCCTCATATGCTTGCCTCAAGGCTGGCGCTGCCCCAGCACCTTTCTTTCCAAACCCAAGCCATCTCCCTACCGCCGATCCCACGCGCGATAGCAAACTGCCACCAGCTCTACCAGCGATCCTTAAGCCGCCTCCCATTGGAGGTTGAATATTTGCCCACTTTTCAGTTTGGGCCGTTATGAACTGATCACGCTGCGCTCTACCCCAGTCGGTGGCACCGGAGACGTCAAAGATTTGACCTGACATGATGGTTTCGCCGTCGAAGAACCCTCTCAAAGTTCCCTGGGAAATTCCGGTAGCTTTGGCGAACGTTTTCCAAGTGTCGCCATCCTCAGCTTGCCAGCATTGACCACCGTTATCACAATCGACTCGCTTCCAGAGCCCGAATGGATCCGTATGGTTGAGTGGCATGTTCCCTACGTATGAGTACAGGTTCCAGCTCTGCGGATCTTCCTCCCATTGATCAGCGAAAACGGCATCTGGACTCGTGAACCTTCCCTGCACATTCGAGTAGTATCTGGCAAGGAAGTAATCGAGCCCCGTTTCAATGTCCCGTTCTTTTGAGGTTAAGAACGGGTAATTTGAACCCGCGCACCCGCCCGCACGAGCGCAAGTTGTCAAAGAACAGCAGCAGTTTTAAGAGCAGCAGCTAAAGAGAAAAAGCAGCGATTAAAGCAACGCAAAAGCAGCAACAAAAGTAACTTCAAAAGCCGCTCAATGAAGGGCCATTATAGCGGCATTCTGGTTACTAACAGAGAGCGTGGAGGGGTGACGAGGCGCTGCGCACCTGAAGTTTTCAGACACGTCACCCCTAAAGGATTTTGCGATTTGTCTACGTTGTCGACAAAAGCGTCTCGTTTGTCGACAATTGTGGCTCGTTTGTGAACTTGAGTGATTGCAAAGACTTGGACCAGCCAGGCCCAGAGTTCTGTCGCGGTTGTAGACAATTTGTCGACAAACGAGACGGAGTCTGGACGCATCATGCAAGCAGCGCAAACCAGTTTTTGCGAGCTGTTATTCGATAACGTGAGCTGAAGCGGCGGCACTGTCGATGGCCTGTTTGAGATCCTGAAGTTCGAGGTGTGTGTAGATTTCCGTGGAGTTTAGATCGCGATGGCCGAGGAGCTGTTGCACGTGACGAATGCTGGCGCCGCCGCGCAAAAGATGAGTCGCACAGCAATGACGAAAGGTGTGGACTGAGGCTTTTACTTCGGCTTGCAGAGCGTAGTCACGGATGCGGTCGGCGATCATTTGATACGAGAGACGACGGCCGGTGACGGAGAGCCAGAGGGCGGAAGTTGAGGGAATGATTTTGGGTGGGCTGCAACGTTTTCCTTTGCCCCAGAGCTTGCCGGCAGCGAGCTCCGGACGCGCAGCAGTGACGTAACGAGTTAGCCAGTGTGCGGCGGTTTCAGTCAGCGGCACAAGGCTATCGCGTTGCCCTTTACCAAGGCGAACAGTGAGACAACGCGCGGCTGTGTCTACGTCATAGAGATCGAGTTTGTGCGCCTCACTGTGACGGATGCCGGTGGCATATAAGAGTTCCAAAAAGGCGCGATCGCGAACGCCAAGAGTCGTGGTTGTGTCTGGTGTTTCAATCAGTCGGGCGATCTCTGATTCGTTGAGCACGTGCGGCAATGATTGCTCTTTGTGCGGAAAGGCCAGGCGTTCCGCCGGGTTATGCAACAGGTGACCAGTGCGATTTAACCAGACAGAGAACGAGCGAATGATCGAGAGCCACTGGCGTAGCGTGGCCACTGAGATCGGCTTGCCTTTGGGTGTGCGATGACGGGTTGCTGCATAGACAGCGAAGTCACGCAAATGGGTTTCATTAACCGCACGCCAATCGGTGATCGAGTGCGCTTCGCGCAGGTAAAGAAGCAGGCGTTCGAGTGTGCGGGCGACGTGATAACGACGAGAATGAGAGAAGAGCCGGGCCTCCAGCTCGGCCAGGTAAGCATCAATTCCGCGATTCATTTGCGCTTTTCACGGGGATGACAACGAGCGATGACTTCATGCAGATCGGTAAGTTCGACGCGCGTGTAGACTTCGGTGGAAGACAAGCGGCGATGGCCCAGCAGTTTTTGGATTTGCCGGATGTCGGCCCGGCCTTTCAGTAAGTGTGTCGCACACGTGTGACGCAGCGTGTGCGGCGTGATGTGCTTCCTGATACCGGCACGATTAGCGGCTTTGGCGACGATGCGCACGATGTCATCATCATCGAGCGGACCACCGGAACGAGTGGACACAAATAGACGCACCTGGCCGGCTTCATGCGCGAACAACGACCGGGCTTCTTCCAGATAAAGCTTGAGTACAGCAATGGCTGATTGCGTGAGTGGAACTACACGCTTCGTGTTCCCTTTGCCGTGCTCGATTCTGAGTGTGGCAGTTTGCAGATCGGCGTCATAGATCGTCAGCGCCAGCAGTTCGGCGCGACGAATGCCGGTGGCGTAAAGCGTTTCCAGAATGGCGCGGTCACGAATGTCACGTGGTTTCGTTGTTGGCGTGGCTTCGATCAATCGTCTTGCTTCTGTTTTAGTCAACACGCCACGTGGCAGACGTTGCGGTTGTTTCGGTGGTTGCAAAGTGGTCGCCGGGTTGTAGGCAATCTGTTGTTCGCTCAGCAGCCAGGAAAAGAACTTGCGCACGGCAGCTAGTCGATTCGCTTGGGTACCGACGCTCAAGCGCTTTGCTTCTTTCTCTTTAGTTGCGGGCTTGTCTTTAGCTGCTGGTACTGAACCCTCCCTCACGGTCGGGCTACTGCCCCGATCGCTATCGGCGTCATGACGTTCGAAGTTGTAGAGCCAGATTTGATATTGCTGCAGGTGCGCCGGCGTGACTTCAACGATTGAGTTTATGGCAGTGTTGTCGGCCAGCCAGTCGAGAAAGATCTTCACGTCGCGGGTGTAGTTGACTCGGGTTTTGGGCGAGTAGTTGATCGCTTCCAGCCACTCACTGAAGCGTTCGGCCATTAGCTTTAGTCGCTGTCTTTGGCTTTCATTCATGGCATTCATTGGCAGGCAACACCGACAGCTCGAGATAGAGATCTCGAGTAAGAAGGATCAGATCAGGGGTTTGAAAAAAAGGCTCGACTTGCTATTTGCCACAAGGCCACAAGGTCGGGGTTAAAGCGTTGACCGAGTTTCAGTAAGACCTTGTGGCGCCCTCACCACAACCTCACCTCAACCCCCTCGTTTTCGCCTCAAGGTCCTCAGGGTTAGCCACTGGTCAAGGCAACTTTTTCTTTTAGTCGCTGCTTGATCTCAGCAACATCAGTCAAGCCGCGCAGCCCGTCGCTGCCGTTTTCATCCGCTCGCGCCAGGCTGTAGACACAGGGACGACCATTGCCATTGATGGTCGCGTAGAGATATTCCAGCTCTACCAACTGCCGGCAATAGGAGCGTACCTGCCAGTCGCTCCAGCCGGTTGCTTCGCGGATTTCACGACGCGAAAGTTGCACGGCATCAGGTTGACAGTTCAACTCCTCGGCACGCTTCACACAGAGCGTGTGCAGCTCGTCATAGAGTCCACGCACCGGCGCTGCCAACTCATCCAACGCGCGGGAAAGAACGTCCCTGGCCAGCTCGTTGGCCAGGGCAATGTCGGCGATCGTGACTTCCACGTATTCGAGTTCGACGTTGCCGCGCGTGGCTCTTTTGATTTCGCGTTGATGCTGGTGCAGCAAAGCAATCGAGTTGATCAAAGCGAGATACTTTTTCTGCTCGCGCCGGTGCATCAATCGATCGCTCGGATAGGTCAACTGTTCGACGTAGGGATTTACCACCGCCAATGGTTGTAGTAGCCGTTGCGCGTTGTGATGCAGCCGTTGCACCGCTTCGGCCGTCGCTCGTTCCAGCACGCCCTCAAGTGTAAATGACCGGCGCTGACGTTCCAGTATCGCTTTTGTCTGCGCGGCTGATTCATCCATCGTCAACTGCACAAAGCGGCTGCGTGTTTCTTCGTCGAACGCTTCCGGTGAAGTTGTCGTCAGCACGATCACCACCGGCCCATAGACCTCGTAATGCTCCGTGTGCAGCTTGCCCGTGTTCGGATCGGTGCGCGTCGCCGCAATCGAGAGATGCTGATCTGAAGCCAGCGTGCGCAATGAATAGACCGCTTGCAACGCACCCTCATCTTCCGCAATGGCCAGCACCTTTTGTTGCAGCGAGTACGGGTCTTTGTAGAACAACGCCTGACCTGTCAGTCGTGTCACTCTCACTGCTTCTTCCGGCGGCACAAACGCGCACAGCGCGTCCTGCAACGCGCTCTTGCCCGCCCCACTGCGAGCCACAATCAGCACCGCCAATGGTTCCGAAAGTTTCCTCGAGACGGCAGCCAGGTAAGCCGTCAACACCGTCGCCCGCTCACCAACAAGGCCACATTTGCGAAAGTCCTCGACAATGCGCTCGGTGAGTTTTGGATCATTTAGATAGCGAAGCGCCGCATCTCTTTCCGCCGACGTCATCGGTGCATCATTGAGGTTTGCATCATCGCCGTTCTTCCGCATTGCCAGTCGCGCCGCTTCCAACTTTTCGATCATTCGCAACAGATCCGCGCCCACTTGTTGCTCACCCACGCTGCACAACTTTGCCGCGCTCTGCGCGAACAACGAACGCGCTCGGGCTTGATAGAGATCAATCGTGTCGAGATGAAAGTTGCCATTGAGAGTGAGCCGCACGTTTACTCTGAGTCGCTCCAGACCAACCGGTGACAAACCCCGCACTCGATACTCTCGATCAGCGATCGAGAACATCATTGAACCATCGGCGCTCGTCTCAACTTGCAGTGCCCTTGTTCGCGCTGCGCTCACTGCGGGCGAGACGCCCGCGCTCCCAGCCTGCGCGCTCGCAATCAGTGCTCGTATCTCATCAGCCGTACCGCCCGCCGCAATGAACTCCGCTGCATCCTTCGCCGGCAACTCCACGGTGCGTGTTTCAATGTTCACAGCATTAAGCCGCTGGGCCATGTCAATCGCGGCCGCACGACCCGCATCGTCAGCATCGAGCATCAGCACCACGCGCTTGACCCGGCACTCAACCAGGTGCGCGATGATCTCTTCCGTCAAGCCCGTTGTGCCGTAAGTGGGAATCACATTCCGCAGGCCTGCGCTCCACAATGCGGTCGCGTCGATCACACTCTCGGTCACGATCACTTCGTCAGTGTTCTTTGCTCCTTCGGGATTGAACACGCCGCGCCGCTCCCCGGGCAAGTACAGATCGCCGTCCCTCGATGCTCCGACCATAGAGATTCACCACCTGGCCCGTCGCCGGATTCACCAACGGAAAGATCACACACCAGCGCATGAGCTCTCGGCTTGAGCCAGTCAACACACCAACTCTCCGCAGCGCGCGCCGTCCTTCTGCCGGCAGCTTCTCCGCCAATGTTCCGTCTGCATAACCAACCCGAAAGCTCTCCGCCGCTGTCACTCCGCGCGATCGTAAGTAGTCCTGCGCCGCCGGCGTCTCCAACAATCGCGCGTGATAGTGATCCACCGCCCGCTCCAACCATTGCCGATCTTCAACCGCCACACACTTCGCCTCAGCCTCATGCCCACCAAGCCGCCGGTGCGCTTCGCGGAAGTCCACACCGTCAGCCTTCATCACAAACCGGTACACGTCGCCACCTTCGTGACACGCGCCCAGACAGTTCCACAGTTGTTTCTTGGGGTCGACGATGAGGCTGACGAATTATCGTCACCACTTGTACGGACGCGCCCCGTCGACCATGTAGTCAAGTGGGCTAGATGCATCTGTGGAGATCTGGCCCCGCAGCAGCGCTTCCAGAAGTCCCGCAGTCTGTTCCGCCTCTGGCGTGAGATCAGGCTGCGATCTGATGACCTTCAGTAAAGCCAGAATTGCCTCACGCCGCTCATCGCTTGTAACGAACTCGTCGAGATTGGGATGGATCCAACCACTGAAAGCACCCGACGACTGCGCGCGCCAGTGATCACGTAGATCCGCTAACCACTCCTGATTAGGCACGCTTCCAATGCTATCCGCCAGCAAGGTGAGCACGTGCTCCAGGTAGCCGTCCCAGGACCAGAAACCGCGCCCACGATATTCCACAAAGCTGCTGCTCATACTTCCTCTCTTACGATCCCTTATTGGACGTAAATAATTTTCCTTCGCTGCTCTTCGCTCAGGCCACTTACAAACTTTTGGACGGCCTTTACCTGGCTCTTCGAGGCTCCTTGTAAGTCGATGGCGGTGTAATCAGCCGACTTGTTTACGTGATGCACAATCGACTCAAAGAACTTACTGCCATTGCCAAAGTGCTGGTATGCCTGTGCCCCGCCCATAGCATCAATCGTCGTCTTGGTACCAGTAACAACGAATTCCTCACCTCGGTGAGCGCTCTCCGTGAGGCTCACACCGAGCTGTTTTGCCAGTCGCCCGCCGGTACTTATTTCAGCCGCGGTAAGGCGCGAACTAGGACCAAGCGTGAGTCCCGGCGGTCCACCCGCCGCCTCCTGCAACCCTTGAGCAATCTGCTGAACTTTGTCTGGATTTCTGGTCGCCCAAGTCGCAAGGGCAGTTAGACCTGCTGCACCACCTCTGGCAGCTACGATGATAGCGAACCCACCCGCGACCCCGACGGCTCCTCCCCGCATTCGAGCCCAATACTCCTTCTCATCGATCCGTCCCTCGTTGAAATCTTTGATCGTTTTTTGGAATTGGATGTCATAGCCGTCCTGAGGTGACTGGCCATCAGGATCGATATAGCGAAGAGGGTTGTTGAAGCAGTACTGATACTTGTTCAGCGATTGCGGATTAGTAACTTCGGCGTAGACAAGTGCCTGCTTTTCCGGGTGTCCGCTACCTAATACCCACAGTTCACGCGGTCCACCCTTGAACTCGTCAGGACTCGCGAAACGCCCCTGAGTTGATGAGTAATACCTGGCCAGGAAGTAATCCAGTCCCGTCTCAACATCCCGTTCTTTGAGGGTGAACTTCTGCCGCACGCCATCTGCTACATACCCTTCGCCCGTAGTGCGGCCGCCCATACCGGCAAACCACTCTTCACCGAAGGCGAGGTAATCGTGCCGCCTGGTGTTAGCCAGTGAGCCCGTCTTGTCAAAGACCATGCGCGGCGTCCCAAGGTGGTCAGCTACGAGCCACTTGATATGATCTGAACCACTCCCGCCGCCTGCGGAAATCACCACGTTCAGAAGCTGGGAGTTGACCGTGTTAAGTGACGTATCCACCAGCAGCGGGTAAGTGGGAGTCACCGTGCTGGTATAAACCAGCGCACCGTTCTTACGGTACTTGACGACGCCCGATTCCACTGCTACGCGCAGCCGATCATTTGACGTATAAGTGCCAAACTGGCCTCGATATACGCCTGCCTCATAGATATGCAGCCCACCACCACCACCGGCAACATGGAACGCAAACTCGATATCCGCGTAGTGATCGCTAGAGTTACCATTACCCAAGCCAATCATGCGCCAAGTCGCAGTATTACCGGGGGTGAACTCTACATAGCCGTCGCCGGACTGAATTGTCTGACTAGAAACTGCACCCGCGTCGTACCATGAACTGGTGCCACTGACTTTCTGTAAGCTGTTGCCCGTGACTTGTATCGTTGGCGCCACACTCGTCCAGCTGACATTCTGCGCGGTGGTTATGCGCAGATCATCAATGAAAGCCGTGTTATCTCCACCCAACGAGTTCCGGCCAACGAATTTCAGTGTGTGGGTCCCGGCCGTCGTTGTAAACGTGGGTGTGGCCAATAGCAGGTAAGCAGTACCGGTCGGCTTGAATGTCCCTAAGAGTGTCGTGTCCAGGTAAACGTCAAAATCTTGCCCACCAGCACCACAGCAGTTGCCCCGCTGTGCTGCCTGAAACGACACTGAATAGTTAATTCCGCTTTGCCAGCCCGAAACTGACTGCGAAATGAGGGAAGTATTTCCACCCTGAATAAAGGCCACTTGTACGCCCTGCGGTGCACTGGGATTCCCGGAGGTGAAGGCGCTGGAATTTCCGCTCACACCTGTTCCTCCTGCAAATATCCAACTGCCTCCGGATGGCGAATATTGGAAGGAGCCGCTGCCGACAACGGGCAGCTCAAACCCCGCATTGGGTATCATGGGCAAGCTCGCTGGCTCCGCGGTCACCAGCAACTGTCCATTGCGATAGCCATATTCCTTCTGCGGGCTGCCTGCTGCACCGTTAGCTGCATACTCGGCCAGTAACTCGCCCTCAAACCCATAGAGCTGCCAC
>DATEUF010000161.1:0-4629 GCA_035283325.1 Pyrinomonadaceae bacterium | reverse complement strand
TGCCCTTTGCTCTTTGCCCTTTGCTCTTTGCCCTCTGCCCTCTGCCCTTTGCTCCTGACCCGGTTGCGCAGGTATTCTGAAAAAGGGGTTCTCGCCGACAAATGATGAAACTCTTTGTGACCGGTGGCGCAGGCTTTATTGGTTCAGCATTCGTTCGCCTCGCGCTTCAGAAGACCTGTGAAGTCGTCAACTTCGATGCCCTCACGTATGCCGGGAACCTCGATAATCTGGTTGGTTTGGATGCTAAACACCATCGCTTTGTACGTGGCAATATTGTAGACAGCAAGAGCGTACTCGCAGCACTCGAGCCAGGTACGGATGCTTTAATAAATTTTGCCGCTGAGTCGCACGTCGACCGGAGCATTCTCTCAGCAGATGTCTTTCTGCTCACTAATGTTATAGGTGCGCAGGTACTACTCGACGCTGCGCGTCAACGGGATGTAAAGCGCTTCTTACAGATCTCGACAGACGAAGTGATGGGTAGTTTGCCAGAAGACCCGGGCGCCTATTTCACCGAGGAATCGTCACTCGCCCCCAACAGTCCATATGCTGCTTCCAAGGCTGCCGCAGAACATCTGGTCCGGGCGGCGCACCATACCTTTGGGCTCGACACTGTCATCACACGGTGCGGGAACAACTATGGTCCGCGCCAGTTTCCAGAGAAGTTTCTGCCGCTTGCCCTTTCCAACGCGTTGAATGACGAACCAATTCCTGTTTATGGTGATGGCAAGAACGTGCGCGACTGGATCTACGTAGACGATCATTGCGAGGCAATCTGGCTTGCCTTGCAAAAGGGGAGGCCGGGAGAAGTCTATAATTTTGGCGCACGAAACGAGCGGCGCAATATCGATGTCGTTGAGTCGTTGTTGGACATGTTGGGTAAGCCGCGCTCGTTGATTCGGTTCGTAAAAGACCGGCCGGGTCACGATCGGCGTTATGCTATCGACCCGACGCTGAGCGAAACAGAGCTAACTTGGCGACCGCGCGAAAGTTGGGAGAGTGGTCTGGCAAAGACGGTTCGCTGGTATCAGCAAAATACTGAGTGGATATCGCGCGCACGCAGCGGTGATTATAGAAAATATTACGAGCAGCAATACGGAACGGAGGTATCATTAGGTTGAAGGTGCTCTTGGCCGGCGCTGATGGCATGGTGGGTCAGGCAGTTACTCGCCGGTGTAGGTCAGCAGGCGATGAAGTGTATTCCTATAACCATGAAGCTCTCGAGATTTCTGATCTTGCACGGGTTCAGAAGCTGCTAGAGAAAGATCTGCCTGAAGTAGTCATCAACTGTGCGGCATGGACTGACGTTGATGGTTGCGAGCGAAACCCGGCGCGAGCCTACGCGGCAAATGCAACTGGGCCCGAGAACCTTGCTCAAGGTTGCAAGGCAATTGGAGCAGGCTTCATCACGATCTCCACTGACTATGTTTTTGATGGGCACAAGAGTGGTTTTTACACGCAGCGCGACAATCCGAATCCACAAAGTATCTATGGTAAGTCGAAGCTGGAAGGTGAGCGGGCGGCGCAGCGCGCCCATGCCAGAACTGTTCTGGTGCGTACAGGCTTTATCTTTGGCCCGGGTGGCCGGAATTTCCTGAGCAAGATCGTTGAACAAGCTGGTCGAGGAGAAACTCTGCAAGCAATTAACGACGCCTTTGGTACTCCAACTTATGCTGTAGACCTGGCGGCGCGGCTAAGAGAGTTGGCACTGCTCGATCTACCCGGTATCTATCATGTTGTCAATGGCGGTGATGGCGCCAGCTACGAGGACTTTGTTCGAGCTGCTTTGGAGCTGGCGAAAATCGAGAATGCTGTCGTTAAGTCGATTAGTGCGAGCTCATTGAAACGGCCGGCGCCTCGCCCTCAGAATTCACGTCTCCGATGCCTGCTGTCGCCGGCGCTTGGCCTTGCTCCGCTGCGTTCCTGGCGCGAAGGCTTGCGAGAGTTTGTGGCGGCTTCTCCGACGGGCTTCAGTTTGTCGAGACCATCATCGCCAAGCTAAGGCGGCGCCGCCGGCCGTCTATAGTGCAGGCCCAATCATGCTTCGGTTGTTTAATTTGGTCTTTGTAAGGGGATCCCTACCGGGGAAATCCCTGATTGCCCGGGTCCATTCAACTGCCTTGCTCATTAGGCTCAAACTTGCCTATTATTCTAGCCCCCCATGCCTGCAATGATCTAAGATAAGAAATCTATGATGTCCCATGATAATCGTCTCCTGCCCGTAAGCGCGCTTGATCGCAGCCTGGACCGCCCGCTAGCGGATATTGCCCAGTCGAAGCCTTATGGGGTTTCCGCTGAACCGACTACCCTGCGCGACTACCTGTTTATCGTCCTGAAGCGTAAGTGGCTGATACTGAGTCTCGTACTGGTAGTCACTTCACTGGTCACTATCCAGATGTTCCGGCTGCCGTCGCTTTACCAGGGCGAAACGACAATAAAAATCGAACCAAAGCCCCGAAGCGTGCTTCAAACCAAGGATCTCGTCATTACCGGCGCGAATGATCCGAACTTTTGGGGTACACAGCTGAAGCTGTTGGAGAACCCGGATCTCGCTCGCAAGGTAGTTCTGACCCTCGATCTCCGCAACAACCCGTCGTTTTTCGGTGGTCAATCGCAAGGCGGAATCTTCTCCTCTCTTCGTAGGATCTTTTCTCGTCAATCCAAACCGGCTGCCGAAACAACAGCTCCTTCCAGCGGGTTGGAACTGGTGGCTGAAAGCGAACCTGAAGATAAGGTGTTATCCGCCGCAGAACTCGCGAGCCTCGAGCCTTACGAGGACGCCATTATTGAAAACGAGAGTGTTGAACCGATCCCCGGCACCAATCTTGTAAGAATCAAGTTTGTACACGCTGATCCACTCCTGGCTCAAAAAATCGCAAATACTCTTGCCGAGGTGTTTGTCAGAAAGAACCTGGATCTAGCCACGGCCGGCTCCACGAAGGCCGAGGATGTGCTGGCTAAGGAGATCGCCAATCTCCAGGGCTCGATCAAGACTGCGCAGGAAACGCAGTTCAACTATGCCAAGGCTCATAACCTGCCCCTCACTCCCGATTCCGGCGGCAACCTTGAAGCCGAGCGATTAGCGACCTTAAGCCGGCAAGTGCTTGATGCGGAGAATGAGCGGAAGAGCCTGCAAGCACAGTATGACGCGGCTAGCAAAGCAGCCGATCCGTATGCAATACCTGAAGTACAGAATTCGGAGCGAATCGGCAAACTCAGGGAACGGATCTCTCTCCTGAAAGAGAGACGTGACGCGCTACTCACCGTATATACGAAGGAATGGCCGGAGGTTCGGAAAATCGACGCTCAGCTCGCACCGTTGGAAGCTGAACTTTTGAAAGCTCCTTCTGAAGTAGTCTCAGCAATGAAGAGTAAGTATGAGGCAGCGGCCTCGCGCGAGCAGAGTCTCAGGTCGGCTTACAATCAACAGCGTGCCACGACCACTCAGCAGACCCAGGACCAGATTGAGATGCTGGCCAGGAGTCAGGAGATTGAAACCAACAAGCAATATCTGAACACTCTCTTGCAGCGCCAGCGAGAGTTGCAAGTAACTTCCAACGATCGAGGGAACGAAGTCAGCATCACAGAGACCAGCCGGGTACCTAAAACCCCCATTGGCCCTCCGCGACTGCGCAATATTCTTATTGCTTTTCTTTTGTCACTGGTGGCGGGTGTGGGCCTGGCCTTCTTACTCGACTTCCTGGATGACACGGTGAAATCGATCGAAGATGTTGATCGCTACCTGCACTTGCCGGCTTTGGCCCTGATCCCGGCAAGCAGACCCGACCGCACGCGCCTGATGGCGAGCAGCCCGTCTCCAATGTCTGGCCCGGAAACCACGGCCCTGGCGATGGTCGACGACGTGCGTTCACCCGTCGCCGAGTCGTACCGGCACCTGCGCACTTCGCTCTTGCTCTCTTCTGCCGGTCAACCCCCGAAGACGATCCTGGTTACGTCGAGCCAGCCTTCGGAAGGCAAGACAACAACGGCAATCAATACCGCTTTTATGTTGGCTCAAACGGGCGCGGAGGTGCTTATTATAGATTGCGATCTCCGTAGACCGAGATTGCATGCGCACTTTGAAGTGCCAAACACAACCGGACTGACAAACTTGCTTTCTGGTGAGAGTGATCTGGAGCGTTTGATTCAGCCCTACGAAAGACAGCCCAACTTAAAACTGCTCACGTCTGGCCCGGTACCTCCCAATCCGGCTGAGCTGCTGGGTTCCGAAGAGATGCGGCGGATGTTGGCTCTATTAGGAGAACGGTTCTCACACATTATCATCGACTCGCCGCCGGCAATCTCCTTCACCGATGCCTCAATTCTCTCGACAATGGTCGATGGTGTGGTCCTGGTGGTCCACGGGGGACGTAGTTCCAGGGCAGTTGTTCGCCGCGCGAAGCAGCAGTTGCTTGACGTTGGCGCCCACATCTTTGGCGTGGTCTTGAACAACGTGAAGCTCGAGACGCAGGACTACTACTACTATTCCGGCTACTATTCCGGCTACTACACGGATGAAAATGGCAACCCCGAAGGCAGTGTTGGTGAGGCCCCCGCCGGGCGGTAGAACAGGTCAGTACCACCACGCGGTAGCGGGTGGGTGGACCGATGCGCAAACTCAAGCGTCGG
>DATEUF010000160.1:0-12345 GCA_035283325.1 Pyrinomonadaceae bacterium | reverse complement strand
GGCTGGCGAAGGTTCCATCTGATGGCTTTCCCTATCCGTTGTTCACCTTTTGCGCTCTCCTACCCTGGCAACTCTTTGCGCATGCCTTAACGGAGTCGAGGAACAGCCTGGTGGCCAATGAGCGGCTGATCACGAAGGTCTACTTCCCGCGATTGGTGGTGCCACTTTCCGCCGTGTTGGGAGGGTTGGTAGATTTCGCTATTGCGTTTGTGATCTTGTTAGGGATGATGGTCTATTACGGTATCGTTCCTGGCTGGGCCATCGTCACACTGCCCGCGTTTGTGCTGCTCGCTATCCTGACGGCGTTAGGGGCAGGGCTATGGTTCTCGGCGCTCAATGTGCGATATCGCGACGTCCGTTACACGATCAATTTTCTGATTCAGGTCTGGTTGTTTGCGACTCCGGTAGCCTATTCCTCTTCGCTCATACCGGAGCGTTGGCGCGCGCTATACGGGTTAAACCCGATGGCCGGTGTAGTGGAGGGTTTCCGCTGGGCGCTACTGGGGAAGGCCAAATCACCTGACGCGCTGCTGGGAGTTTCGGTGGTGGCCGTAATCACAATCCTGATCGGCGGTTTCTACTACTTCCGGCGCATGGAGCAAGAGTTTGCGGATATCGTGTGAGCGAGCAAAGAGCAAAGAGCAATGGGCAAAGCAAAGGTGCCAAATGTCAAATGGGTATCTCCTTTGCCCTTAGCTCTTTGCCCTTTGCTCTTAGCCGTTTGCCGCTATGACTGACTTAGCGATTCGTTGTGAGGGACTTGCGAAGCAGTATCGCATTGGCGAGCGTGAGCCCTACACGGCCCTGCGGGATGTGATCAGCGAAGCCGCCGCGGCCCCCTTTCGTAGGCTAAGTAAGGCCTTCAGCAATGGATCCATGGTGAGGCAACCGACTGACTTCTCAATCCGCAATCCGCAATCCGCAATCCGCAATTCGAAATCCGCAATTGCCAACGGAGCTATCTGGGCGCTCGATGACGTTTCGTTTGAAGTCAAACGTGGTGAAGTAGTCGGCATCATTGGTCGAAATGGGGCAGGGAAGAGCACGCTGCTGAAGATTCTTTCCCGCATCACCAAACCAACGCGCGGACAGGCTGAGATCCATGGTCGTGTAGGGTCACTGTTGGAGGTAGGGACAGGCTTTCATCCGGAGTTGACGGGGCGAGAGAACATCTACCTCAACGGGGCGATCTTGGGGATGCGCAAAGCGGAAATTGAGCGCAAGTTTGACGAGATCGTGGCTTTCGCAGAAGTCGAGAAATTCATCGATACGCCGGTTAAGCGCTACTCGAGTGGCATGTACGTACGCCTGGCTTTCGCCGTCGCCGCACACATGGACACAGAGATACTCCTGGTAGACGAAGTGCTGGCCGTTGGCGATGCGGCTTTTCAACAAAAATGCTTAGGCAAGATGGAAGAGGTCTCGAGGGGCGGTAAGACCATATTGTTCGTCAGCCATCAAATGGCTGCAGTTCAGAATCTGTGTGAAAAGGGTCTTTTGCTTTCACACGGACAAATCGTACAAAGGGGTCCCATTGCAGAGGTCGTAACGGATTACTTAGCTGAGACCAATTTTTTGGCAGCTCAGTCTCTGGAGAGTCGAGTCGATCGACAAGGCTGCGGCTCCCTTCGATTTACGGAAGTCTCATTCAAAGACGGCGCAGGTAAGAAGGTAACAGCATTTACTAGCGGAGCACCCGCTGTTCTCGAGTTAGCTCTGTCAAATACTATTGGCTGTGATCTTCGCAAAGTACGAATCGGAGTAGGCATAGACAATGAATTTGGTCAGCGTATAGTTCTCTTCTCAAGTCACTTGGCAAGTCGGGATTTCTCCAAATTGCCTGCGACAGTCTCCTCACTTGAACTACGCATTCCTCGTATGACCCTTGCAGCGGGGCGCTATACCTTCACTCTATTTGCCAGTGTAAACGGCGAGATAGCGGATTGGATCAAACATGCCGGCACTCTACATGTTGAGGATGGTGACTTCTTCGGGACGGGACAAATGCCTCCTCCGGGTCAAGGTTGCTTCGTAATGGACCATGAGTTCTGCGTCAGGTAATAAGATTGGTGATGCAAACAGAGAGCGTTAATCCAACGAAAGCTAAGGTCCTTAGAAGAATTGCGCAGAGTGCCAGCGAGAGATTGATGCGGGCTGCCTCACTACCAGTTGGACTCCTGACTTTTCAGGCGCGCGCCCGTGCCGTGGAGCGGCTCTCCGACAATATGATCACGACAATAGCTACGGGGATTGGCCCGATACGCTTTTATTGTCCGGCACAGTTGCCTGCTGGCAGAGCTGAAAACCTTTTGAGGAAAGAACCAGAAACAATTGAATGGATCGACAGTTTTTCCGATGGAAGCGTGTTCTGGGACGTTGGAGCGAATGTTGGTGTTTACAGTCTTTACGCTGCCGCAGGCCACAATGTCTCTGTCTTATCGTTCGAGCCGCTTGCAGCCAACTTCCACGTTCTTTCAAAGAACATTGAGTTGAATGCGTTCGGATCAAGAGTAACCGCCTATTGCGTTGCGTTGTGTGGAGCGACAGGGCTGGGCGTGCTCAATATGGCGTCCTCAGCAATGGGCGCAGCCTTGAGCCAGTTTGGGCAGCCTGGTGATAAGTCACCCTACTGCTCTGATCATACCGTATGTTCCATGCATGGGATGATTGGTTTTAGCATCGACGACTTTATTGGCCAATTTGATCCACCTTTCCCGACTTACATGAAACTTGATGTGGATGGTTTGGAGTTAACCATAATAGAAGGCGCGAGACGCACACTTCAAAACCCAAAACTGCGCTCACTGATGGTAGAGCTGAGCCTTTCGAACAAGAATGACCGCGATCACGCAGTGTCCCTCCTTAACGAGTGCGGTTTTGTCCTGGATAGTTTGGGAGCTCCGCAGGAAACAGAGGCCGGAGTCGGAGCGAACCACTTATTCCAAAGGTCGTAGTAATGGCTAGCGCCTTAGAATCCTCTGGCTCCCAGCGGTCGGCTTTACTCGAAAGGGATTCAAGCTTCCGAATAATTTCCGCTGAGAGTAGTGCGAAGTTAAGTTCGGATTCTGGCAGTTGCAGGATTTGTAATTCCGTCAATGTTAGAAGGGTTGGAGACGTAGAATATTATTTCGGGTTCGGCCACGCGATATACGACTGTTTGGAGTGTCGCTCCCGTTTTACAAAACACGATGAGTGGATTTACGAGGCGCTTCACAGGGAAGCAGGCAGTTGTTACGACGCTTATAGATCTTTCCTGGAGCAATGCTCTAGGGCATTTGATCAGGGCAATCGCGAAGACCTCAGAAGCCTACTCTGTAAGACCAAAAAATACAGGTTCATCATTGAGAGAGTTGAGTCACAGCCGAAGAGTGCGAGACTTCTCGAAATGGGGTGTTCGCGCGGTTACTTGACCAGCTACTTCATCCTTGCTGGTTATGAGATCACAGGCGCGGATGTGTCCGAAACGGCCATCGCGTCTGCAACAGCCGCCTTCGGCGACCATTTCGTAATTGCTGGCGATGCAGCGATTGAGGAGAGCGCGCCCTACGATCTTGTCTACCACGTCGGTACGATAGGTTGTGTTGCCGATCCTCTTGGTCTTACTCATCGACTCCTGTCACTTCTACGACCCGGCGGTAAACTGCTGTTTAACGCTCCGAATCTAGACAGTTGCTACCTTGAAAAACAGTTGTGGATTGACTCGGCGCCTCCTCCGGACTTGGTTTCGATCTTTGCTCCCGGTTTCTGGGTTGAACGCTTCTTGGATGAAGCTCACGTAGAAATTCAAATCGAAAACTGCGAGCCTCAGAAGGCACTTGAGATCGGATTACGCAAGTTGTTTCGAAGAGGCTGGCAGCCGCCGTATCCAATCCCAATGGACGGCGCCAGTGAGCTCTACTTGACCGACAATAGGATTACAGCGTACCCAATGTGGCGAGTCTTTGAAAAGTCAGTTTTGAAGTTAGGACGAGAGACCGGGCTCTCACGTATCTCGCCGCCCCAACCATCTGAATTTGGTGTCTTTGTTACGATGACCCGAAGATGAAGATGAATGAGATTCAGGTATCTGTTCCCGCGTCCGTCAGGTTCAGCTCCTCAGGTACTAAGTAAATGAATCAGCAGCTACGGCGGATCGCCAAAACAATTGCGCAACAAACGGTTGGCCGAATACCGCCCCCGGCATCCCGACTGACAGGGAGGCTTGCGTGTGATGGTGGTACACCAGTACGAAACACGCGCTTCAGACCTTGGGCGAAGTATCACTCAAGTAATCTTGGGCCATGGTTAACCGAAGTTGGCCCGCGCTTTCGCAAGATCTTTCTCAGCGGTCAGGAGGGCACTCCTCAGGTGCAGGCAAAAGAATTCGCCCAGCGGTGGGCGGAATACTGTGGTTGCCGCTACGGCTTGCTTGTCTCGCACGGTACAGATGCCTTGCGAATCGCTTTGGCTGCCGTACTTGATCACGATGGACTTGATTACGGTGGCGAGGTCATCATTCCTAATTTCTCATTCGTGGCAAGCGCGAATGCGGCACTGGATCGCCGTTTCGGTGTGGCGCTGGTTGATGTGGATCCCGAGACTCTCTTACTAGATCCGAAGCGAGTGGAGGAAGCCATCATTCCGGGCAGGACGCGTGCAGTCATGCCCGTCCATCTGTTTGGTCAACCGGCAGATATGACTTCATTTCAAGTCGTCGCGCAGAAACACGGATTGAAGATTGTCGAAGATGCGGCACAGGCTCAAGGCTCTGAATGGGAAACTGGTCGCGTGGGTTCGCTGGGAGATGCAGCCGCTTTCAGTTTTCAAGCTTTTAAGAATCTCTGCTGCGGCGAGGGAGGTGCTCTTACCACAAATGATCAAAATATTTTTGAACGTGCTCATATGATGCACGATGTTGGACGCCCGCTGACTGACGCCGAGCGTTGGCGCCATGTAACTCTGGGATGGAATTGCCGCGCTACTGAGTACCAAGCAGCGCTTCTGAGTTACCGTTTTGGCAGATTTGAGGCAGAGCAAGAGCGGAGGCGCCAGAATTTCATTACCCTGAGAGAATTGCTTAAAGACACCACGTGCGTAAAGCCGCTCGCTATACAACGCGGCGTGCGCCGCCATGGCATGCACATGTTCCCCATGCGTTACTTTCCCGAAAACTGCGGTGACCTATCGTTTAAAGATTTTCTGATCGCAGCTCAGGCAGAAGGTACGCCAATATATCAAGCTTACAACGCGACGATCTCAGCGCAACCTGCTACCCAAAAGCTCATGAGCAAACATCCTGATTTCATACGGCTATTGCCCACCCCGGTCTCGGATAGGGCCGTCAATGGAGTTGGTTACATCCCACACGAGATATTTCTTGGAACTGAGGAGGATATGGCAGACATCGCCGCAGCCCTAACAAAGGTTCAGAGGCATTACGGGGCTGGAATTAAGGGCAAAGAGACCCGTGCGGAACAAGCAGCGTGATGCGGAGCGAAGAAGAACCGCCATCTCATCCTCCGGAATTGAATCAAATTGTATGAACGTTGCGATCATCGGCTGCGGTTACGCAGCCGAATTCTACGGTAAGACGCTCGTCAACTACCCGGAGCTCACGCTGGTAGGAGCGTATGACAAGAACGAAAAGAATCTGCACACCTTTACGCAACATTGGCCAGGCCGGATCTGTACCAACCTCAATCAGGTTCTTGATGATCCGGATGTGGAGATGGTGCTAAATCTGACTGACCCAAGAAGTCATTACAACGTAACTAAGTCGTGTCTGCAAGCCGGCAAGCACGTGTACTCTGAGAAACCTCTGGCAATGAACTTCGAGACGGCTGGTGAGTTGGTGGCACTAGCCCAACAGCGGCAACTGTATCTGGGGGCGGCGCCTTGTAGCGTGCTCGGAGAAACTTGTCAAACGATCTGGAAGTCACTGAAGGACGGCGCCATCGGAACCGTGCGTCTCGTCTATGCTAACTTTGACGATGGCATGATCGCGCCAAATTTGTCGCCGTGGCAATGGCGAAATGACTTAGATGTTGCGTGGCCGGCAAAGGACGAGTTCGAAGTCGGTTGCACGTATGAGCATGCAGGCTACGTATTGACCTGGCTGGCCGCTTTTTTTGGACCAGCACTCCGGGTGACGTCCTTTGCATCAGTCCAGATTCCGGAAAAGGGAATTGAAGTGGAGAGGATGGCCCCAGATTTTACCGTTGGCTGTATTGAGTATGCGGACGGTGTTGTAGCACGGCTCACTTGCAGTGTTGTCGCCCCACAGGACAAGTCATTGACCATTGTTGGTGATGATGGAGTGCTTTTCACAGCTAATGTGCGAAACGATCTTTCCCCCGTTTTCATAAGACGCGTTCCTTCAAAAGGTTTCGATGCGTTGATCGAGCGGCAGGTCAAACGTTTGCGCGGGTGGTTGAAGCAACCGGCTTTGGTAAACGGCTGGCACCGGCAAAGAAGAGTCCCGTTTGTCAGGAGACCACCGGGCCGATTCGTTAGCGTCAATAAGCCCATTGACTTCTGCCGAGGGCCTGCAGAGATGGCCGAAGCAATCAGAGAGAACCGCCCGTCGCGTTTATCTGCAAAATTAGCTCTGCATATCGCAGAACTCATTGAAGCTCTTCAGTACCCCGAGCGATTTGGGGGGCGGAAGTTGATCGAATCCACATTCGATCCAATCCAGCCCCTTGCTTGGACGAGTTAAAGAATAGTTGCGCGTTTCGATTCTCATTCCCTGCTACAACGCCGAACGCTGGGTGGCTCAAGCCATCGAGAGCGCAGTCGCGCAAACATGGCCTGAGAAAGAGGTCATCGTTGTGGATGACGGCTCTACAGATGGAAGTTTAAACATGATTAAGCGCTACGGCGACAGGATTAGATGGGAAACTGGTCGTAATGAGGGTGGTAATGCGGCGCGCAACCGTCTGCTTGAACTTGCTCGGGGTGAATGGCTGCAATACTTGGACGCCGATGACTACCTTCTTCCATTAAAGCTTGAGCGACAGGTTAGGGTCTTAGCGAATCTTCCAGACTGCGATGTCATATATAGCCCTGTTCTTTGCGTGCGCTGGTCGGAAGCCAATGTAGAAGAGAAGATTACGCAAATCCCTGAACCTCGCGATCCCGCTATCCTGCTAGCACGATGGTGGTTGCCCCAAACCGGCGGGCCACTGTGGCGAAAAGAATCGGTGGTGCGTGCAGGAGGTTGGGATCCATGCCAGCCCTGCTGTCAGGAACACGAACTGTACCTCCGCCTTATCATGAATGGCGCGCGCTTCGAATACTTCGACGAATGCCACGCCGCATATCGAGACTGGCATAACGGTAACGGCATCAGCAAGGCTGATGTGAAAGAGGTGTTGCGACGGCGTTTGGAGATTGAACAACGGCTTGAACAGTTCCTGCGCGAACATGATGAATTAACGGAGGATCGGCTGCACGCAATCAATCAGGCACGGTTCGAGATTGCGCGGCAGATGTGGTTGCAGGATCGCTCGACTGCCCTTCGGATTATCGAATCCATCGAAGAGTCATACAGCCAATTCATGCCCGTAGCTCCGGCAGTTCCTGCGCTCTATCGGGCTGCTTATTCATTATTTGGCTTTGAAACAGCAGAGAAGCTGGCGCGATTGAAGAGGTTAATCGTCTCCAATATCTGACTGGGGCTATAGTGAATAGAGCAAGGCTTCGCCAAATCAAATTGTTTGCCGAAATCAGTTCGTCACCATCCGACTTGGCAAAACTCGTTCTACTAGGCTTTGCTAGAGGGCACCCGTTTGGTTCGGATGACGTTATAGCACGTTTGGGTAGACTGTTTGGTCAGTCCATCGTGATTCGGCCGCGAAATCTAAGAGGATTAAGAGCGGTCATTAATCCTCGTGACCTGGGGCATTTAATCTCACTTGAAGAAGTGTTAGTGGATTGTTGTTACGATCTGGCCTTAGTGCCATTCCAGCCAGAAGTCATTTACGACTGCGGCGCGCACATCGGTCTCTTTTCACTTTTGGCGGCATCGCGCTATCCAGAAGCTCAAATAGTTGCGATTGAGCCAGACCCCACTAATATTGAGTTCATCAAGGCACAGGCGGGGATTAATTCAGTGTCAATAATCATTGAGGATGCAGCGGTATCTCTTCACGACGGCGAGGGTTGGTTCAAGTCGGAATGCAGTAATTCAGGATCCCTGCAGATTGCTAATGAGCGCAATGCTAATGGGAGTGTGCGCGTCCGAACAGTGAAACTGCATTCTCTGATACGCGGGTCCGCCTTGAATGGCTTGCTGCTGAAACTAGACATAGAGGGCGAGGAACTTAATATACTGCCTGAGCTCATTCCAGTCTTACCAATTCAATGCGCGATTTTTTTTGAGGTGCATGGTGGGCAAGTAACTTGGGATGAGTTTAGTAGCCGCCTAAAGACAGCCGGATTTCAAGTTAGACAGACCCGGGCGCGCTATCCGTTTGCGGATGGAGTAGCTATTCGAAATTAGCATCCAGCTTCTTTTCTCCAGATGCGCATCTTCACCGCAGTCCGGCATTCCAACGATTCGAGGTTCTATTATGGAAATCTTTGGAGTAGGAACTTCTATCCAGCGCTGCGCGAGTTGGGCCACGAAATTGTGGAGTGCAAAGTCGACCTCCTCCAAGCAAGCGATTTTATGCATACTGGGTGTAGGTTCACGCCTCAAGAGATGGGTGTTCGTGGCCGGATTACGGAACAGATTATCGACGAGGTAAAGACAGCTCACCGGCAGAGACCAATCAATCTTTTTCTCAGTTACTTTTACAATGCGCATTTTGATCCGCTCGGGGTAGATGAAATTCATCGCTTAGATATCCCGACGGTGAATTTCTACTGCAACAGTATTTATCAATTCGAACTGGTTTCTGCTATTGCTTCGCGCGTTCGTTTTTCCTGGCACCCTGAGAAGAATGCACGAGCTCAGTATCTAAAGGCAGGCGCGAATCCCGTCTGGGTGCAAATGGCGGCTGACCCCAAGGTCTGTCATCCAATTCCGAACGTGGCTCGTCGGCGCAGGACTTGCTTCGTGGGCCAGCGTTATTGTGATCGCGATCGGTGGCTAGCGAGTTTGGCTCGACAAGGTGTTCCGGTGGATATTTACGGCAATGGCTGGCTTCCCGACACAAACAGTCAGCACGAGGAAGAAAAATCACAAGGAGTGAGGTGGGTTGGAAGCGCCGAAGCCAATCTTGAGGTTTTTCGCAAGAACGTTAAACAAAATGGGCTGGTAGGCGGGTCATTTCGAACATTGCGACAGGCCTTCTATGCTACAGAGACTCGAAGGTTGCGGTCGGTACTGAAACCTCACGCCAAAGGAAGGGCCGAAAATCTTTCTGAGGTGCTTAGTAGCTATGAGGTAGTGCTCAATTTCAGCAATGTCTGGGCCGATGGGAGATTGGGCTCGCGGCTGATTCCGCACGTTCGGCTACGCGATTTTGAAGCACCTATGTGTCGGACCTGTTATCTGACGGGAGACACCGATGAGATAAACGAATTCTATGAAGTCGGACGTGAGATTGACACCTATCGTACGCCAGAGGAACTCATTGATAAGGCGAACTATTACCTGCGACATGCAGAGTTAGCGGAGAAGCTGCGTAATCAGGGTTATCGACGTGCGCTGCGTGATCATACGTGGTTGCACCGGTTCAAGGAGCTATTCCAAAAGATTGGCTTGTCCTCAGGAGGGTGACTGCTACCTTGAGTCCCAGTTTTTCCATCATTATTCCAACTTACAACAGGCTGCCGTTCTTGAAGCAGGCACTAAAATCGGTCTGGCAACAACAGAACTCGGCGTTTGAAGTAATAGTTGTAGACGATGGATCGAAGGACGGCACATCCGAATACTTGAGCACGCTCGGCAACCAGGTGATTGCCATTACGCAACATCGGCGTGGACCAGGCGCGGCGCGCAATGCAGGACTTGAACGCTCACGCGGAGATTATGTGGCTTTCCTCGATAGCGACGATGTCTGGTTCCCCTGGACGCTCACAACCATCGCCTCCGTGATCGAAAGGGCCGATTCGCCTTCCTATATTGTCGGAAAACCATTTCGATTCAACACGGAAACGGATCTCCCAAGTTTTTCCACTGATCCACTCGAACTTAAGTTATTCAAAGATTACTTCAGTTCGGGTGATGAATGGCGATGGTGGGGTGTCTCCTCGTTTGTGGTGAAAACGAGCTTCTTGAGGAGTTGTGGCGGTTTTGCGGAAGAAAATGTAAGTGGTGAAGACGGAGATCTCGCCCTCAAACTTGGCGATGCGCCTGGGTTTACTCAGGTTATTTCGCCATATACCTTTGGCTACCGCGAGCACCCCTCGAATCTGAGCAAGGACTTCAGTAAGGCACTTGAGGGTGCTTGGCTCATGGTTCGAAGGGAGTGCGCGAACGGCTACCCTGGAGGATCAAGTAGAGCAACGGACCGTCGGCGAATTCTAACGCGGCACATTCGTCCGGTCATACTGAGTTGTTTGAAAACAGGGAGATGGAGAGATGCTTGGGACCTTTATCAGGCCACTTTTAACTGGCATCTGGCGCTATGGCGTTGGAGGTTCATTCTTGGGTTTCCCATACTCGCATTAGGCGCTTCGATCCGCAGCAAGACAGTATTCGAGAGAAGGGAAACCATTCCCGACGAGATTTACACGCTATGGTGATTGAATGGGCGACGCTTTCGATACGAAACCTTATATTGAGTACGACGCCGAGATAGGCTATCGGTACAAGCCAAATACGCGGCAGGTCCTCAGGAAGCCTGGCGGTGGTAATTACGAGATTGCGATTAACCCAGCTGGCATCCGCAGCGACCGCGAATACTCACATAGAAAGCCGGCCGGAATATTTCGCATGTTGGTGTTTGGAGATTCATATGTCGCGGGTCAGTTTGTTTCGAACAACCAGCGCTTCTCAGAATTGCTCGAACGGCGTAATGAGAATCTTGAAGTTATCAACTTTGGCCTCGAAGGCACCGGAACCGATCAGCAGTTGCTCCTTTATGAGAGGATTGGCCCAAACTACGAACACGATCTTGTACTGCTTTTCCCGTTTCTCCAGAACATTCGTCGCAATTTGGTAGAGGCCCGCGAAGGATACGATCCAAAAACTGGGGGTCGGGTTGTTCGTCACAAACCACGCTTCGAACTGGCAGGTGTGGACCTCGTTCTGCACAATGTTCCTGTGCCACAGAATGGGCAATCGACAAATACAAAGCTGCCGGACGTGACCGATTCTAATACCGGTGTTGCAGGCCAACTGAAGGCGCGACTAAGTACGATTCCAGGAGCGTATGCGGTAAAAAAAGCACTTTATGGCGTTTTCCCGTGGGAGCCGTTTCCGGAATACCGCAATTCACGAACACCAGCATGGCAGCTCATGGAAGCAATCATTCGCCGTTTCAAGAAGGGTTGCGGGACGGTGCCGCTCGTGATCGCGCCCGTTTTTTATGACAGTTACGTGCTCTATCGTATGGCCAGAAATTACTGGAGCCGATTCGCATCGCTGTCCGCAGTGCCTGGAGTCTACGTTATAGACCTCTTGCCTCACTTCAAACGGATCCGTCCCAACGCTGTCCGGGCATTTCAGCGACCACATGATTGTCACTTTTCTGAATTTGGCCATGTACTTCTAGCTAATGTCCTCGAGGAAGAACTTCGTAAACGTGGTCTCCTGCCCGATAGTTAAAGAGCCTCCTCTACGGGCCGATGCGGCCGCTTGGGTTGTTCCTGGCGCGGGAGCCGAATGGCGCCACTCACATTTTGACCAGCCATTGGCAACCGTGGTCATAACCACACGCAATCGCCGCGACGAACTGCGGAGTGCGATCGCCTCAGCACTCGCCCAGACTGTACCAGTCGAGATTCTGGTTATTGACGACGGGTCCCACGACGGCTCGGCTGAGATGGTTCAATTGGAATATCCCTCCGTGAGGTTAGAGCAGTCCGTTGTTTCGAGGGGTTGCATTGCCCAGCGCAACAGGGCCGCGAAGCTAGCAAAAGGTCAAATTATCTTCTCTATTGATGATGACGCAATCTTTGTTTCGCCTTGTACTGTGGAGCAAACGCTGAGCGAGTTCGATGACAACAGAATAGGTGCAGTGGCTATTCCCTACATTGAACCACGCAAGTCAGCTTTAGTTCGTCAGCAGGTGCCGGCGAACGAGGGAATCTTTGTCACAGATTCTTTCATCGGTACTGCCCATGCTGTACGAAGGGATCTTTTTCTGCAAGTTGGTGGATACAGAGATTGCCTTGTTCACCAGGGAGAGGAAATGGATTTTTGCCTACGCTTATTGGAGGCTGGTTACGTCGTTCGCATGGGCCGAGGCGATC